>CANRNG010000051.1 GCA_947631935.1 uncultured Erysipelothrix sp.
ACGAATTAGCAAAACAAGGACGGTGGATATATGAAATATATACGCAATTGTGTTGCGTATATACAAATGTTGTATGCAAGGCTAAAAGACCGAATCGAAAATCGAAACCCGATTATAAAAATTGAAAAACTGGAAAGTAAATATCGTCACATTGATTGAAAGTTGGTGCAAGAAAAAATTAGTTTTTGCCCGCTCGCTTCTGCCCTTCTGGACAGCTGGGGAAGCCCACGCACATTGCACACATTTGCAAATCGCACAGGCTAACGCACAAACCAAAATTTGCAAAAGAGTGCAATTTTTGCCAACGCTCAAAAAGAATCGCACATGAGAGATTTTGAGGTTTGGAAATCATATATAGATGCTTTAGATATACTGACTAATCAATATTCAGAGCCCTTCGACATTAAGGTATTGGAGGCTAAGAATGATTCGTCTGTTGTTTGTAGATATATTGATGCC
Organism: uncultured Erysipelothrix sp.; assembly: GCA_947631935.1. Taxonomy (GTDB): domain Bacteria; phylum Bacillota_I; class Bacilli_A; order Erysipelotrichales; family Erysipelotrichaceae; genus Erysipelothrix. Next base: position 460 of record CANRNG010000051.1, read on the forward strand.
AATCAGAAGGATAAAATATTTGAAGGTTTATTAAAGGTATTTCCAAGTTTAAAGAAAGAGAATCTTAATTATCATGATAACCACCTTTTATATCCATCATCCGAGGCAATAAATAATTCTGAAATTGAGGATTTAAAGTCCTTTGCTGATTCAAACCATTTTGAATTTTCATCAAAGCCAGCTTTCTCGGGAACTTTCAAATATAATAAGACACCTTTAATTGATTTTTTAAAAGAACATGTCGTAAAAGAAGAAGCTCAACCACAAGAGAAGACTTTAGCCCATCACATTAGAAGAGTTTATCCTAGCTCCACATATAAGGAGAAAAACAATGGGAAAATTGTGGTATTGGATGAAACCTATCTTCAAAGTAAAACACTAGAGGTATGGGGCGAAAACTATTCTGTTGAATACTTACTTTCTGTAAAAGGAATTTCAACACCAATCCAAATTTCACTTGCTTCCGATAAGGTTGTAGATATCACTCATTCCAAGAAAAGAAACAAGATTAATGTCAGGCTACACGAGAAAATTAGTGAAGCTGAAATAGGAGAAATTAGAACAAAGCTAATTGAAATATTAAATGATGAAATTGGTAGGGTTCCCGAAATAAGTCTCAATACTGTTTTTACCCAAACTAATTTTAGTAGTCAGCCTATAACAAAAAAAGTACCGGTAAAACAAAATCTTGGTAAAACCCAATTTCTAACACTCGATGAATTAGAAAATATTGATTCAGTACTGGAATCTAGTCAAGACGTTTTTAGAGAAGAAAACCTAGGTGCTATCTCAAAAATTGACGTTAGTGAAAGCTTTATAAATAAGCAATTTGATATTGCAGTAAAGTATCTAAAGGAACATATTGGATTAGATCCTTACAAGGTAGAAGGTTTCTTTAAGCAAATCCATTTAAAGGATGTATTTCTAAAAAAGGAAGTGTTTGAAGCTTTTCAGGAAAACACCTTCTATTCAAATTCATTTCATCTCGTTTCTTATACAATTACTCCGGATGAATTTGACAAATTTGAACAGATTAGAAAACAAAGAAAGATCTATTACAAATCTGAAGACAGACCTAATCTTGAAGGTGTAATATTACCAAATCCAGATAACAATATTTTCATCCAAACCTTTTCTGCATCCATTTCATTAAGTGACTTGCAATTTGAAATCTTCTTTTTTCTAAATACCCTCAAACGATATTTTGGAAAAGAACATATACAGATTGTTCATGAACACATTTTTAGAATTGATAAACAAAGGTTCTTCGAACATATTAAAGAAGTTATTCCTTTTGAAGAATTTCAAATAAGTTCAGATGCAGAGACTATTTCATTCGATTTTAAAACGAAGGAGGAACTAGATGAAAAACTACAAAAGTTAGACACATATGATTCTTTGAACTATTTAGGCTTTAGAGACGATCACAAATACAAAGTAACTTTTGGCAACATCACTCCATTAGTCCAAGTCAAGGAAAAATTGGATGAGTTAGTTTTTGTCAAATCGGCATTAAATGAATCTAGAAACGAATTACGGGTTTTTGGTTTAATGAGGACACTTGATGACTTAGAAATTTTTAAAGCTAGAATCATTAACTCCGCAGGAAATTATAGCGAAAAAAATATCACTTTAAACTGGGAAAGTTTAGATGAAGGTTACTTAAAATACTACTTCCAATTTGATGAGGAAAGTTACAAGGAGGAGGTACATAAAAAGTTAGACAATCTTAGAGGTGAACCATTAACTCTTGTTGATTCAAAGGAGACTTTGGGTATTTTAAAATCCATTTTATATCCCAACTTGACTATTCTAGCAGAAGAGAAAAGCCTTCTTGAAGAAGGGTCTTATCTAACAGTTAAAAGTGCCTTAAAGGGAGAAAAAGATAAAGTGAAGCGATTAAGAGATGCTGTTGAGAAAATATATTCTGATTCAGGAAACTCAATTTGCAACAAGAATCTTAAACAAGCCTTGATTGATTCATCCTCATTGGAATCTTTTATTGATGGAGACATTACTCGTACTAAAGAATACCAGGAATTATATCAAAAGGTAAATGGTGACTTATTAAGTCCTTATGTCAATGAAAGACAAAAGGAAGCGATCGTAAAATGTTTATTAAGCGATGATTTATTTATTGTTCAAGGACCACCAGGAACCGGTAAATCAACTGCTATTGCAGAACTTATTTGGCAACATTTAGCACATGATGAAAGCGATAAACGATACAGGATATTAGTTACTTCTGAAACAAACTTAGCCGTTGATAATGCTCTGGATAAGCTTAGAAGTAAGTCACACCTGTTAATGAAACCTATACGATTTGGTAGCGAAGAAAAACTTGATGATGAAGGAAGAAGATTTTCTTTAGAAGCGATTAATTACTGGAAAAATGATGAATGGGAAGCTGATAGTTCTTTAATTTTAGATGACTGGGTTGATATCGTTAATAAACGGTGCACAAACCAAAGTAACGATACGTTTATTACACTTTGGAAGGAGCATTTAAAAGAGAAAGGAAAAGATCTTAGAGATAATTTCTATTCTTCTTATGTGAAGAACTGTAACGTAATTGGAGCTACTTGTAGTTCAATAGGGAAAATAAATTCAGAAGGTAAGTTTACTCGGTTTTTTCAAGATTACTCCAATGTTTTTTATCCCGAAGATTTTGAGAGATTTAAGTCCTCTCCAAGTAGGTCTTCTGCCACTAATCTTAAAAACAAAGAGATTGAATTTGAATTAGCTATTCAGGATGAGGCTTCTAAGGCTTCTCCACCCGAATTGGCACTTCCTTTTACTTTCGGAAAAAAAGCGGTGATCATAGGAGACCATAGACAATTGCCTCCAATGGTTGATACTAATGAGTTTATCGAAAGTTTGGTTTATCTAAAAGATAAAAGTAAGGACGATAAACAAGTCAAGAAAATTGCTGAGCTTATTCGCTTTATTAAGCAGCATAGAGAAAGTTTTGAGCATTCACACTTTGAAAAGCTCTTTACAAATATTGATACTAATCTCAAATCAACATTCGATACTCAGTATAGGATGCATCCAGCCATTAATGAAACTATCAAACAATTCTATAAAGGTGATTTCGAGAATGGAAAAGATTTAGAATGTGGACTTCCATTGGATTCTGTGGGTGATCCGAATCTCAACAACCCTATGTCCAGGTATCATGGTATTACCAAGAAAAAGGATACGCATGTAATGTGGTTTGATGTACAAACTCCGGAAATTAAAAAAGGGACAAGTAGAATCAATCCTGGAGAAGTTAAAGCAATTGAATGGATAATTAATACCATAACTTCCAATGAAAATTATTCAACATTCATCAATCATTGGAAAGATAATGAGAAGGATCAAAAGGAATTAGGTGTAATTACTTTTTATGGAGCACAAGCCGGGCTAATAAAGAAAAATGTTCCTGAAGGTATTGATGTTAGAGTGTCTCCTGTTGATAGATTTCAAGGAATGGAGAGAAATATCGTCATAGTATCTCTTGTGAGAAGTAATAATATCGCTGAATCAGAAAATGAAATAGCAGATTTTGAGATGTATCCTAAAAATGGGTATGCACAAAATGAAAGTCTTGGTTTTGCTGAATCTCCTAATCGATTAAACGTTGCTCTTTCGAGAGCTAAACGTCTATTAATCGTGGTTGGAAATTCTAATCATTTCAGTAAAAAAGAAATCTACAAGAATGTTTTTGAAACAATAAAGAATCATCCTCAAGGAGAAGTCTGGGGCTTTGATGGTCAAAAACCTATTAAAATTTAGTATGCAAAGTATATCTATTATAGAGCCAATAAAAATTAGACTAAAGGGGTATAAAACTCTTTTTAGACGTGCTTTGCCTTTGGAAAAACATGAGAAGGCAATACTAGGATTGATTAACCAAAATAATGGTAGTTATGAATTCATTGAGCTAGGAACTGTTTTAGGATTCGCTGTTGCTGATAATCCTGAACTTCAAGTGCGTAAAGATGTTGCTGAAATACAACTATTTGAGTCATACCTTGAAAACCTAAAGTCCAATCATTTGATTGAATACAACAGCCAGAGTATTCAATTAACTTATTGGGGAGAGAAAGCAATAAATGACGATTTAAAATACTCTTTTTACTCAGGAAACATTCAAATTCCGGAGTTTTTTGATATTGAGCTCTCGAATGAAGCATCCAATTTTACATTTAAAGAAATTGGGGTTGAAGTTAGATTAACAAATGAGCAGAATCTAAATAAGGCTTGGGACTTAGCCGAATTAGAAGCTCCATACCATAATCTCGTTAACCAATTCCATCTGAATAGGTTAAATAAAAATGATGAGATAATATTCGATAATATTGAGCCACTATCAAACTTAGGGTTGATAGAGACATATTTAGAATTTTCAGAAAGAAACAGTTCTATTGAGGTTTTATATGAGTCTAAGCTTCATGAACAATTATCAAAGGAAATAAATAAAACTCCGAACACGTTAAAAGCGGATAATCTCAAATTAAAAATTAATTGTAAGAAATTGGTTGAAGCCAAAGAAGCTTTTTTAATTGAAGATTTAGCTGATTTTATCGCAATTGTTGATTGGAGTATTGTTATTGAAAAACCAAATATTATATGGAACAATAGCTCTATTGGTTTTTTAGATAAATTTCAGGTCAATTGGAACCTAATAAGTTCAAAGGCTCCTGTCTCCATAATTCAAGATGCCATAGATGACTATATTGATAAATTTGATTGGCTTGAAGTAACCAATCGTCTGAATCTTGAATTTATACTTGCAAATATTGACAAGTATCCTTGGGATGTAGATGTTTTAACCGATATAGTAACATTAGATGATTTTAAAGACCATGTTTCTAGAATTATAAAGCTTCCAGGTATTGACCTTTACAAATTCTATGAACAATGCGACAAGGATTTCATAAGACAGAATTTTAATCAATTACCAAACATTACAAGTTACATATCAAATAATGATTCAAGTGAACTTCTTGAATACGTTTTAGGATATTCGGATGCTCCATGGAACCATACATTGGTTTCTCAAAAATTAAGCTTGCCTGAAATTGAATCTAATTTTTCAGCACTTAAACAGAATTTGAATTTTGAAATTCTAATTGAACGCTTCATTTCTGATAGCTATGATTGCAAAAATGAACTTTTTGAAGAAACAATTTCTTTTTTATCGTTTTCTGATGATATTAAGATCCTTAATAGATTTTCAAAATGCGATCTTAGCCTAACGAAACTGCAAATATTAGACAACCACGAGCTAATTTATTGGGGGAATGATGTTGCTCCTGGATTCGAGTTAAATCCTTTTCAAAACTGGTCAATAGATACCGTAAGAACATTTGAGAATAAATGGGGATATAGTGAGGCGATTGAATATTTGAGCGGCAATATATCCGATTCGGAAATAATAGAGAAGTTAAATTTTGAATGGGACTTTGCTGCTATTTCTAAAAATAGTCGATTAGTAAACCAAGAGAACTTCTTCGAGGAGAATAAAAATAGATTAGATGTTAACTCAGCGATCCATGTATTTGATAAGAATACACTCAAATCAAATTTAAGAAGTCTATTTCTGCTAGATCAGGAAAACAAACTAGAAGACCTGCCACTTGTAATTTCAAAGCTATTTAATCTTGATGATATAATTGAAATAAATGTCGAGCTTGAAGATTTATTCCTTGGTATTTCAAGTGAAATTGATTGGAAACAAATTTGGCCAAAAACACCGAAATCGTTTGTCAAAGAACATATAGAAGAAACATTTAATCTTGTAGAAAGCATTCCTTCTTTTAGTTCTCTATTGACTGAAATAACTAATTGCTTTGAAGTAGAGGATGTGTTTGAATTACCTGATTTTGCATGGGATTGGAACAATGTTACTGAAAGAGCCATTGAAGAAGCAATTATTGATAATGAACTTCTAGATGAATTTGCTGATTTGTGGGAATGGAAAATTATTCTTGAAAGACATATTGATTTAGATGACATTATTAATCCTGAGAGATTAACACAAATAGCATTTTGGATTAATGATGCAACTGAAAAAGTTCGAAAAGAGGCTTGGAGATTCATTACTGAGATATATCCATCACATAAAATTTTTGAATTAATTAATTCTACTAATGACATTGAAATTTTTCAGTGGGATTGGGATTATTTAAGTTCTTCAAGTAAAATATCCTTAGACCTTAATACGCTTCATAGATATAAAGAAAGAATAAACTGGCCCTTATTATCTAGTAACTCTTTTTTGAATGGGTTTTTCAGATACGATCGTGAGATATATGGCACTAGAAAACAATGGGAAAATCATGTCTTATCCTATTTGTCGGAGTTTGCAGAGCTATGGGACTTTAAGGAATTGTCAAAGCTAGACAATATTACACGTAGCGAGAGCATTGTAAATTACTTTAGACAAAAATGGGATTGGGAAATTCTGTCTTCTGAAAAATCCAAACTTCTTACCACTAAAAATAAAGAAGGAGTTGTATTCAATGAACAATTATTCCAAAAATTCGAAAAGTTTATCAATTTTGAAGTCATCTCCCACCGCAAGGATGCCTTGCTTGATTTTGAAATACTGAATAAGTTCAATGATAAAAATTGGGATTGGAAAGCACTATCTAGTAACGAAAGTTTAAAAATTGAGAAGGAAATCTTACTAAATGAATTGTTAGATAAACCTTGGGATTGGAAGATTTTATCAAATAATCCTGCTATTACGTTTTCAAATGAAGACTTACTCTTATTAAGAGATAAGGATCTTGATTGGAGCTATTTCTCAATAAAGGAATGGATTGCTAACTCAACAATTGTAGAGTTATCCAACAAGACCTGGGATTGGCATGCTATATCAAGTAGTAGTGAATTAATTTTTGATCAGAATTTATTAAGAATATTAAGTAGTAAGGAAGTTGTTAATTGGAATAATATTCTTAGCTCGAGCAATTTACACTGTAATGAAAAGACCATTGGACTAATTGCTTCTTCTATTAAAGATTCGCAAGAGTATTGGTCCACTATTTCTAGTAATCAAAACCTGAGCTTTGAAAATGAAATTTTGTTAGATGAGTATAAAGAGTTTTGGGATTGGGATATTCTTATTAGGTCAAACAAAATAGACGTAAACTCTGAATTAATTCTAAGGAAATATCAAGAATACATTAATTGGACAACTCTTTCCTCAGTTTCAAGCTTCTATGCAGATATCTCAGTTCTTAACGAATTCAAATACTTACTGGATTGGAAGCATGTTACAACTAAAATTGTATTGAGTGATCATATACTTGAAAATTTCAAGTCGTTTATAGACTGGAAAGTTTTGTCTAAGTATTCTGATTTCAGTGGACAATTGCCTTTGATTAAAAAGTACTCAGATTTTATAGATTTTGAAGGGTTGGAAAACAATCCTTCAATAGACTACGAGACAAACCTTTACATAGAAAACTATCTTAAAGAGAATATTCATAAGAGATTCGTTTATAATCTTAATAAACAGTGTAGTAATTGGGCTGGGTATGCATATCACTTCACACATATTGATAATGCGGTTAAAATAATAAGAGAGGGGAGAATTAAATGCAGAAATAAGGCTCAGCAGCTATCTGATTCTGCGGGTAACGTAGTTTGGTCAAACTTAAGACCACACAATTATGCACGATTTTATTTTAGACCACATACGCAAACTCAGTTTTATAATGAATTTCTTGGGGTAGACTTAGATAATGGATATCGCAATAAAATGGGGGAATGGCATTCTTTTTATAATAGTGAATATTCAATGTTAGGTTTTCCAAAATGTCCTATACCAATCTATTTTGCTTTTCCTCTGAATGCAGTAATTCAAAATTACCAAATTAAAATAAGTTCAGGAAATATGCAGAGAAAGACAACTAAATTCGGCTATATAGAAGAAATGTATAACCAATTTAACTTCAATGATTTATTTATTTATCCGGAATATAGTAAAGAAGATTGGAGAAAGTACCGAAACTATGCTCAACAAGAACTACTCATTAAAAATGAGTTTGTTTTCACATCTTTAAACAATTTTAGAATAGTTTGTCAAAATGAGCAACATAGGCAATTATTATTAGGATTACTAGGCAAAGACAGTATTGATTTTATCAATAAAATAAAAGTTGATTCATCATTTTTTAGAAATGAAAACCCAGCTGTTTCCATCACAAATGAAAACAACACATATACTATAAATACAAATCGAAAATCGGAAGGGTACTTTGAAATGAACTTTAGCGATTCGAATGATATGGATGAATTAGAAGGTGATGTTATAGATAAACAAGATAAGCGAATCAGGTTTAGGTCTCATATCCATTTTACAATCACGGAAAGGGCTGAAAATTTTGAAATTTATTATTGTGACGAAAATAAACAAAAATGGTTTGTTTATGCAAATCATGAATTTGACTATAACTTGAAGGATTCAATCATGAATTTGAAAAATACGAAATCAAACAATTTATCAACTCGAGTTAAAATAGCTGAACATTTGTGGTAGTAAAAACTATAAAAGGGAATATTTTTAATTCTAAGGCACAAACGATAGTAAATACAGTCAATTGTGTTGGAGTAATGGGCAAAGGAATCGCTCTTGTTTTTAAACTGAGATATCCTAAAATGTTTGATTTGTATAAGGATCACTGCAAATCAAAGCTGATTGGAATAGGAAAGCTATGGCTGTACAAAGGTGAAGAAAATGCTCCTTGGGTTTTGAACTTTCCAACAAAGTTTCACTGGAAATATCCGAGTAAAATCGAATATCTCGAAAAAGGATTAGAGAAATTTTGTTCAACCTATAAAGACCAGGGGATTACTTCTATTGCTTTTCCACTGCTCGGAACACACAACGGAGGATTAGATAAAGATACTGTTCTGAATTTAATGGAAGAATATTTAGGTAAGTGCGAAATAGACATAGAAATATATGAATACGTACCAGAAGCAGTAGATGACTTGTATGAATATTTTGCTTCTAATTGGTCAAAATTAAGTTCCGAAGAAATCAAATTAAAAACGGGTATCAGGAAAGATAAAATTGAGAAGGTAACCGAAGTGGTTGAATCTGGTACAGTCAAATCAATGATAGGATTAATTAACGAAAAAGGGATTGGTATTAAGACAATGGAAAAGTGTTTTCAATTTGTAATGAATAATAAAAATGAACAACCAACATTATTTGATTAAACGCCAGCGCAAACAGCCAAACACAATTGCAATTCGCACGAACCAACGCTTGACCAAAAATTGCAATAGAGCTAGTCTGTTTTCCAACGCTTTTTTGCCGACCCTAAAAACTAATTTTTTCAAGAACAGTAGTGCTTCGATTGAGTGGATTAGTAATTGTAAAAGATTGATAATTAACGGATAATGAATAAAGCCCAGCATACAACATCGTGTATAGTGCATTTGGCCGATAGTGCTAATTTCAAGGGTGTTACATCTAATAAACGGTGTAGCGGTTTGACAGGTTCGTGCTTCGAAATGCCAAACGACACCATACACGCAAACCGTTATAAACTGCTCGGTATTTTGAGGGTTAAAATTTTGTTTTTAAAAGCAATTGTAATAAGTATAAGTACAATACCGAAGATCATACCTGCAAAGAAAAGTTTGAAATTAAATCCGGTTGTTGGGGTGATTTTCTCTTTAAGAGAATGGTTTTCCTCTTTTAAAGTTTCAAGGGAGTATTCAAGGTTTTGGTTTTCCCGTGTTAGTTTGTAAATCTCATTGTTGTACTCCTGTTGCAGGATCTCAAATTCTTTGATCGTTTTTTCAAGAAAGCTTTTGCTTTGGGTGATCGTTTCACTTGCAATGGGGTATTTACCTGTGTGTGGGTCGACCGGAGCCGCGGTGTCGTAGTTTATGGTGTGGCTTGAAGATTCACTCATCAACTGGGTGTTCTCATCGCTGAGGCGCTTAAAATCGGTTTTGAGGTTTTCTACCTGGATCTCCTTTGCATGAAGCTCATTCTTTAAAGAGATCACAGCTGAGCTGTCGATAGTTGTCACCACCTTTTCAGTGATGATTTGTTTGGGTTTGCAGCCCACCAGGAAGAGTAGGGTTGTGAAGAGCAACAGGACAATCGGTGCTGTTCTATTTGGTGCAACCACTGGTGCAATAACTGGTACAACCACTGGTACAAAAATTGGTGTAGCATTTGGTACAACAATTGTGAGTTGTGAAGCTGTAAGTTTGTGTTCGTTCATCATGATGCTTTACGGATTGCTTCCAGGAATTTGTAATGATAGCCGGCAATGGTGTGGGCGCTGTCGAGGCCGTTGATGATCCTGCGGGCACCGAAAGGATCATCGCGTTGGGGGTTGAAAAAGTTCTCGAGCGAGTACCCGGTGAAGTCGCCCCGGTTGGATTTGCCCAGGACCATTCCCTCCACGAGGATTTGGGCCGAGATCTCGGGATCGAGCGCGAGCTCCGGTTGTTCCAGGAGCGGCAGCCCCATCAGATCACCCATTCGTTCGTAATTCTCATACCATGTCAGTTGGACATCCCCCCGGCCGTAGTAGATCTTGTCCGGCCAGGCGTAAGGCTGGCCATTTTGTCAGAAGCTATTATTGAAAAAAGAGGCTTAATGGACATTTTTAATGGTTTTACCCTTAGTTTTCCCTTATGGTTACTATCTTTGCATCAAATGAAAGGTT
>CANRNG010000052.1 GCA_947631935.1 uncultured Erysipelothrix sp.
GGGCGTAAAACCATTGTAAATATGATTAAATATTTAGAAATGGCCGTAAGTGGTAACTTCGGTAATATGATTTCAGTCATCATTGCCTCAATCTTCTTACCTTTCTTACCCTTGCTTCCGGTACATATTCTGGTTCAAAACCTCTTGTCCGATTTGGCGCAAACAGGCATCCCTTTTGATAACTGTGATGATGAAGATCTCATGCGACCCAAAACATTGGACTCAAACTCCCTCGTACACTTTATGAAGATATTTGGACCTCTCAGTTCTATCTTCGATATTCTTTGTTTTGTGGTTCTATACTTTGTCTTGGATATCAATACCCCGCAACAACAAACCGTTTTCCAAGCATTCTGGTTTACTTTCGGGATTATATCACAAGCCTTAATTATTTTTGTAATCAGAACGAAACATCCCTTCTCATTCAAAAATAAACCCTCAACAACCTTGGTCGTCGCTACCCTACTCACCGTTGCGATTACATTGGTCTTTGTTACAACCAACCTTTCTTACTCAATTGAACTCCAACCCTTACCCATTTCACATTTACTATGGGTCTTATCAATTGTTGGGTTGTATTTAATAACCACAACCCTGGTGAAGCGATTCACCTGGACACCTTTGGATTAATACGTAAAAATAGACCGAATCATCGGTCTATTTTCATGTAAACATATTTATAAAGAAGGGCTTTAATATCATTAAAAAAAGCTTCATCAACACTTTCATGAGACGTCATAATCTTTAATGACAAAGGCTTTTTTCCCTTTGATAATGGGGGTTGCGTATAGGCATAATCATTTAAATAGAAACCATTTCTTCTATAAAATTCAATTCTTCTACTCTTAAGTTCATCCTCTGGAGGTTCCACTTCTAAACATATTCTTTTATCAAATTTATTCATAATATTCATTAACAGTTTGCTTCCCAAACCCCTGTTTCTATACTTTGGATTTACGACAAAGTGTTCAATATAAATAAACGCATCAAACGCCCATAAGGCAATAAAGGCCATCACATCCCCTGTCTCATGGTATTTTACAAAAACAGTATAATGATCCAAGGATAAAAGCTGTTTTTGACCTTCATAATTTCTATATTCATCTTCAACGAAGCTTTCTTCCATCAGCCTGTATATTTTATCAAAATCTTTAACCTTTAAGTTTTCCATATTATCACCTCCAACTAAAAAACCACATGCACTCATAGACATGTGGTTTTAATAATATCAAATTAAGATTGAAACTGCCAATACTGCAATCATCAAGATCATGATCATGATGAAATTTTTAATGACGTAGTGAAAGGATTTTTGCTTATCACAATGTAATCCAAAGGCATAGACATGCTTAAGTACCACGATCGCACTCACCAAGACTGCCAACATATAGATTGGATAGATACCCAGTATCACACCCAAAATAATGCCTACATAAACCAATGAATATAAAGTATACATAAGATAAACCGCATTTTTTTGGCCAATATAATAAACCAAGGTAAAGCGATTTACTTTGATATCTCTATCTAAATCACAGGTATTATTGCCAAGCATAATGGCGGCTGTAAGTAAGGTTGGTACAATTCCAAAAACCAAGAACATCAAGCCATATTCAACATTAACATCAATCGTTAATGTTGTGGATAATGTTACACTCATAAAACTATTACCCAAATTAATATAAAAAAGTAAGAAAGGGATAAAATATCCATAGAGTACGCCCGATACAATTTCACCATAGGGTTGACGGGAAATGGCAATGGGTCCAAAGGTATAAACAATACCCACAAAGAAACAAAACATCCCTACCAATAGCACAATCCAATCTGTTAGCGCTACAAGCCACAACCCAAGTGCAATACTGATTGCCAACAATGAGAAGAGGATGAGTTTCATTTGTGTTCTGGTTAATCCAAATTCATGATTAATGGATTTGGAATCGATATAATTATTAATGGCGGTCGTGGTTAAGTCAAAGACAAACATGCCCGCAAAAAATATAGATGTTTCCAGGGGTTTAATGGGTAAATCTAAGTATTTGAGCAAAAGTATCACCAGTGTGAACGTCATCAAACTGGTGATTTTTGTTTGTATTTCAGTATATTTAAAGAATTTTTTCATTTATCGTCTTGCCATTTCTAATATTTTAGTGAAGCTGTCTTTTTTTAGTTCAGACATATCTAAACTATCAATTAAAGACATTGCTTGGTCATAGTAGTTATTTACTTTTCGTTTCGCAAATCCGACACCATCAAATTTAGCCACCACTTCATTAATAAAGTCACGGGTTAAATTCTTTTCTTTAAGGGTTGGATCTTCTTGGAAAGCATAAAGCAAAGGTAAGGTCATGACCCCTTGTTCATAATCAGATTGAACGGGTTTCAATGTTTCAGATTCAGTGGCTTCAAAATCCAAGCAATCATCGGTAATTTGAAACATCATGCCCAGTAAATGCCCGATTTCACGGTACGCATTGATAATGGCTTCATCACTTGAATGGGTAATACATCCTGCATAAAAAGATGCCTCAAATAGTTTGGCTGTTTTACCATTGATAATATCTAAATATGCTTTAATTGATAAGTTTTTATTGCCATTGTTAATGTGTTGTTGCAGTTCGCCAAGTGCGATATCCAACATGATGTCAGCAAAGTTAAAATCAACATATTGATTTTTATCATCCACAGCATTCATTTGATTCATAGCCAACGCCAATAAATAATCACCACAAATGACTGCAGTCTTACGACCATATTTTGAATGTAAGGTTGCAATACCACGTCTTGTATCTGCATCATCCATCACATCATCATGAACCAAAGTAGCAAGGTGTAACAGTTCAATACCTGAGGCCATATATATGGCATCGGGATGAATTTCATCGTTTTTATCCAATGCACTGGCCAATACAGAAAGGGCTCTTACGCCTTTTCCTTTTGATAAAGATAAGTGGACTAAGTATTTTCTAATAATGGAAGGAGAGGTTGACAGTAATCTATCAACCTCTTCGTTCACTTCTTTTAATTTTGTAAGCAATAATTCATTCACTGAATCACACCACTAATCATGATATAGATACCACTTTTTAACAAAGGGTATCGAACGCCATTTATCTTTTAACCATGGCATTACGTAGTAGTCAAGGGCTAAGGCTTGTCCACCTGTAAATAGCAATGCGAATGCAGCAAAGAACATCCATGCATTATGCAAGTACCAACCAGTGGTTGTAAGGAACATCAACTGTAATACAATTGAGAAACCAGATGCCAAGGTTGTAAATAAACCAGCAATCAATGCAAGTCCAATTAATATTTCAGCCACAACGATGAAACGTTGCATAAAGAATGCCAAACCTTCATTGGGTAATAAGATGTTGTCAATAAACCAGTTCATCAATGGTACATTGATTTTAAAGGCAAATTGATCGAGTGTTGCTTCTTTTAAAGTTGTTGTTGATAAGAAGATGACTTGGAAGATTTCAAAGAATTTCCAGTTCACCAAGACTTGAGGAACCGCAGTAGCACTGGATCCACCGTCCCCTGTACCAGCACTTGTAGCATCTGTAGCACGGCTAATCACATCAATAGATTCAATCACTTTGTTTGAAATCATGGCTGTGGTTGCACCTGCATCTGTGTCAGCACCTGGATTTAAGATTGAGTCATAAAACCAATTCGCACCGTTAAAGAATCCATCCAATTTAAATTCGGTCATCCATTGTTCAGAAATTTTATGAATTCCTTCAAAGACCCAAACCATTCCAAGCCACAAGCGGATTGGGAATGCTAAGAAACTGGGTGAACGATTTGAGAAGTGACCTCCCACAAATGAACGTCTGTTTCTAATGGTTAAGAATTCATGTTTAACATAACTAAAGATTTTATTCCATCCAAGAACTTGGACGAAGTATACAATGTTGATAAAGTGTTTTGCGAACATCGCAAAGAATGAAGGCAAGTTAAACATAAAGTTTGGTAAGCCAACACGCGCCGCACCATAGCGACCACCCACACAGACCATAACACCATGGAAGCTTGGTTTATAAGCTTTGAAGTTATTGGATCCTTTAATGGATTCAGCCACGTTATGGGCAGCAGTTCCTGCACTGTGCTCCGCATTTTCAACCATTTGTGGAACCGGTGTTTCTTCACCTTCCACGATATAATACATATTGTCACCGACAACAGTTACATCTTCATGGCCTTTTGCGCGTAAGAAACTATCTGTTTCAATACGACCTGCACGGTGTGCAGCATTCAATGCTTTACCGGATTCAGTAGAAACAGTTGAACTTTCAATACCCGCTGTCCAAATTACAGTATGGGTTTCATTACGAACAATTTCTTCCCCACGTTTGAATTCAATGAAGTCTGTACCCACTTCGGTAACCACTTCATTAAACTCGCAACGTACACCCATTTTAGCCAAACGTTTTTCAATTTTAGCAGATAATTTTTCAGGTAAAATAGGAACAGCACGCTCCATACCATCCACAATGACCATGGTCACATCTTTTGGTGAAATATTGTAGTCTTCACAAAGTACTGGAACATACTCTGCCAACTCACCCATCATTTCAACACCTGTAAAACCAGCACCGACAACGTGGAATGTTAACATCTTACGACGTGCATCATAATCTGATACACCCGCTGCAGTTCTAAAGACATCACGAATTCTGTCTCGTAAAATTACAGCATCATCATAGGACCATAATGTATATGAGTTTTCTTTAGCTCCCTTAACACCAAAGAAAGTTGGTTTTGATCCTGTTGCGATTACAACGTGATCATACGCATATTCCTCATTGGCACCCTTAATCACTTTCGCATCAAAATCAATGCTTTGGATTTCATCCAAGACTACATCAACTTTACGACGCGCAAAGATTTTCTTTAAATCCATACGAATACTTGATTCTTCTACACGGTTCGCTGCAACTTCATGAAGTTCAGTTAACATTGTGTGGAAAGGATTTTTATCAATAATTTTGATTGTTACATTGTCGTCTTTTTTAAATTTCTTAGCCAATTTCTTTGCAGTTAAAATTCCTGCATAACCAGCACCGACAACTACGATTCTTTTTTGCATTTAAACGCCTCCTCATTCGCTTTTTAATTATATCTAAACTCAACCAATTTTTGCAAATAGTGCATCATAAAATAATGCTATTTCCGACTTTTTTTAAGTTTAAAGTCCAATTATGTGAAAATCTTCGTTTGCTTGTGAGAAATTAAACAAGTATCACAAAGTTAACTCATAATTATTTCGCTTTTACTACAATATTCACAATTCGATTTTTAATGATAATTTCTTTGACAACTTCCATACCCTCTAAATGCTTTTGAACATTCTTTTGAGCATAAACTGTTTCTAGTAATTTTGCTTCCGCCATATTGTTGGCTGCATTAAACTTAGCACGTACCTTACCATTAATTTGAACCACAATTTCAATCTCATCTAAAACCAATTTACTTGGATCATGTACAGGCCATGAACTGAAGGAAATTCCTGTCTTCCCTGTAATACGTTCATAGAGTTCTTCACCCATATGAGGAGCATAAACAGAAAACATCTTAATGAAGCCAATGGCATGTTCCTTATAAACACGATTGGTTTTATAGGCCTCATTGATGAAAATCATCAATTGAGAAATGGCTGTATTGAATCCAAAATTATCCAAATCTCGACTTACTTTTTCAACCGTACTGTGGTAAACATAATCCATCGATCCATCATTTTCTTCTACAATCACATCCATCTCAACAAAGAGTCTCCAAACACGTTCGGTCCAGCGTTTGGTACCATCCAATCCCCTTGTACTCCACGCAATTGCCCCATCAAAAGGACCCATAAACATTTCATAAATACGCAATGCATCAGCCCCATGACTTTCAACAATATCGTCTGGATTCACAACATTACCACGCGATTTTGACATTTTCTCATTGTTGCTACCTAAAATCATCCCTTGGTGATATAACTTCTTGAAGGGTTCTTTTGTGTCCACCACACCAATATCATAAAGTACCTTGTGCCAAAATCTTGCATAAAGTAAGTGAAGTACTGCATGTTCAGCGCCTCCCACATATAAATCAACAGGCAACCAATGTGATAAGAGCTTTGGATCTGCCAAGGCTTCCTTATTTTTTGGATCTAAGTAACGCATATAATACCAACATGAACCAGCCCATTGTGGCATGGTGTTGGTTTCACGTCTTCCCTTAGTCCCATCCTTTAAAGTTACTTCCAACCAATCTTCAGCATTGGCCAAAGGTGATTGACCATCACCGGCTGGTTTATAGTTTGAAACTTCAGGCAACTCAAGCGGCAATTCATCCAACTCAAGTGTGCGCATGGTACCATCTTCTAAATGAACCACTGGAATGGGTTCACCCCAATAACGTTGACGTGAAAACAACCAGTCTCTTAAGCGATATGAGACCTTCGGTTCACCCACTTTATTAGAAACCAACCAATCATTCATTGTTTTGATTGCTGTTTCAGTATCCATCCCATCCAAGAAGTCGGAGTTCACATGAAGCCCATCTTCAGTATAAGCGGCATTTGATACATCCGCGCCTTCAATAATAGAAATAATCTCAATGCCATATTTTGTCGCAAACTCATAATCACGCGTATCATGAGCAGGAACAGCCATGATGGCACCCGTTCCATAACTTGCGAGCACATAGTCCGCAATATAAATGGGCACTTCTTTTCGATTGACAGGATTGATAGCATAGGCACCCGTAAAGACCCCTGTTTTATCCTTATTAAGCTCAGTTCTCTCTAAATCGGACTTATGAGACGCAGCTTCTAAATACACTTCAACAGCTTCCAAATTATCTTCGGTTGTAATCTCTTTAACAAATGGATGTTCAGGCGCAAGCACACAATATGTAGCACCAAATAACGTATCTGCACGGGTTGTAAAAATTGTAAATTCTTTAGCATGGTCTTTGACTTTAAAAATCACATTGGACCCTACTGATTTACCGATCCAATTGATTTGCATTTCCTTCGTAGAATTGGGCCATTCCACCAATTCCAAATCTTCCAACAACTGTTCAGCATATTCAGTAATTCTTAAAACCCATTGACGCATGGGAACACGAATCACATCAAAGCCACCCACTTCACTTTTACCGTCTATGACTTCTTCATTGGCCAAAACAGTTCCCAAAGCAGGGCAATAGTTAACAGGAATCTCATCTACATAAGCCAAACCCTTTTCATAAAGTTTGGTAAAAATCCACTGTGTCCACTTTACATAGTCAGGATCGGTTGTTGATAATTCCTTACTCCAATCATATGAAAGACCCAAGGACTTAATTTGTTTTTTAAAGTTCTCAATATTTTGTTTGGTAAAGCTTGCTGGATGATTTCCAGTTTTAAGCGCAAACTGCTCTGCAGGCAAACCAAAAGCATCCCATCCCATTGGATGTAATACATTATAACCCTGCATCCGTTTTTGACGTGCCAACACATCCGTTGCCGTATAACCACGTGGATGTCCCACATGAAGTCCATCTCCTGATGGGTAGGGAAACATATCCAAAATATAATATTTTGGCTTACTAAAATCATAGACATCCGTCTTAAATGTTTCATTGTCCTCCCAATAGGCTTGCCATTTCTTTTCTATTTCTAAATGATTCATAATCCTTCTCCTCCAAATAAAAAAAGTACCACAATAAGGACGATTTCAATTACCGCGGTACCACCTTGCTTCCTAAATAATATTTATTTAGACTCTCAAACCCATAACGCGGGTTAATCGCTTTTTTCTACTGAATTCAAAAAAAGAGCTCCAAGACGAGTTCAACAACCTCTATTTATTGGATTTCACCACCACTCCAACTCTCTATTCAAAATAAAGCATTGCCTACTATTTCTTTTCTTCACTACTATTATAATAAAGACAAATGAAGCACTTGTCAATTGATATATCGACCCAAAGTGGTACAATATCAACATATAAATCAAAACAGGAGGGCCCCCATGCATATTACATCTAATATCGACAGTCATATTACCCATTACGATTTTTATGAAGCAAAAAACCCGCGTATAAATCTTGTGGTGGTCCATGGTATGGCCGAACATAAAGAACGCTATAAATCCTTTGCTTTAAAGCTCAATCAACAAGGCATTCATGTCTATGTTATGGACTTAAGAGGTCATGGCAATAGCAACTATCATAACCACCGTGGGACCTTTGGCGCATTTGAAAACCAACTCAATGACATCCAACAAATCATCCAACAAACAAATAACCTTCCCACCTATTTAATGGGACATTCCATGGGTTCTTTATTTGCGAGAAGTTATCTCAAACGATACAATAACATGGATGGGTTAATTATAATGGGTTCACCTTATATACCCGATGGATTCAACCTCATCCATACAGCCTTAAAAGTCCTGGCAAAATTATTCCCCCACAAAGAAAGTAAATTTTTTCATAAAACCATGAACCAAGGCTTCAATAAAGAAACCAAAAATCCACGTACACCTGTAGATTGGTTGTCTTTTAATGAAGAGAATGTTGATAATTACATCAAAGATCCCCAGTGCAATTTCCCCTTCACGTTCTCAGGATATCTCACGTTGTTTGATTTAATTGAAGATGTCTACATTAAGGATTGGACCACTCAAAACTCCAATCTGCCCCTATACTTTCAAGCAGGTGAGCATGACCCTTGTCCAGACTATAAAAAAGACGGCTTTAATAAAGCCATCTCAAAACTAAAAGATGCAGGCTATTCAAACATCACCCAATCCATCTATTCAAACTCTAGACATGAATTGCTCCAAGACAATGAAAAGGATCAAGTGATTGAGGATATCATTCAATTTATGTATAAAAATATCGAAGTATAAACTCCGATATTTTTTTATATTTTAAGCCAATTTCATGACCGCAACACCCAAGGCTTCAGGACCAGTATGAATGGCCAACGCTGGGGTGATGTTTACAATTTCTATGTCTTTGAGACTTTGGAACTTACTCAAAGCATAGGCTTTAACTTCTTCTAAATTTTCTTTCGATGCGGCATTTACCAACATCACTTTGTATTTTGGGCTATCCTTAACAAAATCAGCAGCTGTATCAATCATGCGTTTGATAACGCGACTGTAACCTCTAACTTTGGCCACCGTATGATAAATACCTTCTTCATTACATGAGATAATGGGCTTAATATTCAAGACATTCGCAACCGTCCCTGCCACCATACCAATACGACCGCCTTTAATGAGGTAATCCAATGTACCTACTGTAAAAAATACTTTAGATTGGTTAATGCTGTTTTTAAGAATGGCTACGATTTCATCAAATCCTTTTCCTTCTTTTACCAATTCAGCTGCATAAAGGGCTAAGAATCCTGATCCTAAAGAAATATTCTTGGTGTCTAAAACAAAGAACTCCAATCCTTCCATGGATTCACTTAAGTTACGAATCACATTGAAAGTACCACTCAGACCCGAAGAGATCGCAATGGCAATCACGTGTGTATAACCCATGGCTTTGATTTTTTCAAACTCACCTAAAATATCTTCACCCGTAGGTAAAGATGTGGTGACTTTCTTATCATCCAACACTGCAAAGATTTCATCTGAGGTAATGTCTACGCCATCTGTAAATTCATCACCATCCACATAGATTCTTAAAGGCAAACTATAAATATCCAAACCTTCCGCAATCTTTTCAGATACATCCGATCCAGAATCCACAACAATCGCAATTTTCTCCATTATTCTCCTCCTTCTTTCATGGTTTTAAAATAGTATTCTAAGAGTATTTTACCCGCAAACGTTTTGGACGCAATTTTAAGCGGGATGTGCGCATCTCTTTGTAAGATGGGTTCCATAATTTCTTGAATGGCCCCTTCTACATATTCCGTAAAAACGTTATACCCTTGTTTGGCGTCAAGTTCTGAAAGAATAATCTCAAACCCCTTCGCAATATTGGGCAAACTCAATACGGGTTTAAACACTGAAATCACAATGACATAAGCTACATGTTCATTGGTATACCTTTTCTTAACTGGTGCTGGCATGATTTTATGTTTAACATAGTTATTAATCATGGAACGTGTCACCACTTCTTCGCCATCAAATAAATCAGCCAAGATAGGGTTCACATATTCAAGTACTTGATCAAGATAAAGTGGGATTTCAGGTAATGATTCAAATCTTGGTAGTTTGAAAGCTTGTAGTCTTTCGACCCATATTCCATATTTTTCCATTGTATCACCTAGTATCCAATACTAGATTATCACATATTGAATACAAGGACAATAAAAAACGACATTTTCATGTCGCTTTTTTTATAAAATATCATCACTTTCATCCAATAAGTATTTCGGGGCAACATCAAAGACCGTATGACACCCCTTAATGCCTTCTTGGTTCATACGATAGGCCGCATAGGCATAGGCAACCAAGACTTGTGCAGTGAATTTCGGATTTGATTTAAGTTTTAATGAAAACTCCATCACCGATGCATCATCACTCCCAATCACAAAGCCACCATGGGGCATATCAGGGAATTTAGCACGCAGCGCAGCTTGGGTTAAGAAGTTAACTTCTGTTTCATATCCCAAGAAATACCCTGGCATTGTTTTAATTTCCGTAATCAAGGCATCTTTATCGTCACGATCACTCACCACATAACAAACTCGTTTGTGTTTGTCCTTTAAGTCTGTTTCACCCAAACGGGCTTTTTTCATGGCTTCCTTTGAAGGAACCGTAATTTGAATCGCATCTTGAACCCCTTCAAGTCTTCTTAAAGCATCAGAGTGTCCTTGAGATACTCCTTCTCCCCAAAAGGATTCAACCGAGCCCAAAATACTTTTAGAATACATGCGCATTAAACTAAAAAGACCGGGATCCCATCCTACTGAAATAATGGCAGTGGTATCACTGATGTTTTGGTGCACTGTTTCTTTATGTCTTTTGATTTCACCATGATTATCAAATGAGTCCACTGTATTAAAGTATTTAGATAATTCAGGGGTTTG
>CANRNG010000053.1 GCA_947631935.1 uncultured Erysipelothrix sp.
GAGTAGATCTTCTCCATTCTAGTCCTAGACAGTAACTTGGGGTCTTACACTCCCCACAATATCTTATTGCGGAATCTGGACTATCCCCAAGTTATTTTATATTACCAGTCTTTTTTACTGAAACGCTTTTAACGATTCAGAAATCATTTCTTTAAGTATTTCGATATCAATGTCATCCAATTTATTTATATATATACAAGCTTTAGAAGTAGTGTGCTTTCCAAAATCTTTTAAATAGCATGTCAATTTATCAGGATAAGAAAGATACAACGTAATTTTTGCCTTTCTTGGCGCATAGGCAACCAAGGGCATATCCCCTTCACGACCACTATCATAGCGATAATGATAGTTCCCAAACCCAATAATACTATCGCCCCACATTTTGGCTTTTAGACCTGTTACTTCAGTAAAAATTTCTAAAAGTTTAAAGCCATCTTGGCGTTTCTTTGGATGTTCGATTTCGTTTAAAAATTCAACAACACTCTTATTTATTTCTCTCATTTTTGGTTCACCCATTTTGATTATCTCTACTCTCTAATAAACTTTTGGTCCGTTTCAGGAATGCCCGCTTCATCGGATACATAACGCTCAACACGCATAGATAAATCATACTTCTCACGCAGCTTAAGGATGGTATCCATCATGGATGAAGCATGGTGACGATCAATGGCCTCTTGGTCAGTCCAACGATCCACCAATAAAACTGTTTCTTCATTATCCATTGAAACAAAATAATCATAAGCAAGATTCCCTTCAGCTTGTCGTATTTTTGATACAGTGCCACTTGAAACCATTTCTTTCGCAAACTTCAAGGCGTTACCCTTTATTCCTGTATAGTAAATATGAATGATTATTGACATATTATCTCCTTTTTAAGCGTGTTATTATGGATGAATTCATTATACCATATTTACTCTAATTGCCCCGTACCTAAGACGTTATGCTATTTCAACGATTTAACCATTCATACACTGAAATGCGTAAATCATTTCATTTTCACCTAGGAGAGATTTAAAAACCCTCAGAATTCCAATGGAAAACTGAGGGTTTTTATTTACTTTAATCTATGACATTCAACATTATACGGCACCTTGTAGATCAATTGCTTTTTTTACGCGTTCGTAAGAAGCAAGATTTGCGCCGACGACATAGTTATAAGGTTTATCAACAGCCATTGCCTTTTCATGAATGGTTTTGAAGATATTGTTCATAATTGCTTGGAGTCTGGTATCGACATCTTCAAATTCGAAAACGTCCATTTGGGCATTTTGCATCATTTCAATCCCGGAAACCGCAACACCTCCTGCGTTGGCAGCTTTACCTGGTAAATAGTAGATATCTTGATTCAGAATGTATTGAACGGCATCATTGGTGAGGGGTTTATTTGCACCTTCAGCAATGATTTTTGTGCCATTTTGGATTATTTTCTTAAGGGCAACCAAATCCATCTCATTTTGTGTTGCACAAGGTAAAACAATATCCCCAGCAACATCCCAAATAAATTCAGTTGGATAAATATCGAGATTGAATTCAGTGGCGTAGTCTTTTAAAGAACCGCGTTTCTCCAATTTAATTTCAATCATGCGTTCGATGTCTAGACCGTTTTGATTCACAACCGTTCCGCCTGAAAAGTCATTCATGGCTACCACGGTAGCACCCATTTGGGCAGCTTTTAAAGCGGCATAGAGACCTACTTTTCCAGCACCTGATATAACGACTTTTTTATCTTTAAGATCATCGTTTAGTGTTTCTAATAGGGCTTCTACGATATAAATCAAACCATAACCGGTTGCTTGTGCACGGCCTTTGGCACCGCCAATGGTTAAATCTTTACCAGTGAAGACCCCTTCATAAGAACCCGTCAGGCGTTTGTATTGGCCATACATATAGCCTATTTCACGATTACCCACCCCTATATCTCCAGCAGGTATGTCAAGGGTCTTACCGATATGACGATAGAGTTCATTCATAAAGCTTTGACAAAAACGCATGACTTCTTGGTCCGACTTGCCCTTTGGATCAAAGTCAGACCCACCTTTGGCCCCTCCTAAAGGGAGATTGGTTAAAGCGTTTTTTAAAGTTTGTTCAAAAGCCAAGAACTTAAGCACATCCAAATCAACACTGGGATGAAATCGAAGGCCACCTTTATAAGGTCCCAATGCAGAACTGTGCTGTACACGATATCCTGTATTGACTTGTAGGATGTGTTGATCATCATACCATGGGACTCTAAAAGTAATGATTCTTTCTGCATGCAGTAACATTTTTAAAGTAGATTCATCCAAATAAGTTTCAATTGAGTCCACAAACTCTTGGGTTGTGTTGATAAATTGCGTTTCATTTGGGTATTTTTCATGAAATTTCTTTAAAACAATGTTCATAGGGTCACCTTCTTTTTATGTTTTTATATTATGATAAATATCTTGTACATCCTCACATGATTCTAACATCTCTGTGAGTTTATCAAACATTTTCTTATCTTCATCTGTCTCTAAGACGACACTTTCATGGGCAACATAGGTTAATTCAGTAACATCAAAGACTATATTTTCCAGTACTGCTTCAATGGCCTCTTTGGCTCTATAGAGATCTGTTGTTTCCACTGAGACTGACATAAATCCATCTTCAACTTCGATTTCTTGGAGGTCTACGTCTGCGTCAAATAGTATTTCCATGATTTTTTCTTCATCTTCATATTCAAATCCAAGTAAACCAATGTGGTCGTAACCGTGAATAACAGAGCCACCTACCCCCATTTTTCCTTTGGATTTGGTGAAAGCATTTCTAACTTCGGAAACTGAGCGGTTGTCGTTATCTGTAAGGCAAGTAACAATAAAGGTTGAACCATTTGGACCAAAGCCTTCATAACGTACTGCGTGATAATCTGCCGCATCGCCTCCCTTCGCTTTTTCAATCGCACGATTGATAATATCGTTGGGCACTTGTTCCTGACGTGCGCGTTCAATCACACGTTTTAAATTGGTATTCATCTCTGGATCAGGTACACCATTTTTTGCTTCCATGTAAATTTCTTTACCGTATTTTGAATATACTTTTGTTTTTTGTGCCGATGTTTTAGCCATCGCATGTTTTCTAACTTCAAAAGCACGTCCCATAAAATATCCCTCTTTTCTTATCGAATGGTTACATTCAATTTTGTAATTAAATCTGTTTTTATTTTTTCCATTACTTCAGTAATTTCATTTTCACTTAAAGTATGATCTGCCCCAAAGGTAATCTCAATCGCAATCGACTTTAGACCTTGTAGGCTCTTGGATTCATAGACATCAAAGACATTGATTCCTTTTAAGAGTCGTGAAGCACTTTTCTCAATGGATTGAATTAAGTCTTGGGCCTTTGTGTTTTTATCAATTAAAATTGATAAATCACGGGTAACATTTGGATATGGACTGATTGGATTAGACTTAATGGCAGCTTTCTTTTTACTCATGATATCAGCTAAATCAATTTCTAAAACTACCAAATCCTTAATATCTACAGCTTCTAGCACCTTTGGATGCACATGACCCAAGATACCAATTCGTTTTCTATCCAGTGTAACTGAGGCACTCTTAAATGGATGGAATGCATCTGTATCAAAGTTATCAGCCACAAATCCAATTCTTTTCTCAGTAAATCCGAGATGTTCCATGAGCTCAATAAAGATTCCTTTAAGTGCATAGAAGTCCATTTTAATGGATTCTTTCGTCCAATTTAGGGTCGGGTTGGTTCCCTGTCCCACAATAATAAGTTTTTCAATACTCTTATTTTGTGCATAAACTTTCGAAATTTCAAAATACAAACCATGATCAATACGACGGGCTGTATTGTAGCTGACGGTTTCTAAAAGTGAAGGCCATAGCTGTGATCTTAAATACGCACGTTTATCAGACATGGGGCTTAAGAGTTTAATAGGGTTTTCTAAGGCTTCTGAACCTTCTGTAAATCCCTTTTCTACCAATGTATAGGTAAGTGTTTGCGTTGCCCCAAAACCAAGCAAAATCTGCTCAATTTTTTGGATGAGTGTTTGTCTTTCACTCAAATTACCTGAAGTCGCGCCCAATGTAGGGAGTGTTTCTTCTAGTATATCATATCCTATCACACGAATAACTTCTTCAATTAAATCAACATCTATTTTTAAATCATTTCTATAAGATGGAATTTCACAAGTAATGATATCACCATCAACTGATGGATTGAGGTTTAAACGATCAAAGACATTCACAACTTGTGCTAATGATAGGTCTGTCCCCAAGTAAGCATTCACTTTGGTAAAGGAAACAGAAGCAATCGTATTTTTATGTTCAATATGACCAAAAACCACGGTTTCCTCTATTTCGGTTGCATCAGCATATTGGACTAATAAGTCAACAGCTCTATCCATGGCTTTTATGGGCGCCATTGGATCCATGACTTTAGAGAAGCGTTGTGAGCTTTCTGTACTTAAACCCAATCTTGAGGCAGTTTTTCTAACTGAAACCATATCAAAACTGGCGACTTCAATAATTAAACCTCGAGTTTCACTATGAATCATCGAGTTACCCAACCCCATGATTCCAGCAATTCCCACGGGCGTTTCACCATTCATAATCAACATGTCGCCTTTTTCAATCTTATAGGTTTTTTCATCCAAAGCCGCTACTTCAATTTCTAAATCATTTCTAACACTTAAGTCTTGAAGCTTTAAAAAATCAATATCATAGAAGTGCAAGGGTTGTCCTGTTTCAAGCATCACCAAGTTAGAAATGTCGACGACGTTATTAATAGCACGAATCCCCGATGCATTTAAAGCATCTTTAATCCACTTTGGACTTTCTTTCAATGTGACTTTATTGATCACTTTACCACTGAAGTAGGTACATTTATCGGTATCTGAATGAATTTTGAGTTTTGATTCACTGCCAATTTCACTTGCCCCTTCAAAATTAGGTAATGTAAGATTTTTTCCAAATAAAGCGGCGACCTCATGCGCAGCCGATAAAATAGAGAGAAAGTCTGAACGGTTGGGGGTGAGATCAATATCCAAGATTTCATCATCCATGCCCAAGGCTTTACGAACATCCCCACCAGGTTCACCTTCTGTTAACACCACAATGCCTGCATTGTCTTTTTCAGTCAGTTGTTTTTCATTGACTCCCAATTCTTTCAATGAACAAATCATCCCATTTGAAGCAACACCACGAATTTCTGTAGGTTTAATGGTTAAATCTTTGAGCTCTGCTCCCACTGTTGCGACTACAACTGTTTGGCCTTTTGCAACATTGGGTGCACCACAAACAATTTGCTCAATAGAAGCGCCAATATCAACTTTACAAACAGATAGTTTGTCACTATCTGGATGCTTTTCACATTCCAATACTTTACCCACGACCAAATTGGTGCCGTGAATTAAGGGTGATACGCCTTCTACTTCTATTCCAGCTTCCGTGAGTCCTTTAACAAGTGCTTCAGTACTTAATTCGGAAATATCTACGTAATTATTTAATAATTTTCTGCTTAATAACATCTTATCCTCCAATTATTCATAGCGTTTGAATTGCTCAATAAAGCGTTTGTCGTTAGTATAGAATGAACGAATATCGTCAATACCATATTTTAGCATTGCAATGCGTTCAACCCCAATCCCAAACGCAAAACCTGTCAGGCTTTCATCAGTATATCCTGCCATTTTTAATACCTCTGGGTGAACCATACCGGCTCCTAAAATTTCAATCCAACCTGACTGCTTACAAATTGAACATCCCTGTCCATCACAAAATGGGCAACTGACATCAACCTCTACACTGGGTTCTGTAAATTGAAAGTATGAAGGTCTAAAACGAATGGTTCTAGATTTTCCAAACATCTTTTTAGCAAAATAAGATAAGGTTCCCTTTAAATCAGCCAAAGTGACACCATGACCCACAACCAAGCCTTCCATTTGGAAAAATTGATGTGAATGGGTTGCATCATCATCATCACGACGATAAACCTTACCAGGACATACAACCATCAGGGGCACATTGGGCGCAGCGGCTTCTAGGGCTCGGGTTTGAATTGAAGTTGTATGGGTTCTTAAAAGTGTGTTTTCATCAATATAAAATGTATCCTGCATTTCACGCGCTGGATGGTCTTGTGGAATGTTAGCACGTTCAAAGTTATAAAGATCTAACTCGACTTCATCCCCTTCCACAATTGAATAACCCATTTCTCTAAATAACAATTCAATTTCTCTTTGAATCATGATCAAAGGATTTTGAACACCGTATTGATAGACATTACCCGGTAAAGTGATATCAATCGCATCTTTTTCCATGGATGATTCTAAATCCAATTGTTCAAAAATAATTTGTTTCTCTTTTAGATGCGCCTCAATTTTTTCTTTAACCTCATTAATGGCTTTACCAAAAGCTGGTTTTTCATTATTGGGTAAGTTTTTCATATCACGCATCGCATCCGCAATAATTCCTTTTTTACTCATATATTTAATACGAAGTTCTTCAAGTGTTTTCTTGTCTTCTGTTTCAAGAATTTCACTTAAAGCCAACTTCAATAGTTCTTTTAATTCCATCTCTATTTCTCCTTCTTAAGCATAAAAAAAGCCCTTGCCAGGAACGACAAGCGCGGTACCATCCTGATTCATTTGTTGACACAAATACTCTTTATTTTTGTTTGTAACGAAAACAACACGGAAGTGATTAGCTTCTCTCAAAGGTGAATTCATCAATCCAAAATACAGGGTTCACACCATATCCCATTCTCTAGTGTATTTATTTGATTGATTACTGGTCCTTCTCAAAGATTTATACAGTTTTTATTATACACTAATTCAGAATGTTTTAAAAGTAAAACTAATCTTGAACCAAAGACTTATACAAGCGATTTATGTTATAATGTCTCTGGATGTGATAAGATGAAAAACATTTTAAATGAACTGAATAGAAAAGATATGATTTCCTATGGTTTTATCTCGTTATTAATGGTTGTCTCATTGGTATTTATGGGTTCCATCACTTTAAGTGCCTTGGGCATTCAATTTGAAAAGGAAACTCCCAATATAGTTGAACCCGATGAAGTTGAGGAAGAAACCGACGAAGATGAAGATGAAACGGAGGTTGAGGATGAAACGGAAGTTGAACCTGAGCCAGAACCAGAACCAGAACCTGAGCCTGAACCAACACCAGAACCAGAGCCTGAACCAGAAACATCTAATAATGCATAAAGTAATAAAGAAGCGAATTAAATTTCGCTTCTTTTTTTAGTTAATATCCTTGATTCTACCTACATAATCCAACGCAAATTTCTCCCCATCAAAACTAATTTTAGTGACTGAGGCGTTGGGAACAATATCACTATCATGGTTTGGATCCAACATTTCAATTAGAGATCTAATCGCCAAGCCATGCCCCACCAATAAAATATTCTTATGTTGGTGTAAGGTTGCTTCTTTTACGATTTTTAATAGACCGCTGTACAAACGCGTTTTAAAATCTTGAAGTTTTTCACCCTTGGGATTATCTATAGGATGATAGACATATTGATAGCGATCTACCAAACTCATCGCATTTAAATCAAAATTATAGGCTTCTGCTTTTCTTTTCCAAAAGCCATCCCCACTATCTCCTTCATAAATTCCAAAGTTTAATTCCCTAAACTCTTTTAGCAGGACTTGTTTAACCTTTGTGTCGACTATCATCTGTAAAGTCTCATAGGCGCGTCTTAAATCACTTGAATAAGCAATGTCAAATTCGATATGTTGGACTCTTTCTTTGGTGATTAGGGCACTTTCGAGTCCCTTATCGGTTAAGGGTGCATCAGATTGGCCTTGAATCAAATTTTTAAGATTAAAATAAGTTTCACCATGACGTACATAATATATATTAATCATAAAAAGCCCCTAATCTATTTTATACATGGTGAAGGTACCCGTAGTGAAAATCGTATTTTCATCTTTTATCACAACTTCTAAAACACAGAGTTTACGGGATCGGTTGGTCGGGGTTGCAACAATGGTAAGATCTTGGTTTTGCGCACCCTTTACATAATTGATATTGGCATTAAGTGTAACCCAATTGCCCTCAAATTGTTTAACATATAAACCACTGGCGATATCCGACAGCGTAAAATAAGCACCGCCATGAATGTAACCATAAATGTTGGTGTGTTTTTCTTCAGTTTTTAATTTTAGTGTTGTGTTTTCTGGTGTTATCGAAACAATTTCATAACCAATTAATGTGTCAAATGTAATTTTATCCAATGTACTGGCTCCTTAATTCTTAAAACTATGAATTGGGGCCGGAATGCGTCCCCCTCTATTAATCAAATCATCATTTCCATATGTATTTACTTTCATAACGGGGGCTCTTCCCAACAGTCCTCCAAATTCAATCATATCCCCTATATTTTTACCATAAGCAGGGATAATTCTAACAGCGGTTGTTTTGTGGTTAATCATCCCAATCGCCATTTCATCACCAATAATGCCTGAAATGGTGGTTGCATTGGTATCTCCTGGAATGGCAACCATATCAAGACCCACTGAACAAACGCAAGTCATTGCCTCTAGTTTTTCCAGTGTTAAAGCACCTGATTGAACGGCTTTAATCATGCCATGATCTTCACTTACCGGAATAAATGCACCACTCAAACCCCCAACATATGAAGCCGCCATGACACCGCCCTTTTTAACGGCATCGTTGAGTAAGGCCAGAGCCAAGGTTGTACCGGGTGCACCCACGGACTCCAAACCCAATTCTTCAAATATTTCTGCGATACTATCGCCTACTGCAGGTGTAGGAGCTAAAGACAAATCAATAATACCAAAAGGAACCCCTAAGCGTTTTGAAGCTTCCTGAGCAATCAATTGACCGACACGGGTAATCTTAAACGCAGTTTTCTTAATGGCCTCAGAAACCGCCCCAAAATCCTTACCTCTTACTTGTGTTAAGGCGTTTTTAACCACGCCTGGACCTGATATACCCACATTAATGACTGCATCATGTTCACCCACACCATGGAAGGCACCCGCCATAAAAGGATTATCACTGACCGCATTGGTAAAAATCACAAACTTGGCACAAGCCATAGAACGATTGTCTTTTGAAGCATAGGCCATATCCAAAAGTGATTGACCCAACATTTTGACTGCATCCATATTGATTCCATTTTGAGTTGAACCCACATTGACACTCCCACAAACCCTCTCCGTTTGAGATAGTGCTTCTGGCAAGCTATGAATGAGCTTCAAATCAGAAGGCGTAAAGCCCTTCTCAACCAAAGCACTAAAACCACCAATGAAATCTACACCGACGGCCTTTGCTGCTTTATCTAATGTTTTCGCAATACTCACATAGTCATCCGTAACACAACTGGCCGCACAAATCGCAATCGGTGTTACTGAGATACGCTTATTGACAATTGGAATCTTGAGTTCCCGTTGTAAAGCATCACCCACTTCAACCAAATCTTTAGCCTGTGTTGTTATTTTCTTATATATATTTTCATTAAAGACATCCACATCAGGATGCGCACAGTCTAAAAGACTGATGCCCATTGTGATGGTTCGCACATCTAAATTTTCTTCTTGAATCATTTTATTGGTTTCAAGTATTTCATAAGTATGTATCATAATTCACCTCATATACGATGCATGGAACTGAAGATACTCTCATGTTGAATTTGAATCACAACACCCAATTCTCTACCAATTTCCTTTAAACTCTCATCAATTAACGCGATATCTGAGGTTGTAGATTCCAAATCAACCACCATCATCATATTAAAATACCCATCTGTAATGGTTTGATTGATATCCAGGATATTAACATTCAAAGATGCAAGCACCTGACAAACGCTCGCAATAATGCCAACTTTATCCAATCCCACTACGGTAACAATTCCCTTCATAGTATCACCTCGATTAGTCTCTATTTTAACACAAAGAAAAAGATGTTTAAACTCTTTATACAAGCCTTACATCTTCAAATATTTTTTTATCATAATTTAAGTATATTTTAGAATCCGGTTTTACAGTCCACAAAACAATTTCTTTGGCCATTAATTGCATAAACCACCGTATCAAAGGATTCTTACCCAAATCCACATGATATGCATAAAAATCAGGTTTCACATAAGCATGAAATAGAAAGGAACGCATTGCCAAACCAATTATGAAGTGATCATATTTATGGATTCCCATAATAAGCAATCCCCTTTTATAGTGAGGACGGTTGCGCTTAAACCATCTCATGATAAAAGGATCAAAGGATTCAACTGAAAACGTACCCTCATAGTCATCCAATAATAAAGCACATCTCTTACAAATCAATGCATTATCATGGCCATTCTTAATTTCAATAATTAAAGGCACTTTACCCGCAACCAGCTCCAAC
>CANRNG010000054.1 GCA_947631935.1 uncultured Erysipelothrix sp.
TCCATGATGGTTAACCCATCATAAACTAGACATTTTTATTAGTGAGAATATAGACATTTTGAATGGGTTCTAACACACAAATTCACCACATAGTCTAATTATTAACGAAAACACTATATATCTTAAGTAGTTAAAATTAAATATTTTTTTAAATATTAGTTTATTATTACTCGATATTTGAGCAAGAAGAAGTATTTTATGGACATATTTTCAAAACTATCAGATGTTTCTGAAGAAGCACTACATCCTAAATTTAAATTTCTACGAGATGAACTCTATTACTCTAAGGCTAAAGCCGTAGTTGAAAGTTGGGCAAAAGATTTTCACGATAGAGATAAAAAAATTATAAAAGAGTTTCAAACGACTTTTCATTCGGCATTTTGGGAATTTTACCTTCATGCAGTCTTTAAAAAGATAGGGGTCAATTTGAATATTGATCATAATAGACCAGACTTTATTACTGAGGGAACTAATAAGTTTTACATTGAAGCTGTTGTTTCAGAAATCAAAGAAGAGGGTATACCTGAGACAGAAAGAACCTTAGATGATCAATTTAGCATGCTATACTCAATTGAAAATGAAATAGTTTTTTCAGAAATTATTGATGAAGCTATCGTAAGACATTCGAATTCTATAGGAGGTAAACTTAACAAATATACTGGATATTTTGATAAGAAAAATAAGTGGATTAAAGGATATAAAGAATGTGATTGGGTTGATACTAAAAAACCTTATTTGATAGCTCTATCTTCCTATGATCAAATTAACTATGGAAAGGAATATATCTATTCAATGATGGCTCTATTGTATGGATATTATTTTTCGCCTGAAACTCAAGAGTATTCTCAAAAAAAATCTATCAAGAAACCAGGTACAGATTCCGATATCTCATTAGGTATATTTTATGAGGAAAGAATGAAAGATGTTTCGGCTATAATCTTTACTAACACTCTAACATTAGGAAAATTATCATCATTAAGTAAGTCTCTGCTAGATGATTCTGCTTATGTAATAAATGTTAGATATGATTATACTCCACCTCATTTTAAAGTGCATGAAGTTACCAATAATCATCCTGAAGACTTACTTGATGGTTTGTATATCTTTAAAAATCCTAATGCAAATGTGCCATTTGATAGCTCTCAATTTAGAGAACATCAAGTTTTAGAAATTTCTTTAGATGATTATGGATTTGCATTTGAAGGAAGACCACCAATAGTTTCTAGATATTGTTTCCCCTCAATGTTACTTAAGGCATCACACAAAGAGATCATAAAGTCAGTTGCAGCTAGCAGATATAACGATACTATTGCATATGATATTATTGATTAGTGAATATGATTGAATTTAAAGATTCTCTAAAATTAACATAATACACGTTATACGAAATGCAAATTTTTATTTCATATAAATCATAGTCTTATCATATAGCAAAAAGCCCAAACATGTGTGTTTGGGCTTTTTTAATGATTCTTCACGTTCCACGATTACTTATTAAGCAATGTTCCATAAGTTTGTGTAGTAAAAACTTAAAACTGTAAATAAGTTATGTAACTTAAATAAGTTATGTAACTTATTTGGTATGATCTAATACGACTTTTTGAAGTTCTTCAGCAGAGAGATTCTGTAATTGACTAATAGCAGCTTTCAAGATGATAGAACGGTTCGCTTTAGCAACCCTACAATTTACCAAAAGAGTATCTATTTGCTGGTTCACATCTTCAGTTAAAGAGAAGGTATATCTTTTATAATTTTGCTGTGATGGTTCTATCTTCTTGACACGTTTAGTCGCACCTTGAATAAAGTTTTCGATGGTTTCATCGTTTGAGACTTGCTCAGATTTTTTTAAGCCTTTAAGCGCCATTAAAGATCTCCTAAAAACTCTTTAGCAATTTGTTCAATTTCTTGTTTGGCTTTTTCATCAGATGACATTTCAAAAACCGATAATCCATTTTCATCAGCATCATCGTAGATATTTCGATTGCATGTGAAATTATTCAATGGAGTCAAATCAAAAGATTCACACGCCTCTTTAGCATCTAAAATTCTTTGAGATTGGCTTGGTAAAGTTGGACATTGAGTAATGACCGCCCGAGTATAAAGTTCTGGGTTCACAGCCTTGGCTAACCGGATCAGTTTTTCAACATGAACTAACGTTTTTAAATCGCGTCTTTTAGGTCTAAATGGCAATAACATGTGAGAAGCAATTGTCATTGCTGAGCGTAGTGCTTCAGAATCTTGACCGCCTGCATCAATAATGATGTCTTGATAACGTTTAGAAAGGTCTAATAATATTTGGCGAATATTACCTGCCGCTTGAACAGAAGGAATACTTTCGACTTTACTGTTTTCATCACGCTCTTTAATCCAATCAGTTGTAGTACCTTGTGGATCTGCATCGAGTAATAAAATATCTCTATTATTAGCTTGCAAATAAACAGCTAAATTTTGGGCTAGGCAACTTTTACCAGACCCTCCTTTTTCACCACCAACGAGAATAATCATAGTTTTTATTTAACTTACGTAACTTATCTAATTTTGATTATAGAAAGTTTTTCAGACAGATCAATAGCTTAATTGAATTAAAGTTATGTAACTTATATAACTTACGTAAGTTATTAAAAAAATCTTTTTCGGTCAATGTTTTATATCGATGTAATTTCTAAAAAAAAACCAAAAAAAATGTCTCAGCTATTGTATAGCTGAGACATTTCTTGATAGTATGGAGGTACGCAGTTATTTGATGTTGACGCATCATTTAACGAAGATCAGTAGAGTACCACCTCTTACTGATTTCACCGAAAGGCTTGTACCTAATAGATATTATGACTTTTTTTAATATTTTTGCAAGCCGTTAATCGAGAGTCCTTCGTTATTTAGTACTTTGTCGCCCATCAAATAAGCAACAAATTATTGCGGTTGAGTAATTCAATCCAATTTTGTTCGATTTCGTTTGTTCTGCGTAACTATGGAAGTTTGTAAGTGCGTGTTTATCACGGCTTCTGTAGAACGATTCATGTATGCAGGAGGATAAGTGACGGCAGGTACATGAATTACAAGACGATAATGTGTAGTAATACACTAGTCACCCTCAAATCTGATGTATTGCACTATTGAGGGAACGCAGGGAATACGTTGGTCGATTGTTTAAGTGGTATGTTGGGTAACTCCCTCGCCGAGATAGCAAGCCAATGGGGGAGAAAGGCGTGTGCAGGGTGGAGATCAGCTCCATAAATACTCCCCTGCGAGACAATAATGACGCATCTTGTCTTGTACCGATTGAAGGCGATAGCGGCTCCATACCGTGATGTTTTTAAAAGGTGATATTCAAATACCTTCTCTAATTTTAAATTAGCGAAGGTAGGGTGAATATTACCGAAATCTGCTCTAGCTCACCACCCGTGAGGAACGAACGGCAGGGAGCTAGAGCAGATGAGATCATTTCTTTCGTATCGCTCGTAAACAAGTTAAAGGAGATTTGATATGAGCACAGATAGAAAAGATGAAGATTTGGTTTCTCTCTCGATTAGCATTTTAGACAAACCTCCAAGAAGCTATAAACTTGATAAGGATGGCGTCTTTAAAGAAGATCCAGAGCAAGTACATACTTGGGAAGAGTTTTTTAGATTTTATAATGATCCCAAAGGTTTAGAAGATTTTATGGCAGATCGTGAATAGGACATGCCGAAAGATAAATTTTAGGTGTACAGTTTGCGTCAGTTTGAATTTTTAATTTTGTAGCTTAGTGTTTATATGCAGATCAAGAAAAGTCGCTTAGAACGCAAATGGCGAGCATTTATGAAGGATCAGGAACTACCACAAAATTGTGATAGTTCCCAAAAACTAATGATAAAACTGAATAAATCAGTTTAGAAATGAGCGTATTTAT
This sequence comes from uncultured Erysipelothrix sp., assembly GCA_947631935.1. GTDB lineage: Bacteria > Bacillota_I > Bacilli_A > Erysipelotrichales > Erysipelotrichaceae > Erysipelothrix. The sequence continues at coordinate 3,890 of CANRNG010000054.1, forward strand.
TTAAAAATCGGACTCATTTGAGCTAGATAGTCCTCGTCATGCTGAAGATTGCATCAACAAACCTTGTTGAGAGGTGTGCCATTTTAAATGGCGGTTTAATGTTTTTAAAAAGCGAAAAACATCAAAAGCTTGAATCCCGAATTTTTGTATTTTGATTAAAGGCTGACTTTGACCGAGTTGCCAAAAATGCTAAATAAAAAATCATTCATCGACCTAGTTACGTTTCAATTGCACTAGCTAACTGAGGGCTTTATACGAATACCTAAACGCTTGTTTTTACAGAATATTGAAAACTGCATTGATACGAAATGACCGTGTTTAAGCTGAACCTAAACTCTTGGTTTTTATATAAAAAAACCTAAAATTTGACTTCGAATTTTGCTTTCAAGTACCACCCTGAATCCCACAGCCGACCAAAGCTTTGAGAGAAGTTAAACGACCTGTTTAACCGCAACAAAATTCTAACTTTTCGATTTCTATCTCACTATTTCCGTTCGCACTTTCATCCACAGGCTTGCACGTTTTTTTCGTACTCGACTGCTTAGGAGATAACCCTTCGGCGGATTATCACTTACTTGCACGATCTCTCACAGGTTAAAGTCTTTTGTATCTACTTGGGCAAATGAAGCCTTCATAGATTTTTATTATGACTAGAGTTCTTCTTTCGGTTTTTCAACCTTAGAACGCCTAAACGGAGGCTAAACCGTTTAACTTAAACTCCTGTGCTTCCCACTTTAGTTTTATGAATCACTGTATCTGAATAAACAGAAACAGGGCTTACTAGACCTTCAACATTACACCGTGCAACATTTGGTTTGCCATCCTTGACTTCATGGAGCGTTGTTCCGCAACTCCACTTAAATCACAAGGTTTTCGTTGATCAGATCAATCACTTTTACAGCATAAATACTTTAAAAGTTTTCATAAGCATCCCTCCAACCCCTGTCATTTCTAGCGTATTTTTGACGCTCAAAGAGGTGGTTCGGTTGAGCTATTTGGCGATCAGTGTTACCACTGACCGAGAGGGAATCTGTCAAATGAGACAGACCCACAAGCCTTTCGACTTTTTTCTTCCCCCGTGCAATTTCCCGCTTAGCGGTTGATGCACGTCCTCCCCGATTGGGTACGCAAGATAAGGCTTTTAAACCTCCCAACAGTGAATGATCACTAGCAGGTTAACCCAGCGTATGGTGTTTGCGTCTCGACTTCATGTCTCGACTTCCATTTCATAAAACGGCTTATTGCAATTCAGGTCTTTAGACTCAGAACGGCTATAAGTTTTTCAGTGTCGCCCGAAGGCGACTCAGCCGAGTGTTTTTTTATATGGGCTGAGGGCAATTTGATTTAACTGAAAGGATAAAAGGAGAACTGACATGCAAACCATTCCTACTCATAAAAAGAGTAGCAGTGAGGTTTTGCATTGAGGTTCTCACAGTCTCCGTCGCAACCCTACCAACTAGCTTTCACCAGTATAGAGCTACACGAAAATATAGGCTTTCGCCAACTCTTACAGCCACGTAAGAGCCAAGATGCACTAAGGATGGTCGGTCCTTAGCTATTTCGAAAAGAAAAAACAGTTAAGGATGGTCAGTCCTTAACTTTTAGGTCAAGAACTGCCGACTGCCCTAGAGCATCGAAAAGTCTTTTTTCAGCATCACACTGAAAATATCTAAATTGTTTATACCACCTTGAAGTTAGATGGTGAATAAGAGCAGGGGCAACGAGCCGAGTTAATCTTAGGAACAACTTAACTACGTCCCGTTGCCCCTTAGCCACCTTTCAGGTGGCAGTTTTTCTTCGAAAAACCTTTGAAAGCCTTGCTACGCAAGTCTTTTATTAAAAAGCAAAACAGATTTGTGAAGAGATGTTAATACATTAAAAAAAGTAAGACCCTAAATTTTTATTTTTACTACATTCGCCTTACTACATCTCGGCTTTTATTTGTAGATTTTGGGGAATACATGATTTTTTATACGACAAGTGATGAAATCACAATGTCTGCTTTACACCGAACGGTGTATCTAGCTAAAGCCACGTTCTATCAAAAATTTTTCATTGATGTTGATAAAGCACAGAACACTTTGGCTTGGTTGATCAGCAAATTTCACGTCAGTAAAACAGGAGACTCACGCTCTAAAGCTAGAGATAAAAAGGGCTTGTGCAATGCACATTTGGTGATTCAGCTTAATCAGCAACTTTTACGGCAAGGTAAGTGCCAAGTTTTCATTATGGTGACTTTGCCAAGTGCTTTGAGGGAGAAGCAGTCAGTCATCACAAAGATGCTTGAAGACCTTGATGTGACAGAAGTTGAAATGGCTAAGATGACCGCAGAGCAAAGGTTTCAGCGAGTGATTGGCTATCAAAAGCAAATCATAAAAAAAAGCTTTAAGGAAAAGGACGGCAGACCCTGTGAAGATACTTTTCACTGTCTTTTACACCGTGATTCACGGCTACAGCTTTTCAGTCAAGACATGCCCAAAGTGGTACTTCGCCTTTCTGATCGGAGTAAAAAACGGTTGGCTGAGTACAAGTCGATGCAAGAAAAAAAGGGTGAAGTAAAGCAAATTAAGCCTGCTTCATGGACTTGGCATCTTACACCGCAGTATAAAGCACATATTCTAAAGCTGTGTAGAGCTGGGATTCAGTCAAAACTTACACAAAAGAAGCATCTTAAAAAACAGCAATTTGAAGCAAAAAACAAAGTTAGCCCGACTAAAGATCAGGTTAAAACTTGGTTGAATGATGATGAGCTAAAAAAAGCGATTGAAGCAGGCATTTTTGCTTTGTCGAATGTCCCTGCTTTTCGTGGCACAGCTCAAGATATAGGTGAAATCTGTTATGAGCTTGAAAAGAAGTACAACCGTAGGGCAGTACGTCAGAATGTAGTCAAAGGGAAAAGACAAGTTCAAAAGAGACGTACATTTCCAATCTATCAAGCCTTCGATTTAGAACAGATTAAAAGAGATGCATTTTATAGTACGAGAGTCGATTTTAATATCTATTCCTTTGCTGAACTTCACACAAGAATTTCAGGATTTACTCAGACTATTCTCTCCTTTAAAGCTGAAAATCATATTGATGATAGCCTAAGTCAGATCGAAGATGAAAAAGCATTAGAAAAGTATATTTATGCAGATCTATTGCGAAGAAACCAAGCAAAAAATAGAAATCTAGCAGCTCCTAAATCTAATGCAGAGATCAAAGAAGCTACTGAAATAGATGTGAAAGTTGTTATGAAAAAGATAAAATATAACAAATAGATATGGTGGTTTTATGGTTAAAAAACAGTTCGCTTTCTTTCTTATCGTCCTCTGCTGTGTCGGCTTTCTGAACTGCATGTCGAAAGAGCCATCACAAGCCGATCAAGACAGCACTACAAGAGCAGAACAGAGAGAGCTTGAGTTTCTGCAAAGACAAGCCGAATATGTGAAAGAGCATGGTCATAGTAAGCATTACAACATGCAGAATGGGCGGGTCTATGAGTGAAAATTTAACATATAAAGTCATCGGTTTCATGCTGTCGGTGGTCACAAAGTCGATGCAGAAACCAAGCTGTTGTTAGAGCAACTTGATGCAGGGATGATTAAGCATGAAAAAGCGATAAAGCGTATCCACGATGCTATTGATAAGATGCCGACAAAGATGGTAAGGACACAAGCCGATATTGATGATTTTTATGATGACGTTTGACCTGTTAATCGCTTAGCCCTTGAAATATATTTTAGTTCTAAAAACAAAAAACCACCTAAAAAGGTGGTTTCTTGTACTGTATGAAAGATTTAGTTTGAAGCACTTTCACTTAAACAGATTAACTTGATACGTTGAATATTAATATAAAAGCAAAATATTGTCAAATTTGTTATTAAATATCATGTGGATACATGAAACATTGACCAAAAAAAGTAAGACAATTTTTACAGGGAGATATTTTTATTTTTAGAAAGAGAAAAAGCGGTAATGTTTTCCTATTTTTTTTACAATATTCACTTAGATTCCTCAGATTTAGTAGCAAAAAAAGGAAATTATGGAAATGTTAAGTGGGGTTCTAACAGCTGAATTTCTTATAAGAGATTTTATGTTAAATATAAAATCTACTTAACTGCATAGTAGAGTTTGTTGGATAAGTGTTCAGCATTAAGAATAGTTATTTACAGTTAACTTTAATTATCTTAGTATATACATGTAGTCTTTCAGAACTGTGTTAAGTGCACAATCTTTAACCCACGTGAGTTAAAGAGGTATCTGTAAGCAAAGATATGGGGAGCCGGCTTTATAGTCGGCTTTTCTGTTTTTATAATTCAAAATCTGAAATGCCATCAATTGTGATTAGTTTTAATAGTTTTTTATAAGAGTTCGTCTTTATATAGCTGTTATAGGTATCTTCACATAGCCATTTAAGGAAAGTCGTTGCCCAATAGATTTCTATTTCTAGCCTTTTCAATATCTCATCTGGAGTTGTAGGTGCGGAAACGTAAGATCCATTAATCTGTTTGGATTGAAATTTCCAGACAGGTTCTAAATGAGCAATACGGTTTCTTAGTAAACGAATTTCTTCTAGACGTGCATTCATCGCCTCTCTATTTTTCTTCTTAGAAGTATTTAGATTGGGGAAAATTTTAGCTAAGCATTTAACCCAATCAATAGGCTTACCATCATTGTATGAGCGGGTTCTCAAAATATATGCCCATTTACCAAACTCAAGATTTGATACAATATTTTGAGGAGTTGTCGGAACATTTTTCCTTATAAGATCTTTCTTTATTTTTTTGAATGCCTCACCAGTTTGATTTAACTTTTTCCCTGAAGGTGAGTTTGCATCAGGGATAAGAAATTCAAAGAAGTCGAACCAATTAAAGTTATCTAGAGTATTGCCTTTTTTAACAAAAGATACTTCCTTACTTAACTCATTATGTATCTGATTTCTAAAACAAATTTCTATATTGTGCGTTAATATATATAATTCGGAAGAAAGTACTTGATTCCAGTAATAATAATGAAGGGCTTCTTCATCTGTGCAGTTAAAAGCATGTCGATAAGATGACAATCTAGCGTAGCTGATTGAACGTATGAGAGATGACTTACCCATTTAAAGTACTGACTAATCAAAGTTGAGCTATTAAAACATGCCTTTGAAAGTGAATACAAAAAATGATTCTTTCTCTATCTATCATCACAGATATTCTTATATAGGATCTGGCAAATAGAAAAAGGGATAGTATTTATTCTACTGTTATATCAGATCTTTTTAGATATTCATCAAGTCTATTCCCATGACTTCCGTTAATAATTAATGCTAATCGATAATCTGCTTGGGAAACTGTCATTGTAGTTAATTTTGGGATAGGTAGTGTGGCTCGATAGCCATCTACATCAACCATCATTTTTTCGCCAATTATAGATTGGCCGTAATAAACAGTTAAAAAAACTCTAGTAGCGTTGTGATCAGGGTGCTTAGTTGCCCATGGTTCATTAAAAGAAGTATTTTCTTCAAAATCACTTCTAACAATTCTTAAATTAACATCATTTTTATAAGTAAACTGATTATATTTATCAAAATATAGCCACTCACTAGGGTCACTATTTTCTAATATTTCTTTAAGTTTTTGATAGTTCATTTTTACCTTCTTTATTGATTTTAAGTTTCTAATTTTTATTAGTTTATCTTGAATTTACTAAAATAAACAGTTAGTAATATAGGTTCAAATTACACTAAATTTTAAGAATTAGACCATGACAATAGAATTAACAGATAAAGAGCGTTTGTTCTTAGCTAATCAATATGAAATTTTAGGACTTTTAAAGAATGAAGACTATTATTCTGAATTAGCTGAACAATTAAGAGAAGGACATAAATGGCTATATGAGCAAAGTTTTGATGTTATATATCCGAATTTTCCTGAAGAAAATGCAAATTTAGTTTTGGAAATTTTAGAGTTATATGAAGTGATATCTGACAGTTATGAGGCCTTAACTGATAAAAAAGATATAGATGCTAAAAAAGTTTTATTTAACGGCTTTGATGGTAATTATGAAACTGAATATATGGGCTTTGTTGATGCACTGAAAAAAAATAATAGATTTGTAGATGTGATTGAAGCTGGAACTCGAAACTCACATGCACCTAAAGCTCATATATATGAGTCTATGCTTAATAAGTGGAATGAATTAGACAAATCTCGTCAACTAACAAAAGAGCAATTAATTGAAATTTTAAATTAAAAACACTAATGTGGTTCCGTTAATTAGACCACTCAATTCAGTTTTATAAGTGATAAATCCGCTCTAAATATTTAAATTATGC
>CANRNG010000055.1 GCA_947631935.1 uncultured Erysipelothrix sp.
GTTACAAATTCACTATACCATTACACCTGGAGTCTTTTCATTCGTATTGGCAGAAAACTCAGATATACATTTGTATTCTTAGTACCTCAACTATATTTCCTTGTGTATGCACCTTTAAGAGAGTTGAGGTCACAAGTAAATCATGATTTGGCGAAATCTTTACTGTAAATGATGCCGGACTCGTGTTGATAGATATGTAACCTGGTTTCGATTATTGATATAAAAAGTAGACCCGTAATTTCCAATATGGAAGGGGGTCTACTTTTTTTATCAATATTATTTATTCTTTTAACTTATAAGCAATGGGTACTTGTTGTCCAACCTCATCATAATCAAAACCAGCGGGTTCAATTAAATTTGCGTTGACAGCATCTTTGATTAAATCATCAAATTCTTTACTTCCCAATTTTAGTGCTGCTTTTAACTCTCGAACTGAGATCCTTTTTTCTTCTTTTAGTAAGTGTGTGATTCTGTTCATTGTTCCTCCAATGCAATATTGTAGATTGCAATAATTTCATCGAATGTGAGTTTAGAGTTCATGCCGATTGTTCCGTTTCTACCTTCAAATCCAGCAACTTTAAGGGCAAGTTCAGCGGCATTTTCAAATTGACTGTTATCAATATCTACATCCTTAAGTGTCGTTGGCATACCCATTGATTTTAACCATTGTTCCAATCGATCGATGCCTGCGTTAATGGTTCGATATCGATTGTGGTAATCTGGAGTAACGCCCATACATTGTACAGCCCATTTTTCGAAGAGTGGTGTTCTGGCTTCTTTTTTATGTTCATATCTTAACCATGCGAGTGTTAAAATTCCAAGCATTTCACCATGTGTTTTATTATAGATTGATGTGAGAGGTTTTTCAATGTTGTGCACAACCCAGTCAGGCTGAGTACCCAACACGAGATAGTGTTCCATTGGCATCAATGATGCGATCCAAAGATTGGCGCGTGCATCATAATTCTGAGGATCATCTCTAACTATGGTTGCGTTGGTAAGTACGGTTTTAATGATTGCTTCATAGTATCCGTCCATTAAATATGTATTCTTTGTTTCTGTGAAGTATCCTTCCATGGAGTGAGAAATGATATCAAAGGAACCCGCAGCTGTTTGTTTGAGGGGTAGTGTAAAGGCGAGTTCGGGGTTGATAATCGCAAAATCAAATCGTAGGTTTGGGTGGTTGAATTGATGTTTTTCTCTACGCCCATCTTCAAACTCTCTTAAAACCATGGATGCAGCACTGAGTTCACTGCCGGTTCCAGGTAGGGTTGAAATTGTTCCATGTGGTAGTATTTTGTGGTTGATAGGGGTAAATGATTTGTAGTCCCACACGTCATAATCAGCATGAACTCCAAGTGATATGAGTTTGGTGCTGTCCATGACAGACCCACCACCGACAGCCAGTATGACATCTATATCATGGTTTCTGCAGTATTTGATGCCTTCTTCTACCAGTGAAAATCGTGGATTGGGTTCAACACCGCCAAGCTCATGTACCTCTATATCGTGTTCCTCTAGCAATTTTCTTATTTTACTGATGAGTGGTTTGATAAATTCACCACCATCAAAGTGAATAAGGCATTTAGTGCCATATTCCTTAATGATGTTGGGTGTTTGGTCTATCGCTGTTTTTCCAAATATAACCTTGGTTTTTGGTTGGATTATAAAATCTTTCATAATTGTGCTCCTTCTTTTTGATGTTTATAGAGTGGTAAGATAAATATTGCTATTAATGAGATAAGCGCAAATGATAACAGTATCTGTCTATTGGTAAGCCAAAGCGATAGATATCCCGAGAACATCGGCGTTAGTATGGATGAAGCACTCATTGTCACGCTGACTGCAATCATTTGACTTGTGGCATGAAGTCTAGCGGGTGTTTCATCATATATCATAATTCGCTGCCCAATAATTAAGAACGGAAATGTAACCATTTGGAGTAATGAAATCAATATAATATGTGTGATATTTGTTGATAATGAGTAAAGAAAGAATCTAAGAAATACAAAGGAAAGGGTCATGAGTAAAAATCTTTTCTTGTTTAGTTTATGAATCAAGATGTTTCCAAATGTAAAGGCAGGTAGTTCAAGAAATCCTTGAATAAACCACCTTAGACCTACGTCACTTTCGTTTCCACCAAATTCAAATATTAGATCCGTTACTGTAAAACTATCTGTGTTCATTACAAAGAAAGCAATGAAGAAGATAATGAGTAGAATAATATAGTTTTTGTTGCTGATTAAGGACAAAAAGTCAGTTTTACTAATGTTGGCTGTTTCGACGGTTTCTATATCAGGTAACTTAAAACTAACCAATAGAATGAGTAGTGATAGAAAAGAAAATAGAATCGCGATTCCGCTATAACCGAAGTATCCAATAACATAAGCAGAAATTAATGAAAATATAGCCCAACCTGCAGATCCAATCCCTCTAATGGTACCAAACTTCTCGCGAGTTTGGTCCAGGCCTAAGATCCAGGTTTCTGCCAAGTTTGTACATATTCTAAAGAACATCATTCCCAGTCCAAGAACTATAAAGTGAAATATGAAGTTATGGTCTGATATTGAGTAACCTAAGAAAATAGTTACAATCAACAGTGCAGTTAGATTCATAAATAATTTTTTTACGGTGTTGGTTTTATCGGATATATATCCTATTAAGAGTTGTCCAAAAATCGATGCGAAAGCAGAGAAAGAAACAATGAGTCCTCTTTGCGGTGTAGAATAGCCCAATCTAATTAAATAGGGAATGAGTTGAACATTAATTAATGCATAACTTGATGAACATAAAAACAATAAAACTGAAAATTTAAATATTAATGATTTTTTATGCATTGTTAACTCCTTTAATAAATAGTACCCAACCCTATTGAGTTGGGTACTAATATAATTTTAATTAACTCCAATCGTCATCTTGATCGACAGTAATATCCTCAGGTGTTTGCATTTTCATTTTGTTAAATGGATTGAATCCAAAGTAAACAAGGAATGCAACGCTGACACCAAGAATGGTAATTGCGATAATATCTAGTTTTAAGTATTGAGATAGTACAAATCCAATAAAGAAGAATGGAATGGTATTTCTCTTGCCAATGGCATTAAGTGTAATTGCGAGTCCTAAGGTTGGGAGCAATTTACCAATGACACTTAGGGGTATCAATGCAAATTGAATTGCTTGATTGATTTGATTTAGAATATTCTCGTTTCCTACTGTTAGTAAGAAGACTGTTATTGGAATAACCGTGACTGTTGCTAGAACAAGTTGTGGAATGGTAACATGCCATCTAAATAAAGCTTTTAAGTCACCACGATGCGCTGCATCCACTGCTTTTTGAATAAAAATAGTGTTCCATGTCATTCTACCAATAAATACGAATGTTCCCAATACACCAATTGCGGCAGCCATACTTAGCGCTGCATCAAGTGCACCGTCACCCAGAGTGGGTCTTAACATAATAGCCAATGCTGTCCCAAGAAGTCCGGCAAGGGTACTGTCTGAGGGCATTGATCCACCTGTCGACATGAATCCCATAAAGATAAATTGAATTCTAAGACCCATTGCTAATCCTGTTTCAATATCACCCATTATTACTCCAACAATCAATCCACCAAGTAAAGGTCTATATAAAGTGTAGAGTCCCATACTTGCGTTCCATGCTGAGTTTGCGAAATAGTATACAAATCCGATTAATACTGCTTGAAAAACTGTCATAATTTCTTCCTCCTACTACTCAAACACTGGTACAGGACCAAGAATACCCAAGAACCCAAGGATTGCTCCGATAATGAATAGGCCCAGTAAAATCTTATTTGATTTGACACCTTTTCTAACCAATCCATATACACCCATTGTGGTTGCAAGTGATAAAAGGTTAGGCATTAACTTATCTAAAAAGTTTGTTTGTAATACGAAGTTTCCTGTAGACAAAGGCAAGTAAACGGAGGTAGTAATAGAAACGTAATTACTGACCAATCCACCCAATACAATACAACCCAAGATTCCAGCTGCACCCAGAATGTTCTTCATGAGACCGCTGTTAATGATTTTACCGATTGCTTCTGTACCAAGTTTGTAACCTTGCATCCAGAATACATATGCAAGTCCCAGAACAACAATTGAAATGAGTGCTGTATAGATAAGGGGTCCTGCAACGCCTAATGACTCAGTGAGTGTAATTCCAAGTGCTAATAATATGGGAACCATAACACCTTGAACCAAGCTATCGCCCAGTCCGGCTAATGGACCCATAAGTCCTGATTTAATTGAGTTGATCAACTCAGGGGTGATTTCTTCAGCGCCATTTGCGCGCTCCTCTTCCATTGCCAAGACTGCACCATGGATAATGCTACCAGTATGTGTTGCTGAATTGAAGAAGATTGTATGTTTGGATAATTCTTTTCCAAGTTGTGCTCTATCGGGATAGAGCTTGCTCATTGCTTTACTTAAGGCATGGGTAACACCCATTCCTTGGTATAGTTCATAGTTATAACAAGAGTGACAGAAGAACATCCATCTCCAAAATGCCCCTCTTACGTCTTTTAAATTTAGTTCTACACGATTGGTTTGTACATCATTATTTGACATAGTATTCTTTCCTCCTAAGTATATGATGTTATTCGTAAGATATGACTACACGATAAGTATTTGGAATAATCGCACGTTCGAAAGCGTCTTTTGCATCTTCAATGTTGTAATAAGAATCTACAACTTCTTCCATATTGATTAAACCAAAATTAATCATTTTTGATGCGCGCATATTGGCTTCGTAGGTAGGACTTACAGTGCCAATATACTCATATTCTTTACTGTGAAGTTGGCCAAAGCTAATGCCGACTGGATCGCTGTTATCCTGTGAACTATACGCGATTAATCTACCAAATGGTGCCAACATTGCTTGTGCATCACCCCAAACGACTGGATTTGCGATTGTATTGATAACAGCAGCAGCTCCATATCCCTTTGTTAAACTTTTTACTTTTTCAACCACATTGTCTTTAGCTGGATTAAATACATAATGTGCTCCAGCATTTTTAACTTTTTCAATACGTGCCTCATCGACCTCGCTTATGATGACTCTAGCACCTTGCATCAATGCAAGTTTCATGTGTAAATAACCCATGATTCCAGCTCCAATAATTACAACAGTATCGCCAAACTTAATTTTTGCTTTCTGGGTACTGTGGATACAACAAGCAAGGGGTTCTGATAGTGCGGATAACTTTAAATCAGCATCTGGTTCTAATTTGGAAAGTTGATGAGAAGGAACTGCCAGGTAAGGTGACATTGCGCCTCCCACAATCATGCCTTCAAAATCAAATCTTTTGCGATTTTTTCTTGAGTTTGCGCATTGAGTACCCAATCCTTGTTTACAAAAATCACAAGAACCACAATACCCAAAGGTAGCAATAACTTTATCTCCAACATCAAATTCTGTGACAGCTTCTCCAACCTTCACAACGACACCCGCGTTTTCGTGACCACCCACAAATGGGTATGGAAACTTTCTCAAGCCAGCGTAGGCGCGTTGCTCTACTGTACAAAGTGCAAATGATTTGATTTGGTACAATACTTCGTGAGGTAAAATTTCCGGAATAGGAAATTCTTGGACCTCGATTGTTTTAACATCGGTAATAACCGATACTTTCATTTTGTCCATTATGCATTCAACCTCTCTATTAAATCTTTAGTATCTTCAGCTGGAGTATAGGGGACAATTTGATTGACCACCTCTACTCCTTTATTTATTAAAGTTTGGATCATTTCTAATTCTTTCTTAGTGACTGAGACTGTCTTCGAAAGGCGTTTACGTTCATTATTTGCGCCCATCCCTCCTAGCACAACTTTTTTGATATCGACACCCGCTTCAATCATTTCTATGATGGGTTCAGGCGTTTTAACCAATACCATTGCTTTTATTTGATTGTTTTCCACGATGCGATGCATATTTTTCTTGGCATCATCAACAGATACAACTTTTACAATTGTCCCCTGTGGGGCAAGACTAATCGTCATTTTTTTTAAAAAATCATCATTATTAACTTGATCGTCCACAATGTAAATTCTGTTTGCTTTAGCGTGTTGCACCCATTGTGTAGCAACTTGGCCATGGATTAATCGATCATCTACTCTAACCAGTGAAATCATTAGAAATAAACTCCTTCCTTTTCTATGCTTTTCCTTCTGAACCTAATACATGCATGTAATGTTTTACTTTATTTTTGTATCCTGTTCCTAAGAAACGGTACATACCATATACTGCATTACCAGATAAATCTTGGTTGGTTAATTCTTCAATTGCTGCTTTTCTTAAGTCGTTGGAAAGATTGACTTTACAAATACCAAGCTTTGCACATCTGGCTAGGTTTTCATCACCACTACCAGAACCGCCATGAAGTACGAGTGGAATTTTTAATGTGTTGGTTAATTCTTCCAACAATTCAAAACGAATATTGGGTTCTCCCTTATATACTCCGTGGGCAGTTCCAACAGCAACCGCCAAACAATCAACACCAGTTTCCTGGATGAACTTTAATGCTTCTTCGGGGTCGGTAAGACCTGTGTATCCATCCACATCATAGTTTTCGCCTGAACCAACATGGCCCAACTCGGCTTCAACAGTTACACCTACAGCATGGGCAATTTTAACCAATTCTTTGGTTTCTCTTGCGTTAACTTCATAGGGTTCTTGGGATCTATCAACCATAATAGATGTAAATCCAGCACGAATAGCGTGAACACAATTTTCGTAAGATGCACCGTGATCTAAGTTAACCGCAACCGGAACGCTTACTCTTCTTGCTAAGTCAGTAATGATTCTTCCGAAGTATTCAATATCGGGGTTTGAATGATACGGTACCCCTAAAATAATGGGAGAATTCATCTCTTCAGCAGCTTCCAAAGCAGCTCGTAAGTTGTGTTCATTATCAATATTTGGAGCTGGAACAGCGTATCCGCCTTCAAGCGCCTTATCCAAAATGGACTTCATTGTCACTAACATATGTATTTCCTCCTTGTCATACATGTTGAAATCTTCTGCGCATGTGATCTCTAGATTCAATATATCACAGCAAAACAACAAAGTAAATAACCATTTAAAATATAAATATTATTCGATATATCACCAAAGTTGTGTGAAATAAGTCGAAATTAAGTGAAATTAACTCGTGATTTAATTAACAAGTGTTAATTTACAAGGATTTTTTACTTTGTTGTTGACCAATTTGTTTAAACGTGATTAAATGATTTTGATAAATGGAGGTACTTATATGCAAATACTTTTAGTTTCCCACGGAGATTTTGCTACAGGAGCGGTGAATGCTTTAAATATGATTGTAGGCGAAATTCCACACGTAAATGCAATTACGCTTAAAGAAGGAGAAGATCCGCTATTATTTGGAGATCGACTAAAAAAATATTTTGATAGTTATAATACGGATGAAGCATTTTTGGTGTTTGTGGATTTTGTAGGGGGGACCCCTTCCAACGAAGTTTTTAAACTAATCAAAAACTACAAACTATATGTCATTGCTGGATTTAATTTCCCTATGATTTTAGAAAGCGCCATAAAAGTAATGTACGATGACGCGTACATTGTCGATATTGATGAGATTATTCATAACGGAAGAGAAGAAAGTATCAATTTAAATTTGAAATATAAAGAAGTATTTGGTTGATTAAAAAACGCACCACATGGATGCGTTTTTTTAAATTTGTTCTCCAATTGTCTGGAGGAATTCTTTGTAATCTCGGCATTCTGCAAGTCGATTTACTACTGCTTTTTTTGACATAAAAGATTCAAATGGAATTCCCAAGACCCCAATTCCTTCAAATGATCGGGGAATCACGATAACAAAGATTATTTTTATTATTTGGTCGTTCCAATAAAATGAATCTTTTGGGATAATGACTTCGATCTTTGGCTTTGCTATATGCTCATCTACATACATTCGCGGTGCTGCCAATCCGTTTGTAACTACGGAGAAAAAGTGTCTTTCTCGCATAAACACAAAACGTTCAGTTATTTTAATGCGCGATTCGTCCTTAATATACTTAGATCCGACATAGTTTATTACATCACCCATATTAGTAATATTGTAATTTGGTGAGAATCGACTCTCATCAAACATTTCAATCACTTCTCTTCTACGGACATAGTATTTCGATATATTGGCTTCGATAAAGGGCTTGATATACTTTACATCTGTGAGATCCTCGTGGTGTAAGGCGAAGTAACCTTTTGATAAATCAATAACACTTTCGGTGTCAGTGATAAAAAGACTTGGATTATTATGTATGTTGAAAACATCCATGTTAGGGAAGCTGTCTACAACCCTCACATTAAGGCGATCTTTAAATTCTCGAATCAAATATTTTTCAAGTAAATTTGCATTTGCTTTATTCTTGGATCCATAAATTATGATGGATAAGTCTTTTCTAAAGGCATTTGAGTTAGAAATCAGATATATACTTTTGGCCAATACAAATAAATGGTTTCTTCCAAACTTCAATTTTAATCCATTATGAAGCCGAATCATCAAATGATTCGCCAGTTCCAATGCAATTTGAAAGTCGTCAAAATCAAATAAATTCATATTGATATCAGGGAAATAGTATAACTCATTTTGTTCTTTAATAATTGAAACAATTTTAGATAAGTATTCAACAGCGAAAGCATTGTCATCAAATAAATTCAAGGACTTTGAGATTCGTTGATTGATAAAGCGATCTACCTCAGTGTGAATGTCGGATAATACATTATACTCGATATTAATATCAAAATAATGAATGAACTCAACATGCCAAAGAAGCAAATCAAAAATTCTATTTTGATCGTTTACTGAATCATCAGTGAAACCATTCTTGTTTCTGTAGTCTGAAATGACGCTAAATACCTTAAGATATTCTGTGGCATCTTCATTACTTGTAATCCGACCTGATATTTGAACATCTTTCATCTTGGATTTATAATCAAGATTCAGCTCCAGTTCGCTCATAATGAGTTTGTTATTTTTTATCAATTGATAATAATGTATAAAAAACATACGTTTTGCTTGTTCTTGACCAATCAAATAGAGCAGTCCCTTTTTCGAAACGAAAGAAAGGCCATATGGTTCTGCTTCGTTGTTGAGTTTCTTTAGTACAGATTGCAATATTTTTTTATCAATGTCTAATATGGAATAAATATAGTTTTCTTCTAAAGTATCATTATTGAACAGTATATCTAATACAATATATCCTGCTTGATTTTGTTCGCCTCTTATCTCTGATAAGAATTCATACTCCGCTCTAAAATTTTCGAAATCTTGAGGGTTATCAAATTCTATCTTATAACCATAACCTCTTTTGGAAATGATTTTGATTCCAGGAAACATCTTCAATGACTCCAAAAGATCATTAATATCTGTTTGAATGGTTTTATAAGTTACGTTTACTTGTTTAGAAATATACTCACTAGAGAAAAAATTGCTATCACTCATTAAAATTGATAATATTTCTAGCTGTCTTAATGTTTTCATTGGCTATCATAGCCCCCTACGTCTTTTATAATGTTTTTTTCCTTTGTCTTAATTCATTACTTACTTTAGCACTGCTATTCCTTCTTTGCAAGTAAAATAGTCTTCATAGTTGAACAGATGATGTAGGAGTAGAATATAGTAAAAGAACCTTCATTGTAAAGGTTCTTGATGATACTTTAATAAGAGTTCATTGGTCTGAAGCACAGAGTAGTCATTATTGAGTGCGAAGATGATCAGTGAATCTCTTT
>CANRNG010000056.1 GCA_947631935.1 uncultured Erysipelothrix sp.
ATATAGATGACCGCAGCAAACAAGAACAGACTAGTTAAAGACAAGTGTTTCTTCAAGAGCTTAGAGATGGAAGTAGAAAGTATCTCTCATCTATAGCAATTCAAGCGCCAGAAACAATGACATGTAGTAACCGACTCCAATGTTCAAACTGAAACTTGGTACATTATGGTGGCTTCTATTTGATGCGATCACATTTGTTTTCTTATTTTGAAGTTTAGAATAATTTAGATAAACCTTGTACTTTTGTATTGTCTTTCCATGCTAGCTTGCCCGTATATTCAGTGGCTTGATTTTAGAATTCCGCTATTACAAGTTGTGGTTTATTCAGTTGAAACCAGGTGACGTGGGTGTTGATACTTGCTGCAAACATCAAACAATAACCTAGCAATCGCCTTCACTTCGGTAGTTTATATATCTTGTATTATAGTTTTGTTAGAACGCAAACATCTACATTTGATTCTGGTGTGTGAGGTAAATGACAGTGATACAAAAGTTCATATACTTTGTGTGAGATATGATATAAAAGAGCTGGATAACATAGGCAGAGAAGGTGATCGCATCAATTGCTTCTCCTGATTATTACTTTCGGTAGAATCAAAATATTTGTAAGAATCTAGCGTGCTTTTAAATGTAGAATTGTGATGACCTTATCGCTTTCAAAGGATGAAGAATACAAAAATCGTCAATAGTTTATATCGTAGTTCGCTGTGAGTTCTTTTGGTTCGGGTGAGTTGCATTGTGTCAGAAAGCATGTGTATTTCTACACGTTATTTGTTTTGGTTATCGACTTATGGGATATGTTTTACAGACCATGGAAAGCAAAAGAACGACATTCCACTTTGCAGTGAGAATCTTCTTCGTAATATACCATGGAGTCATGTTTGCTTGTATAACAACTCGGCGGTGCTGTAGTTGAAAAGCATTTCTTCGATCGTGACCAAGCAACAAGAACTTGAATAAAACAACGCAATTATCCTCAATTGATCAAAGATAAACGTATTGTTATTGCAAATGAATCACTGTAAAATGATCTCACTTTATTCAAAAATTGATAATCCACATTCTCTTTGCGATGAACATAATGTCATTTCCGCTTCCCATCAAATTTAAAATACAGTATACCGACTCTCTCGTGAAGAACTATCCCAACAACTTTTCTCAATGCACAAGAAACATGACTTTCTTTACATTTACAATTTTAGTTGTATTCAAGTTACCATTGATTTATATAGGTATGTCTTCGGGATAGTCAAACGCAAATAAAATGTCAAGTTAGATACCATGTTATTGTAATAGTGGCTAAAAGAAAAACAAACTTCACTCAGCGTACATAAGATTATCTTGCATTCCTTAATTCAATGCTTTGAGCCTCATTATATTTTACGCTTGTTCTTCCTCGTATGGTATTTTTTCTATATCCCACCCAAACGATTCATCATCTAATTCCTACGAACTGCCCGTGTCCGCCTCATTAGAACCTTATAATGGTTATTTCTTGAAGTCAACATCATCATCCCAGCTTTTAATTATATCAGCTGGAGTTAAACCATCTTCTTCTAAATAGATTTCAAGATAATCAACGCCGTCTTCCAATAATACACCATGTGTCACAGTGAATAACAGTTCCCATGCAGCCCTTTGGTTTGGGTAAGCCTTAAGCGGAATCGTACGAATCTAATTCCTGATGTTGTTTTGGTACACTTTCTCGTCCTTGTCGTAGTATGGGCTTTTCTACATCATGAACTCAAGTACAGCAAGCGCAGCAATCTGGTCGCAATAATAAACAGACTCGTGCAAATCATCCCAAATTGTTGGTGGATACCAGCGCAGCCTAATGGGATTGTTGCAGTGTTTGATGGGATCGCCTTTTATGAGTCTGCATTTCTTTGTTTTCTTGTTGAACATTAGGTTGTTATAGCATAAGTTAACGCATCTTCCATTCAACAATTGCAACATCTCTCTAATGCCGCGTGCAAGATCCATCCAACCGTCACGGTTAAAGCTTGGTGTAACTTATATAAGGAATTTCCACTCGTCAAAGTTTATAACTTCGTTCATTAATTCTGAAGTGGAAAAATTACAATCTTATGCATAAAGACTTACTCATTATATACCAAGCCATTAAGTTCCAAAAATCACTTTATCTTTCAAAATTCTACTTATTCAAACACCACCATTGCTTTTGGTAAAGGGCGTTCCGCAAAGCTCATATCTAGAAATTTTGAACTTTTTATTGTCATTTTTTTTCAAAAAATGAATTGGAACTATTTCTTTTTTTGTGAATTTCCGACCATATTTCTTCGCGTCTTAGAGAGACAATGCAATCGGTCCGCTTCACTTCGCATTTCTTTTCAAAACAATCATGCCGCCGAAGAGCAATTAAGAATCAGATCTTTTGAAACAACAACTTGTTCAGTCGCAACCAACTTAGCAGCAAAAGGAAATAACAGACAAACATGTTTGTTTTTTTATTGTGTTCGGTACAGAACAGCCATGCAAGACATTAAAAGAAACAGATCCGTTATACTACTTTTATTAGATCGCCATTAAGTCTATAACGAAGTATACTTAGGTGTTGTCTAAAAAGCTGAAAAACGAAGACATTGAACCAAATGAGATCATAAAAACTTATTTGGAAGAATAAGAGTTTAAATATCTTCAAACTTAATACGCGCTAGCGATATTTGTCACGTCTCTTAATTTTTAAGAACACACATTATAGTTTAATTAAGACACGACCGAAGTTGATTAAAGCGAAGATAAACTGACGTTAGCACGTAAAGAATAAATATCTCTCAATTATAAGCGCGTGCTTCATCTCGCTGAAACAATTAGAATTTTTTAAATGATGTGGTACAAAAATGGTTCTGCCTAAGGTCAAGTAAACATTGTATCTATATTGCATTTTTTCGAGATGACAAGCTTAAACACTGTTGATATCTTTCGTATTCATGCCTTACAACTTTTGAAGTTTGTTGATGCTCTTCCACCTAAGTTACTGGCGTAATGCTTACAGTTCATTAGATTTGACACCAAGTCGCAATCTATCTTAATATAATTTGATCAAATAAACTTATCTGATGAAGAAACTAAAGAACTCACTACTTTTAGTAATCTAATTCAAAATACTTTGAACATCACATCACTAGAGAATATAACGACAGTGTAATGGGTCGCTGCGATTCTTCTGTAACGCATAACCCCGACAAACATTATTAAAAACAAAATAGCGCAGAAAAAATATTCAATGTAAAAACCCGATCATCGAGACAAAATAACCAACGAACTTGCCAATATGTTGTGGTAAGCAATTACTACTGAAAAAGGGTAAACAATAACAGATTTCGAAAATCGCTTACAATCCTGTTGTAAAAATCTTTAAGAACATTTGATAAAAGTTGTTTTTTCATCCTTATTTGGAGCATAATTTGAATTCAAAAATGATGAACAAGTTTGTCATTAGAATTTTGGAGAAGCTGCTCTTAAAAAATGCTAGAAATGCACTCACACGTACTTGGTTGCCAACAAAATCGAGCTCACGCACGCTGCTTTAATCGAACTGTTGAAAGACCACAAAAAAAATGACAGTCTCACCTTGGTATCTTGTTTAAGTCACGCACGCATTACTGATTTGTTAAGCCACACAAAGACCATGCTAATGGTGGCGCTAGAGTCTGGTGGCTACAGCATAGACATCGTAAAAGTTTTACTTCAAACACAAGCTGGTTTACTGGACGATACGGGTTACACAGCATTCTAACTGGCTTTTGAATCTAACATGGTAACGCAAGCTATTTATGATGTTGTTAGTATGTACGATAAAGAAATAGTCAATGTAAGTCCAATGCAATGGAAGTTACTTGAAGAGTATGGAATTGTACTTAAATAAAGCCATAAATAAATAATAGCCAGCGCAGCACACAAGTAGACGGAACTCGGTGATCACCTGACAGAAAATGTTACCATTGATACTAATGAAGTTGCTTTGAAGCAATAGGAACGCCAACCAGAGTCAAATAATAGTCTTACTAAGAAGGAAAAAAATGAGATGAAACAGATGAAAAATGAGTTAGATGAATTACAAGGTAAAAATGCTTCATTTACTGAGCCGGAATGGTTGAACTAATTAGCCGCGCCGACTGATAATGATCCACAAGGAATCTATTACACCCGAATCAGGCATTTTATTGCTTTCTACAAGCTCTAAACTAATGTAACATGTAGTTCATCACCAGCTTTGTATTCATCTTATACAAATCTACGTCGTCATCTATTGTTGTTAGTTATTGCTGTGAAGACTCGGATGATACCATTTGATCTAAGAAAAGAAGCCACTCGTGATATATCAGCGGCTGCGTTTTAAGCTATTCTGAATTTGTAAAAGTGCTTTTTGAATCTCGAATAGGTCAAAAAAATTATCACAAGTAAGAAAAATTTAGCTAAAGGTGATAAGAAAGCCATAAAGTCGACAACTGACTTCGAAGCGTGGTCCGATAAACATCTTAAAACCATCCGAAAATATATATGTTAATGTTTAAAATGCATGCTCGACCCAATTTGGCAGATATTTATCACGCTTCAATCAGCAATTATCACATAGCCGTTGTGTTAACTCAGTGCTGTAATGATTGGAAACGATTTTAGTTCATAAAATTAGCTTGCCGTTTGTCTTGAGCTCTGGGAGACCTTCCGCACTGTACAACTTTGTATTTAAGCAATTCAACATAATCAGTTGTAGAGTTATTTGCTCAAAAACCCACAGGACGAAAACAGAGTCTCTTTCATCATTCCAGTTGTTACAAATGACATTATGAATGCCGCGTTGAGACGTGTCTTTTATAAAGGAAAGATCACTGTTGAAAATGCCGCTGCCCACATCGAAAAGCTTCCAGATAAAAAAGAGAAATGCGATCAAATTCGAAACGTAGTAATACGCATCTGCATTGAATATGTGTATCGCCAACTGTGGATAAGCAAGGAACAGTATAAACGCTTTTGCAATTGCGTTGGAAGTAGTCAACAAGTTATTCCATTCGAAGATGTCTTCGGTCGTAAAGATAGCCTTGATTTCAAAAACTTTTCTTTAAGTCTACGTGACTCAATCGCTGGCTGGGACTACTAACATTGGACTATTGTCTACGAAAACGGAGTTTTCACTTTTGATACTTGCTAGATGTACCAATTTAAAGCGAAATTTATGGCATATGGATCCAAAATGTAAACAGCATATTTTCTTGAAGACAAAGAAAATATACATAGATTTTTTGGTTCCGAAGTTTATAATAAATTACATCAGGCGTTACAACGTTATGGGGCTTTGTTTACCCAGGATACAAAGCTTTTGGCGTATTGCGAGTATTTTACAAGGATGAAGTATAATCTTGCATAAACGGTTGTCCTAGAACAATTTAATCAAAAGTTGACTTATAAACTGTAATGTAAAAATATGTACGAGCTAGACGAAATGCCTATGCTATCTTAGGAAGAAGAAATTTAGAGAATGTACACTATATGTCCAACAACCTTTGAATAATGTACAAACTGCAAAACTATAGAAGAATCGATTAAGTGCTTGTAACGAAAACTCGTCGGTTTTGGTGGACATGTCATGGTTCCTATTGTAGGAAGTAGTATTGAAAATATAATTCTCGAAGTTGAAAACGGAACTGTTTAGCTCAAAGTTATTCCGCTGCAAAAAGTTTTGGGATATCATGACGAAATATTGAAAACTTTTTAAAATACAAATCACTATGAACAGTAAAAGATTGACGCGGACAAATATTTCATAAATTAGTTAATCTGGCATAGAGCTTTTGATAATGAACAAAACATGTACCAAAAATCGTTAGCTTCTATTGTGGAATCCTTCATAAAAGTGTTTATTATCAACAGTACAAACTCGCGTTTCGATTTTGAAATTGGGCAGCATCGCACTGCATTTGAAGCATTTTTAGTGTAGGCATGGTTCCCGGTGCTTATAAATGATAAAGAAAGCAAATTATATCGTTTATTTAAGGTTGAGTAAGAAGGTGGCTTACTTAAAAATAGCTCTTTATTTACACAAATTCTTGATATTATCAAACATGCTGGAGACACGCGTTTCTATCATCAAGCGGTGGATGTTATTTCATAAGCCTTTGCACCAGATTCTCAGACACAATAAGATTAAAAGTGAAACATTTCCTGTTTTTTATAACAAATGAACAACCAACTTTTTAAGCTGTATAATACTATAATTCTCAAAATTATTGGGTAAAACAAGTATGTTGATCCTCAAATTTGAAATTTGCTAACATTAGAATGTATTTTCGTTGTCAAATATTTGCACTGTGTAATTGAGGTGTTGAAATCACTGGCCTACATTTAAATGGTCTGCCTCATTATTGTTGATGTTCTTGGTTCAGAAAGTAAATATTTAGACAACTAAAAACGGGAATGTGATGCCGTCTTCATTGTTTCAGTAAGTTTATACATTTATACAATTCTATGTGTTGTGGTTCTAACACACATAACTTGTAAGCTACACCACTTTACTTTTACAAAATGATTATAAAGTAGTTGACTTTATCCGAATCGTGATGACATTATATCGTATAATAAGACTTTCTATATACTGCTGTGAAGGTGGTTGCTAAAATATACCAAATCTTCACGAAATCAGGACTACTAACTTCACTGTTTGCACAGTCGAACACGATCAAGTTATACAATTTGAAATGTCCAATTTACAGTGAAAGTGTATCCATCTTATTAATAATATGTCGTAATATTTTCTTTTTAAAATGAAATCGACGCTATTTCACTAACAACTCTCTTGTAGATGTATTTATATTAGAAAGAACTAGCGGATTTATAGCAACACTCGTATGAAGTAGTCAGCACTTTAATATTATTTGGAAGCTTGATGACACGTTTCTTGAGTTCTGATATTTTATTGTGTGTATATAGTCTCCGAGCCATACCATCACTTTCTATCCAACGTGGAATATCTCTCTCATGGTGGTGTTGTTTAGAGATAAGATAACAACGCACTTTCACTTGGTCGCATTGAAGGTAACAATTATAAATGTTTTATAATGGCTCAACTAGAACATCACAAAATACTACCCTTCCACGTAAGAGGCGTTAACATATTTAGGAAGATTATCTGCAAAAAATATAAATATCTTTGTATTGACGTACTTTTTGCCATAACAGTTATCAATCTATTCGAAAACTCTAATATTTTGAAACGGAACGAACTAGAGAGATTATGAAGTAACTTGACAGAGACAAAGATACAGAGGTCGCAATATTGCACCGTGTATTGAAGCAGATATTTGCTAGTTAACTTCGTATTGATATCCCGAACCGCGCAAGACGTTTAATCTTTTCTTGCTCTTCTTTGAAAACACTTCTGGTAATATGTTTATGTAATCGTTAACAGTGGAGTAAATAGTTAAAAGAATATTGGATCTCTTTATATCAAGTCTTCATAGTAAAGCGTATATGTGAATCTTTTCACGTCTGAAGCTCTTGTGAAACAGATGACTTAATTTTGGTTTTACAATTACATAAAATAATCAACTAACAATGAGAACGCCGTTGCAAACTCATCAGTTTGAAAATAAAGTGTAATTTTAGATATACTTTGTATTGTTCTTTTATAATTTGTACACATTTCGAAACATAACATCAGACTACATAAACCTTCAGAGTATTCAATAATGAATAAAGGCATACGCTCTAATACGATGTACGGTTGTATTTCTTTGATGTTTTCACCTCGTCAGTAACACTGTTCAATGTCTAGTGGAAGTTGATAAAATACTAGAGCACAAACTTCGATATCATGGGATAGGCACTTTGATATAACCAAGAAGTATTTCATTCAACTTATGAAAACTTGATGCGTCTTACAACACACTTCCTGAAATCCATTAATTGACATTCTCAAATTATACACCAAGTAACTTGCTTCTAAATTCGATAGCTTTATCTTTTCTTAGCCTTGTCAATACTTCATGACATATCAAGATTTAAGCAATTTAAGAAGCTGCACCGATATATAGATGACCGCAGCAAACAAGAACAGACAAGTTAAAGACAGGTGTTTCTTCAAGAGCTTAGAGATGGAAATAGAAAGTATCTATCATCTATAGCAGTTCAAGCGCCAGAAACAATGACATGTAGTTATCGACTCCAATGTTCAAACTGAAACTTGGTACATTATGGTGGCTTCTATTTGATGCGATCACATTTGTTTTCTTTTTTTGAAGTTTAGAATAATTTAGATAAACCTTGTACTTTTGTATTGTCTTTCCATGCTAGCTTGCCCGTATATTCAGTGGCTTGATTTTAGAATTCCGCTATTACAAGTTGTGGTTTATTCAGTTGAAACCAGGTGACGTGGGTGTTGATACTTGCTGCAAACATCAAACAATAACCTAGCAATCGCCTTCACTTCGGTAGTTTATATATCTTGTATTATAGTTTTGTTAGAACGCAAACATCTACATTTGATTCTGGTGTGTGAGGTAAATGACAGTGATACAAAAGTTCATATACTTTGTGTGAGATATGATATAAAAGAGCTGGATAACATAGGCAGAGAAGGTGATCGCATCAATTGCTTCTCCTGATTATTACTTTCGGTAGAATCAAAATATTTGTAAGAATCTAGCGTGCTTTTAAATGTAGAATTGTGATGACCTTATCGCTTTCAAAGGATGAAGAATACAAAAATCGTCAATAGTTTATATCGTAGTTCGCTGTGAGTTCTTTTGGTTCGGGTGAGTTGCATTGTGTCAGAAAGCATGTGTATTTCTACACGTTATTTGTTTTGGTTATCGACTTATGGGATATGTTTTACAGACCATGGAAAGCAAAAGAACGACATTCCACTTTGCAGTGAGAATCTTCTTCGTAATATACCATGGAGTCATGTTTGCTTGTATAACAACTCGGCGGTGCTGTAGTTGAAAAGCATTTCTTCGATCGTGACCAAGCAACAAGAACTTGAATAAAACAACGCAATTATCCTCAATTGATCAAAGATAAACGTATTGTTATTGCAAATGAATCACTGTAAAATGATCTCACTTTATTCAAAAATTGATAATCCACATTCTCTTTGCGATGAACATAATGTCATTTCCGCTTCCCATCAAATTTAAAATACAGTATACCGACTCTCTCGTGAAGAACTATCCCAACAACTTTTCTCAATGCACAAGAAACATGACTTTCTTTACATTTACAATTTTAGTTGTATTCAAGTTACCATTGATTTATATAGGTATGTCTTCGGGATAGTCAAACGCAAATAAAATGTCAAGTTAGATACCATGTTATTGTAATAGTGGCTAAAAGAAAAACAAACTTCACTCAGCTCATATAA
>CANRNG010000057.1 GCA_947631935.1 uncultured Erysipelothrix sp.
GCGGGAAAAATGGGAGATTACTGTCTCTCTTTTTTGCCGTTTGGAACCCATGTTATTGTGGGTGAAGGGGAGACGCGGACCAATCTTAAAATTGTGGATGAAAACGGTCTTACTACAGAACTTAATGAACAGGGTCCCCGTGTTAAAGACGTCCAAGAAATCATAGATTGGTTTGATAAACATGCCGGTGAAGATACGTGTTTTGTGTTCTCGGGAAGTTTGCCCAAAGGATTGCAGCCATCTTTCTATAAGGATTTAATTGAATTGGTGAAATCAAAAGGGGCCATTGCCATTTTGGATACTTCTAAGGAAGCTTTAATCCATGGTTTGAAGGCCATTCCTGATATTGTGAAACCCAATATGAGTGAAATTCAGTCATGTTTAAATCTTATGGAAAAACCCACTTTGAAACAAATTTCTGCCTTTGGTTATAATTTAATCCAAAAAGGTGTAAAATGGGTTGTGGTTTCTTGTGGTGAAGCGGGTGCTTATTTTATGAATCAAAATAAAATATACCATGCGCTTGCGCTTGACCTCAATGTTAAATCAACGGTCGGTGCAGGGGATGCAATGGTCGCAAGTTTAACGTATAGTTATATCCATCATGAAGATGATATGACGCTCATCAAAAGGGCCATCGCTACCAGTGGGGCTGCAGTGGAAACTGAAGGTACCATGCCAGGTAGTTTAGATAGAATTGAAGCTTTAATGCATAAAGTTATGGTAAAGGAAGTGTTATAATGCAAACGAAAGCAGTGAGAATGTATGGTGAAATGGACATCCGATTGGAGAGGTTTGATTTACCTGATATTAAAGAAGATGAGATATTGGTAAAAGTCGTGAGTGATAGTATTTGTATGTCTACATACAAATTGCTGCAACAGGGTAAAAATCATAAAAGAGCCCCTGAAAATATCGCGACCCATCCGATTATTATTGGTCATGAAATGGCCGGTGATATTGTGAAGGTCGGTAAGAAGTGGCAAAATCAATTTAAAGAAGGGCAACGTTTTGCGCTTCAACCAGCACTTAATTATAAAGGATCTTTGGCTTCTCCTGGATATTCTTATGAATACTTTGGGGGTGCATCTACGTATTGTATTTTACCCCAGGAAGTTATGGAACTGGGATGTTTGATGGTATACGAAGGGGATGGATACTACCAAGCTTCGTTGGCTGAACCCATGTCTTGTATTGTGGGTGGGTTTAATGCGGTCTATCACACCAATAAGAAAAACTATGTCCATGAAATGGGCATTAAAGAAAATGGGAATGTGCTTGTCATGGGTGGATGTGGTCCCATGGGCTTGGGTGCCATTGCTTATTTGATGCAGTCTGATAAACATCCAAAACGGGTCGTGGTAACCGATCTCTCTGATGATAGGATCAATCATGCTAAGAAAGTACTTTCCGTTGAGGACGCAAAAGAAAAAGGGATTGAGTTGGTCTATCATAACCCATCTACCGATAAAACGCCTTTAATAGATTACACGGATGGAAAAGGCTATGATGATGCTTTTGTTTATGTGCCGGTGGCTTCTTTGATTGAAGAAGCAGATTCACTTTTGGCATTTGATGGCTGTTTAAACTTCTTTGCAGGTCCTACCGATCATTTCATGAAGGCCAAGATTAATGCATATAATGTACATTATATGAACACAAAAGTTATGGGATCAACCGGGGGAAATAATGATGATCTCATCGAATCCCTGAATCTTTTCAGTCGAGGTAAAATAGATCCTGCTGTCATGGTTACCCATATTGGTGGGATGGATGCGATTGTGGATACGTGTTTGAATTTACCTCAAATTCCTGGGGGCAAGAAGTTGATGTATACCCATATTGATTTGCCTTTAACAGCCATCGCAGATTTTGAAGCGCTGGGAGTAGAGAATCCACTTTTTAAAGAACTCCATGAAATAACATCACAGAATCGTGGTCTTTGGAACGCAAAGGCTGAACGTGTGTTATTGGATTATTATAAGGTTTAAAATAAAGCACTCATTTTTGAGTGTTTTCTTTTGGGATTAACCTTTAAATGTAAGCGCTTATAAGGTATACTATATTTATGATTTAGGAGGCTTATATGCAAAAACAGTATGTTTATTTGTTTTCAGAAGGCGACGCGAGCATGCGAAACACCTTGGGTGGTAAGGGAGCGAACCTGTCTGAAATGACCCGTTTGGGGTTGCCTGTCCCACAAGGAATTGTGGTTAGTACGGATGCCTGTGTACGTTACTATCATGAGGATCAAGTCATTGCCCAAGATGTGGTTGATGAAATTGATGCGAAGTTAGCTGCACTTGAAAAAGTCACAGGTAAAACCTTTGGTTCTAAAAAGAATCCACTGCTTGTTTCTGTTAGAAGTGGTGCCAGAATTTCGATGCCAGGTATGATGGATACCATCTTAAACTTGGGTTTGAATGAGGATGTTTTGGAAGGCTTGTATGAGGAAATGGGCATTACCGCCTATGACTCTTATCGTCGTTTAATTCAAATGTTTGGTGAGGTTGCCATGGGGGTGGACAAGGAACATTTCAATAGAGATATGGAAACAGTTCTTGTGAAATATAATTTTGAATCGGATCATGATCTTTCAGTTGAAGCATTGAAGGATGTGATTGGTAAATATAAAGATACCTATCTACGTGAAGTGGGTCATGAATTCCCAAGTGATCCCAAAGAACAGCTTTTATTGGCTGTTGAATCTGTGTTTAGATCGTGGAATACAGATCGGGCTAAATATTATCGTAAAATGAATGGTTTTTCTGATGATTGGGGAACTGCTGTTAATATTCAAGAAATGGTTTTTGGAAATACGGGTCAAACTTCTGCAACAGGCGTTGCGTTTTCTCGAAACCCTGCGAATGGTGTTGATGAGCTTTATGGTGAATTTCTCTATAATGCTCAAGGTGAAGATGTTGTTGCAGGGACCCATACACCCTTACCTTTAAATGAGTTAAGAGATACCATGCCGGATGTTTATGAAGAATTTAGAAAAATGTCTAAAGACTTAGAAGCCCATTACCATGATATGCAAGATATGGAATTTACCATTGAAAAAGGAAAACTGTTTATCCTTCAAACCAGAAGTGGTAAACGCACTGCACAAGCTGCAGTAAAGATTGCGGTTGATATGGTGAATGAAGGGGTTATGACTAAAAAAGAAGCGGTCAATGCAGTGGATGTCAATGTGATTGACGGTCTACTACACCCTCAATTTGATACCAAAGTAATTGAGACTGAAGTACCCATCGGAAAAGGGTTACCTGCTTCGCCTGGGGCTGCTTTTGGTGTTGTGGCTTATGATGCTAAAAAAGCGGTTGAATACTTTGATAAGGGTAAAAAGGTTATCTTGGTAAGACTTGAGACTTCTCCAGAAGATATTGAAGGGATGCATGTTTCCAATGGTATTCTTACAGCCAAAGGGGGAATGACCTCTCATGCTGCAGTGGTCGCCCGTGGTATGGGTAAAGCGTGTGTCGTGGGTTGTGGTGATGTTTCCTTTAATGCTGAGGGTATTGCGACAATTTCGGGTGAAACGTATCCAGAAGGAACTGAAATCTCCATTGATGGTGGTACAGGTCTTGTCTATAAGGGACGTCTTCAAACCCAAGATGTCAGTATTTCAGAGGATTTTAATACCATATTAAATTGGTCAGATGAAATGACAGATATGAAAGTTTATACCAATGCAGATTCACCTGCGGATGCTTTAAAAGCATTGGAATTTGGGGCTACTGGAATTGGACTTATCAGAACAGAACATATGTTCTTTGAATCTGATCGTATTCGTGCAGTGAGAGAGATGATTTTAAGTCAAACTGTAACACAACGTCAAATTGCACTTAGAAAAATTCTACCCATGCAAAAACAAGATTTTGTTGATATTTTCTCAGTAATGAAGGAACTACCGGTTACCATTCGTTATCTAGATCCACCGCTTCATGAATTCATGCCAACCACAACTCAAGATATTGAGGATTTGGCCTTGGTCATGAATATGAGCACAACGGACCTTCGTGAAGTCATTCGTTCGCTCCATGAATACAATCCGATGATGGGTCATCGTGGATGTCGTTTGGCGATTACTTATCCAGAAATTGCACTGATGCAAACGCAGGCAGTTATTGAAGCGGCCATCCAAGTTACCAAGACTGAAAATGTTGTCTTGCAACCAGAAATCATGATTCCGTTGGTGGGTGATGTTGCAGAATTTAACTATCTTGCAACCCGTATTCGTAAATTGGCAGATGAACTCATTGAAGCATCTGGAATCCCAGTTAACTACCGTGTTGGAACCATGATTGAGTTACCCAGAGCTTGCTTACTTGCCGATGAAATCGCATTTGAAGCAGACTTCCTATCCTTTGGAACCAATGACCTCACACAGATGACCTATGGTTTCTCTAGAGATGATGCGGGGGTTTTCCTAAAAGATTACTATGATAAAGGCATCTATGGCTCAGATCCATTCGCAAGTCTTGATACACGTGGTGTTTCTCAGTTGATTGAAATCGCTGTTGAGAGGGCCCGCAAAGTGAAACCAGACATTAAGATTGGTGTTTGTGGTGAACATGGTGGGGATCCTAAGTCCATTGCATTCTTTAAGAAAGCTGGATTCAACTATGTATCCTGTTCACCTTATCGCGTACCAATAGCAAGAATTGCCTTAGCTCAGGACAAGTAGAAAATGCTCTAAAACCCACTAGATAGTGGGTTTTCCTTTGTTTTAAATTTGTTAAAATGGTCTTACAAAAATGGTTGGTGATGTCAAAATGATGTCAAAATACTTTTAACCTTTTAATTAGAAAGCCATTATTCATTGTAAATTTGAAGTTTTCATCTTCCTAAATAAATAAATATCATATTATTTTCATACATATTTTCTCAGAAATATCATAGTCTGTTACTAAAGATTATAAGTTGCATTTTGATTAGTGATGTCAAATTTATGGTAAATTATTTATAAATTGAATATTGATTTACGTTGTTTAATCTTAAATCACAATAAAAAGTCATGAAAATTTATATTCATTTTTAAGAATGGGCAGTTGATTATTACACAGGATGAGAATGTTGGGATTATTTTGAATAATTAGAAGAACAAGAGTAAGTATGATAAGGTTTTTATGATATAATAGTATTAGAAAGATTATAATAAAGAAGGGAAGTATAATTATGCATAAACCTACAATAGATGATAAATCATTTTATAAATTTTTTTTCTTAGGGATAATAGTTGCATTAACAGCTCCTTTAGTAAGAAATTCAATAGTTTTCATTTTAGAGAAAATGTTTAAATAAAAAGAACGCCATCATCAAAGGCGTTCTTTTTATTTAAGTTGACATAGGACAATGGGCACTTCCATTACTATAGACGACACAACCAGAACTCGTTAATCCATGTGATACTTTTTTGGTAGTGTTATTCATTACTAGTTTAGTAGCTCCTCTCCATAGTCCAGCACCTAGGTCGGCAGCTGCACTTATCATATAGGCAACCCAATCAGCAGGAGATTTACCAGTAGCATAAGTAATAACTCCATCAACCACCCAACCGACAAGCATACCAAGGACAAACACAGCTACGGGACCAAGAGCCCTTGAATTTGGATTACCAATATAAAAATAATCTTCAGTAAACAGATTATACAAAACGAATCCATCAATTAATTCATATCCTAATTCTTCATAAAAAGGAATTTTCTCAACACTAACATAATTGTCCAATGATTTTGGCTCTTGTGCATGGACAGGAACTGTTGTTCCAGCACTAATAAGTAATGCACAACTTAATATTGGAATAAAAAATTTTGCGATAATTTTTCTCATTGTAACCTCCTAAGGCATTAGCCTATATGCGTCTATAGTAACATTAAAGAAGGAGAATGGAAAGCGCTATCAGAAGTTCGGATAAAGTTAAATGATAAGTCAATTATTTTTTTATATGTTAATTTTCGATAGTGCTTTCAAAAAAAGTTCGCTTATGTTTTAATATATATAAAGTTAAATGTTAAGGAGGACTATATGAAGAAATTGTATAGAGCATTAGCAATCGGATTATTGTTGTTTACGCAATTAAGACCCGTTATGGCTGAAGAAAGTAAAATAGATGTTGAACCATACTCGACCGCTCAATATTTTTGGTGGAAACAAGATTCCAATACTTTTTTAAGGACAGAGTCTAACGGAGGATGGATAAACTATGGTGATCCTTTCCCTGCATATGAAGAACAGTCGGTTTGTTTTACACCTCAGTCAACAGCCCCCACAATAGGAATTGATATAAGTATTGCAGGAAAAGTACTAGCAGGGGGAATAAGTTATACGCCTGGAAAATCTGTCACAATTACTAGAACTCTTTGTGACAAACCTTTTTCTAAAGATGGAGATTATCAATCACAGTATAGAAAAATGTATGCTGTATATTCAATTAAACAATCACAATATTATTATGAATTTGGGAGAGACTATTATCAATACAGTAAAACAGGTACTTTGAAAGTAAATACAATACCGAGCTTCCGTCATGTTGGAAAATAGATTACGAAGAATAATTCTGACTACAATAGCTTTGATATTTTTATTTGGATGTAGTTCTTCAAATATTAAAGAAGATCAGATTCAAATTCATAATAATCAAGGTATATTTTTTAATAAAGATAATGAACTTTTTCCAGTTTATTCTTTAAAAACTTTAGATAGTTCATATTTGATTGGTTCAGAAATTGATGATGAATCTTTGAGAAATTCTCTTTTGGAAATTTTTTATAATGGTAAAGAAGGATTGGATATCCCTATAAATGAGCTTTCTGTAAATCAAGAATTAAAAATTTTCTTAAATAAAAATTTTAAAAAACCAATAATGATAAATACTATATACTCAGATACAGAAAGAGAAATAATAATACCATATGAATGGGAAGAAGAAAATTATGTTCAATTTGATGTGAATAACCTAAAAAAGAATATGGTTTATACATTCCAAATTACTTATATTAAACAAGATGAAAATATAATTAAAAATATTGAAACATATATTTTCTCAATTATATTTAAATGAAGGGCAATATTTAGAAACAATTAAAAATAAATTACATCTTGAAGAAGTCAGAAATATGAAGAGGAGTGCGCAATTTATTAATCTTACAAATGATTTTAATGATCTAATAAATATATTAGTAAATGATCATGCTCAAAAATCAATGGATGATAGAAAGAACAACAACTATAATCAAACACTACTAGAAAAATTAGAAGTTATTTGGAAGAAAATAATACCGAATATCGAATTAATACCGCATGCCTCATCAAAAATGATTAACGTAAATAAAATTGGAGAAATATATAGTTTAAATGGTTTAAGCGACGGAGAAAAGAGTATTATATATTACATTGCAAAAGTATTATTGGCTCCAAAAAAAAGTTATATTGTTGTAGATGAGCCAGAAACATATTTACATCCTTCAATCTATAATAAATTATGGGATTTATTAATAGAGGAGAGAAAAGACTGTCAATTTATTTTTTCCTCTCATACGATGGATTTTATAACTGCAAGGAATGATGTTTCAATAGCTTGGTGTAAAAATTTTAAATATCCTGACAAGTTTGAATTAAAAATAATTGGCGTAGATACAAAAATGCCAACAGATCTCAAAATCGAGTTATTGGGAAATAGGAAACCAGTAATATTTTGTGAAGGTGCACTATCAAGCTTAGATTACCAAGTGTACTCAAGTTTATTTCTTGATGAATATCTTGTCAAGCCTGTAGGTGGTCATAACAAAGTTATTCAATATACTAAGTCTTACAATAGTTTAGAAGAGTTTGAAGATAGCAAAGCTTTTGGAATTATTGATAGAGATTTTCATGGGCAAAGAAGAATAGAAGGATTATCTAAAAAAAATATTATAACAACAAAATACAATGAAATTGAGATGTTACTTTTAGATAAAAGAACATGAAATAGAAGAAATACTAAAAAAGTATGGAAAAGAAGAAACTTATAAATTATATAAATTTCCGTATAGAAAATATAAAAGTAAAGTGATATCTAAGGAAGATAGTTTGTATGAGTACATTTTTTATATTCAAACAAATAAAAAATCTAAAATTTTAGAAGAAAAAAGTATGAAAATACCAACGAAAAAAATAATAGATACTGAAATTTCTGTATCAAAAAATGAAAAATTTGTTGCCAGTCCATTGAATTACATTGGGGGGAAATATAGGATTTTAGATCAAATAATCCCTCATTTTCCTGATAATATAAATACATTTGTAGATCTTTTTGCAGGTGGATTTAATGTAGGAATAAATATAAATGCTGATAAAATAATTGCCAATGACTTAAATAAATATGTTATTGAATTACTAGAACTTTTTCAAAAAACACCAATTGAAGAATTACTAAAAGATATAGATATTGTCATAAATAAATATCAACTGTCTAAATCTAATCAAGAAGGCTTTTTGAAGTTACGTGAAGATTATAATAACAATCAAAATCCGTTAATGTTATATGTTCTGATTTGCTATTCTTTTAACTACCAACTTCGTTTTAATAATGATAGAAAGTATAATAACCCTTTTGGTAAAGATAGAAGTCAATTTTCCGATAAATTAAGAAATAAACTAATTAAATTTACTGCTCGTTTGCAAGATAAAAACGTTCAATTTTATAGTAATGATTTTGAAGAAATACTAAATAAACCTTTGGTATATGGAGATTTTGTTTATTGCGACCCTCCGTATCTAATAACGACAGGTAGTTATAATGACGGAAACAGAGGGTTTAAAAACTGGACAAAAAAAGAAGAAATTGATCTATATAATGTATTAGATGAGTTAAGTAGTAAAGGAGTCAAATTTGCCCTATCTAATGTGCTGTCACATAAGGGAAGAACAAATGATAGTCTTATAGAATGGAGCAAAAAGTATCGAGTCATTCCTCTTAATCGTAACTACTCGAATTCTAGTCATAATACTGTAAAAGGTTTGTCTGAAGAAGTATTAATAGTAAATTATTAAAAAAAAAGAGTACATTACCATGCTTTGGAATATATATCCAAGTGCAGAAATGTACTCTTTTTTTTGAAGATACCTCTTATATTTTGCTAATAGCAGCTAAGAGAGGGTTCTGTTGCAAAGTTTCCGATAAGCTCATTTTGAGGTAAAATAATTGAAAAAGATAGCTTGGAGGAATGAAGAT
>CANRNG010000058.1 GCA_947631935.1 uncultured Erysipelothrix sp.
GAAGAGATTTGAACTCTTACGAATTGCTTCACACGCCCCTCAAGCGTGCGCGTCTACCGATTCCGCCACAGGTGCATTTATCTGTGTGCTCATATATAATAACAAACCACAAAGTTTTTATCAAT
Source organism: uncultured Erysipelothrix sp. (assembly GCA_947631935.1). Lineage (GTDB taxonomy): Bacteria > Bacillota_I > Bacilli_A > Erysipelotrichales > Erysipelotrichaceae > Erysipelothrix. The sequence continues at coordinate 126 of CANRNG010000058.1, forward strand.
ATGAAAATGTTAAATATAATCTTTGTTGACTTGCACCCCAAAAGCTTCTATTCTTAAGGTAAGACGGAGGTGTTAGGGTTGAATAAAATATCAAAAACAAAAGCGTATCTTAAGTTAAAATATGATCAAAGTCCGCATTTAAATGCACATCCATTTGAAAAAATGTATCGTTATGAACATACATTAAGAGTTGCCAGCTGGGCCGAACGCATTGCATTGGCAGAGAACTTGGATTTGGATGCATTGGTCGTAGGCTGTTTATTGCATGATATCAGCTATATTGAGCCCATGCCAAACGAAGAAGCGCGTTTAAACCATGGTCGACGTTCTGCTGAAATTTGTGCCGAATTTTTATCTGAATTGGGCTTTGATGAAGATATTGAAAAAGATATTCTTCATGGTATTTCAGCCCATGTGGATGGTAAGGGAATTGAAGGTTGGGAAGATACTTTAATATCCGATAGTATTTCAGATGCCGATAATTTGGATCGATTTGATGCCTACCGCATTTATGAAGCCTTGGAGTTTGCGAAATACTCACAAATGACACTTGAAGAGAAAACTGAATTTTGCCTCAAAAAAATGGACGGTATTGAAAAGTACATGGAATACGAAATGGCAACTCGGTATGCTACCTTACAATTTAGAGAAATGTTGAAGTTTATGCACAGTTTTTATTCTAAATTACATCTACAATGTTCAAATAGTATTTAGAAGCGGTATTTACTGCTTCTTTTTTTTAGATGTCTGTGTTAAAATATACTCAAATCGATATGAGGAAAATCATATGGCTATAGATGCTTTACTTTAAGAGAGGAAATGATGGGTGCGACATTTCTAGTAAACCAATGGTCATGCTACTTTCCAAGATGACATCTGTCCGTAGGGGTCGCGTTAAGACAAATTAAGGTGCATACATTTTTTGTATGAATCAGGATGGTACCGCGTGAAAACGTTCCTGTGTGGGATGTTTTTTTTATTTTATAGGAGAAGTGATAATATGCAATACAAAACAAGCCAAGAGATTAGACAATTATTTTTGAAATATTTCGAGCAAAATGACCATATGGTTGAACCCGGTGCATCATTGGTACCCATCGATGATGATACGCTTCTTTGGATCAATTCAGGGGTTGCTGCTTTAAAGAAGTACTTTGATGGCAGTATTAAGCCAAAGAATCCAAGAATCACCAATGTTCAAAAATCAATTCGCACCAACGATATTGAAAATGTAGGCTATACAGCCCGACATCACACCTTTTTTGAAATGTTGGGTAACTTTTCAATTGGAGATTACTTCAAAAAAGAAGCCATACATTTTGCCTACGAATTCTTGTTCTCTGAAAAATGGGCAGGACTCGATCCAAAACACATGTATGTATCAGTGTACATGGATGACCAAGAAGCCTATGATATTTGGGTAAATGAAATTGGTGTGAATCCAAATCGTATTTTACGAACCGAAGATAACTTTTGGCAAATTGGGGATGGCCCTTGCGGTCCTAATACTGAAATATTTTATGATCGTGGTCCTGATTTTGATCCTGATAATATCGGAGAAAAACTATTCTTTGAAGACTTAGAAAATGATCGTTATATAGAAGTGTGGAACGTTGTTTTCTCTCAATATAACGGAATAGAGGGTGGCGATCGTGCTACTTTCAAGGAGTTGCCACAAAAAAACATTGATACCGGTATGGGTTTTGAACGCTTGGTGAGTTTGATTCAAAAAGGTGATACAAACTTTGATACGGATTTATTTTTGCCTATCATTCATCAGGTAGAAGCTTTAACAGATAAAAAGTATCAGGAATATAAGACAGCATATCGCGTGATTGCAGACCATATTCGTACCCTTGTTTTTGCGTTAAATGATGGCGCCATGTTCTCAAATGAAGGACGGGGTTATGTCTTGCGTAGAATTCTTAGAAGGGCAGTTCGTTTTGGACGTGTTCTAGATATTGAAGAGACATTTCTTTATAACTTAGTGGATACCGTGATTTCAATTATGGAAGATTTCTATCCAAACTTAAACAACAAACCCCAAGCCCTTAAAGACTTGATTCTAAAAGAAGAAGATAGATTTGCGAAAACCTTGGTAGACGGTGAAAAATTGTTGTTGGATGCGATTGATAAATCAAATGGTAAAGAAATTGAAGGGGAAGTGGCTTTTAAACTCTACGATACTTATGGATTTCCCATTGAATTAACGCAAGAAATTGCGCATGAAAAGGGATTGAAGGTGGATCTAGATGGATTTGAAAAAGCACTTCAAGCTCAAAAAGAACGGGCCAGAAGTTCTCGTCAAAAAACAGAGTCTATGTCAGTTCAATATGAAGATATCTTAAACTTCAATACACCAAGTACCTTTAGATACGATACCTTAGTATTGGAATCGGTGATTACAGGGATTTTTGTGGATGGAAAGCGTGTCGATTCTTTCAGTGGTACTGCTTTGGTTGCGACATCTGAAACACCTTTTTATGCAGAAAGTGGTGGACAGGTGAGTGATAAGGGGTGGATGAATGGTGCAGAAGTTGAGAATGTCACCAAAGCCAATGGGGGTCAACATCTTCACATTGTTCATGCGGATACAACCCTACACGAAGGCGATGCCGTCACTTTAATTGTTGATAAAAAGCGTAGACAACGCATCACCAAAAATCACTCCGCAGTGCACTTACTCCATGCTGCCTTACATACCCTTGTGGGAGAAAATGTAAACCAAGCAGGTTCTTATAAAGATGATCAATATTTTAGATTGGACTTTACCCATGGCGAAAGACTGGATAAGGAAAAATTAGTTGAAATTGAAGATTTGGTGAATACTTGGATTGCACAGTCTATTCCAGTCATTACTGAGATTATGGATCTGGAGTCTGCTAAGAAAACAGGGGCACAAGCGCTCTTTGGAGATACCTATGGAGATTGGGTCCGGGTGGTTACGATGGGCGATGTCTCAAAAGAACTCTGTGGGGGAACCCATGTGAACTCAACTGCTGAAATTGGCTTGTTTAAGATTGTTTCAGAAGAAAGTGTGGGTTCAGGGGTGAGACGTATTATGGGTAAAACATCCTTGGGTGCCTATGAGATGGTTAAGTCACTTGAAAAAAATCAAGATATAATAAGAGAACATTTAAAACTGGTGCCTCAAAAAACCATCTTGGATAAAGTTGTTGAAATGGAAAATGAATACCAAGATCTTAAGTCGAAATATGATATATTGCTAAGAGGTTCGATTGATTCTAGGGTTTCTGATTGGCTGGCATCCTCTAAGAAAACAAGCACTGGTTTATCTGTTCTATGGATTCATGAAAAAGAACTTGAGAAAGAAGTCCTCAATGATATTGCGGATAAACTCAAAGATAAATTGGATATTGTGATGATTGCCAATGAAAAAGAGGGTGGCCTTGGTTTTCTTGTAACTGCATCATCTTCTGCCATTGAAAAAGGCTTCAAAGCCGGTGATATCGCACGTACATTGGCTCAAATTACAGGCGGTAATGGCGGGGGTCGCCCCAACTTTGCGCAAGCCGGTGGAAAAGATATTTCTAAACTAAACGACGCATATCAAGAAATCTGTGCTAAAATAGAGTTAATAGGTTAAAGGATGTGAAGACATGAAAAATAAAAACTTAACGGAAACAGTGGCTTATGATTCAAATCAAATTCGAAAAGTACGTATTGCTGAAATTCTTCATGCGGTAGATGACGCTTTAAAGGAGCGTGGCTATCAGTCTGTCAATCAAATTGCAGGGTATTTAATTTCTAATGATCCCGCGTATATTTCTTCTCATAAAGATGCACGCGTCACGATTCAAGAAGTTGAACGTCATGAAATCATTGAAGAGTTGGTACGTTTTTACTTGGAAAATAAATGAAAGTTTCAAAGTATATTGGATTGGACCTTGGGTCTAAAACCTGTGGCGTAAGTATTTCAGATGGACTTAAGATGTTTGCGCACCCCTATGAAACACTCTATTTTAAAGGTGAACTTGAGTCGCTTAAAATACCCCTTCAAGAAATCATTGAGAAAGAAAACGTTGTGGCCATTGCACTTGGCTTTCCTAAGATGATGAATAATGATGTGGGTGAACGGGCTCAAATTTCTCAGGATTTTAAAGTATTACTGGAATCATGGTTTAATGTGGAGGTCACTTTAATTGATGAGCGTTTGACGACGGTCAGTGCATCAAAGCAGTTGATTAATTTGGATATGTCTCGAAAAAAACGAAAAAAAGTCATTGATCAAGTGGCTGCAGTTGAAATACTACAGACATTCATAGATCAAAAGAAGTTTGGACGGTAAATTAAGATAAGCACAATTCGATTTTGAGTTGTGCTTTTTTCATATAACTTACCCTATTATTTGGTGTAAACTATGCTATAATAACAAGGAAAATGGAGGAACATTTTATGTTAGATGAAAAAAAGATTGTTGTTGTAGATAACGATGACAATGAAATAGAGATGGAAATTTTATTTACATTCGAAAATGAAGAATATAATCGTCAATATGTTTTATATATTAACCCAGAAGATGAGACAGGTGAAGTCTTTGCCTCAGCTTATACAGATGAAGGTGAATTGCTTTCTATTACGGATGAAGATGAATGGGAAATGATTGAATCAGTCTTTGAGGCGTTCGCAATCGAACATGATGAAGAAGCTGAAGCGTAAGCCCACAATCTTTATAATCTTAGGTGTTGTTTTAGCCGTCTTTTTGGGTGTGTTTTATTATTACCAAAACCGCTTATCAGAAACTTTAAATATTAATGAAGATACGATGTATTTATCTGTTGTAGAAGGGGATTCCTTACCCATGATTTTAGATCATTTGGAAGCGGAATCTGTAATTTCCAATGCGATGGTAGGTAAAGTCTATGCCCGTATAAATCGTCTTCAAGAAGTATATGTGGGTGAGTATCGCTTGGATGAAACTTGGACATTAATAGATTTAATTGAAATTCTAAACAGTCCAGCCCCATCGGATGATGTCGTTGTTCAATTGACGGAAGGATATTGGGCTAAAGATATGGCCGAAGTACTTGAAGAAGCTTTGGGCATTGGTGCATCTGACTTTTTAGATGCTTGGAATGATTGGGACTACATTCAAACACTCAGCCTTGATTATGATTTCTTAAATGAAGATATTTATAGTGAGTCTGTGCGTGTGTTAATGGAAGGTTATCTCTACCCAGATACTTATTACATTCCAAAAGATGCCACGGTTGATGACATTACCCGTCAAATTTTAGACAATACACAATCCAACCTTAATGAAGTTATGGACTTGGTGGATGCGAGTGGTTTAAATTTGCATGAGGTGATGATCATGAGTTCAGTGGTAATGTATGAGGCATCAACAGACTATGACCAAAGTATGGTGGCGGGAGTTTTTTATAATAGATTGGACAGTGATATGTTGCTTCAATCGAGTGTAACGGTTTGTTATGCTTTGTATGAATTTGAAAATTGGGAAGATTGTGAACTTTATGCCAACCAAGCAATAGATTCTCCCTATAACACTTATGTTTATGCTGGGTTGCCTGTGGGTCCGATTTTAAACCCCAATGTGAATGCAATTAAAAATACGCTTCAATATACTAAACATGATTATTATTATTTTGTAGCGGATGTTTATGAAGGCGGTGATGGTACTGTGTATTATTCCAAAACGTATCGTGAACATGAAAATAAAGTCAATGAATTAAGAAATAGGTAGGTAATAAAAATGAAACCCATTGTGATTGGAATCGCGGGGGGAAGTGCTTCTGGCAAGACTTCCATCGCAAGAATTTTGAAGGAACATTTTATTGAATCAAACTCAGTCTTCATTATTAAAATGGATGATTACTATCGTGATCAAAGGGATATTCCTTTTGAGCAACGTATCACTGTAAACTATGACCATCCTTTTGCATTTGACATGGATTTATTGATTGAAGATATTAAGCGATTAAAAGCGGGTGAAATCATTGATAAACCGGTCTATGATTTTATTCAACATACGCGTTCAGATTATACAGAACATGTTGAACCTACGGATGTGCTTGTGTTGGAGGGTTTAATGATTCTTGAAAACAAGGACTTAAGAAATCTATTGGATATTCGTGTCTTTGTAGATGCGCCCAATGATGTGCGCTTTATCCGTCGCTTACTTAGAGATGTGAATAAGCGGGGTCGTTCGATGGATCAAGTTGTGGAACAATACCTGACGACAGTAAGACTCATGCATGAACAATTTGTGGAGCCTTCCAAAAGATATGCGGATATTATTATTCCTGAAGGGGCTCACAACAACGTGGCAATTGATTTGCTAACGACCAAAATTAATAGTATCATTAACAAAGAAAAAGATTAGGAGTGAATGATAATGACAAAAATGCCAATGACCCAAGCCGGGTTAGATGAACTCAATGAAGAATTGAAAGTCTTAATTCATATTGATAGACCCACTGTTATTGAAGAAATTAAAGCAGCACGTGCACAAGGTGACTTAAGTGAGAATGCTGATTATGATGCAGCCCGTGATCGTCAAGCTGCTTTAGAAGCAAGAATTCGTGAACTTGAAACCATCATTGATCGTGCAGAAATTATTGAAGAAAACGGCGATGGTTACCAAAGTGTTCGCTTGGGCGCGACTGTTACCATTTTAGACTTAGAATTTGATGAAGAAGAAACCTTTACCATCGTGGGTTCTGTAGAAGCAAATCCAGACAATGGTAAACTCTCAAATGTTTCCCCATTGGCCCAAGCCATGATGGAGAAGGTTGTAGGAGATGTCGTAACGATTAAAGTTGACAAACCCTATAAAGTTAAAATTGTAAATATTGTTTAAAAGAATCCAATGTGATTCTTTTTTTTAGGAAAGCCCCTTCTTTATTCATACTCTATTATAAAGGGGTGTTACTATTAAAAAGATGGGTCTTTCGTTACTAATTTTAATCATGATGGGAGTCTATGGCTTGGTGAAACTAGAGTTTCACCCTTTTATTACGCAAGAAACTGAAGGGATATTTCAAGTTGTCTACCATGATACCGTTTATAACTTTACGATTAAACCCTATGACACATTGGATAGCGTATTGAGTCAATTGGATTTAAAAGAGGATGTGGAAATGGATAAGATCAATCCATCCCAAATTATCAAAGATGGCGATAAATATATTCTCCCCCTTAAAACAGCGACTGTATGTATTCATATCAACACAGCAGACTACGATCAACTTATTTTATTAAAAGGTGTGGGTGACAAAATGGCCCAAAGAATAATCGCGTATCGGGACATGTACGGTCTTTTTCAAACCCTTGAAGATTTAATGGAAGTCAAAGGGATTGGACCCAAAGTTTTTGAAAAAATGAAAGACCAACTATGTATCTAGTTTATGGACTGTGGCTTTTGTCTTTGCTTCAACACCCCATTTTACAATGCATATTGACGGTTGTACTGATACTCAAACTCAAGTCCTATCGGCATTACTTAGAAATATGTATATTACTTTATTGTGTGATTGTTTTTATGTTGAGTGCCCATTCTTTTGCCACCATCAACAATCGATTTGTGGTGCAATCGATTTATGATGAAAAAGTTGTTTTAAGACAAGGCATCCATCGTTTTGATTATTATGGAGAACATAGCTTTTCAATGGGTGATAATGTATATGCAAGTGAAGTTGAGTCCTATCAAGAGTACAATAAACTGAAATCATTGGGACGTATTCATGAAGATAAAATAGAGAAAGTTGAAAAAAGCAGGGGATATAAGTCATTATTTTGGAATAAATTGGGTCAATATCCACAATTATCATCTTTTTTTTCAAGAGAATTGGATTCAATATTCTCAGTACTTTCACTACAACTTTGGGGTTTTCTAAAACTCTTCGAGTTTATTTATCGTTTCTTTTATTCAAAAAAAAACATGAATTTTTTGAAAATTATACTCTGTATCTTCTATGGATATCTATTTGGGATTAATTTTGGTTTCATCCGTATTTTCTTACAACTTCTTTTAAAAGACAGAAATAAAGTAATTGTGATCCTATTATTGTTGTATCCTTACGCTGCTTTGAGTCCTGGTTTTTATCTTGTATATTTGCCATATCTTTTAAAACATTTATACCTTGGTTTTCATAATATTGATTTGGGTATCTTTCAAAAAGCCTTACTTTTACGTGCTTTGGGAAAGTTAAATAT
>CANRNG010000059.1 GCA_947631935.1 uncultured Erysipelothrix sp.
ACACAGTATTTTATCTGAAATAAATGTATATGCTTAGAGGTATTCTAGTTTTTTAAGTATTTTTCGATGTGCAGTCACAAGGGTGATATCCTTGAGGTTTTGAATGGGAATCAAATAATAAGCATCACTTTGAGGCATGATATCTATTTCATGGACATGAATGTCCCAGTGTAAATGGGTAAATTTATGAACCATTTTCATGATGGGAACAGCATCTGGATGACCCTCAATTTGGGGCAAGCGTACCAAGCCCTTCATCAACCCATCACTGTCATCATTTGAGACCAAGATGTGGTTTTTTTCAGTATAAATATAAACAGTTTTCTGATAGGATGGTACTTTTTTGGTTTTGGGAAAGTAAGGGATCACACCCACATTTTCTCCCCGATAACAAGCACACATTTCTTCAAAGGGACTGCCAATACATTCGGTATTGGATGGGGTATAGACAAGGGCACCCAATTCCATCATCGCTTGCACAAAGTCAGAGGGACTGGCACCACTTTCAATGAGTTCATGTTTTAAGAAGTTTTCAAAAGTTTTATGTGCTTCTTTCGTGTTCGCATTTTCGGTATAGTTTAAATAACGAGCCATGACTCTTTTTACGTTTCCATCCACTGCAATCTCCGGCAAATCAAATGCGATGGCCGCAATGGCACTGGATGTATAGTCCCCAATTCCGGGGATCTCCATGAGTTTCTCTTTGGAGGCGGGGAGTTTTCCACCGAAGTGATCAACAACGTACTGTGCGCCCTTATGAAGGTTACGCGCGCGATTATAATAGCCCAACCCTTCCCACATCTTTAAAACGACCTCAATATCTGCCTTGGCGAGGGCTTCAATGGTTGGGAAAAGTTCAATCCAACGTTCATAATAAGGAATCATGGTTTGGATTTGCGTTTGTTGGGCCATAATTTCAGAAACCCAAATGTGATACGGATCTTTTGAGTTTCTAAAAGGAAGCGTCCTTTTATTTATCTGATACCAGTTTAATAATCTTCTTGTGAATTCCATAGTTTATATTATAGCAAAAATAAAAAAGAAAAGGGCTTTTTAGGCCCTTTCCCGAAGAGAGATAGTGCTTTTCATCATCTTACTTCGAAGAGGTAAGACGGCGTGTGGCCCCGTCAGAAAGGAGCGAAGTATGATTTAGATAATGAATGAGCATAAACAACATTAAGTTGCTAGATATATGATAGCGCATACAACAAATAATTGCAAGTTCAAAAAAATGGGACTTTAATTTAGAATCACATCAATATAAAAACTAATATAATCATGACATAATTAGAAGTACAAGGAGGAAATAACGTTGAAAAAAATATGGATGATGCTGGGGGTGATCCTGGTTTTAGCAGGATGTGGATCCACATCAAAAGAAACCGTGACAGTGTGTTCAATTGATGGTTCATACAATAACTATAGCTCAGCCAAACAAACAATGACCGGAACGGGTGATATTGCGAAGCGCATTGATTTTGAAGGGGTATTGGTAGCACCAGATAAAGTAACCTTAGATAATGCGTTGGTTGAGTTTGATGCGATTGTGGATTATTATAATGAGATGGAAGGCATTACGCTTTCTTATGAACGCTTAGATGATATTACCATTAAAGATATGGCATCCTATGATTTGGAAAAAGCAGATTTTGAAACATTGGTGATGGCTGGCTTCTTACAGATGACAGATGATGAAGCAACAACCATTTCCATTAAGCAATCAATCGTAGAACTTGAAGCGGTGGGGATGACTTGTAAATAATGAAAACAACCTCCATTGTGGAGGTTGCTTTTTTTATTTACCTAAGAGTTTAAACATATTACGTTTATAAACTTCAACACCGGGTTGATCAAAGGGGTTTACATCAATCATATAAACTGACATGGCAAGTGCTTTGAAGAAGAAGTAAACAAGATAGCCAAAGGTATAGGCATCCAGTTTTTCAATCTCTAAAATAATATTGGGCACTTTACCCGTTTCAACGTGTGCTTGAAGTGTTCCTTCTTGCGCCTTTTGGTTGACCCAATGTAAACTCTTATCGGCTAAGTAGTTTAATTCATCAATGTCACCTGCTTCAAAGGGGAAGGTCATATCTTCAATAGGGGTGTTAACGGTAAGTATGGTTTCGAATAAAATTTTATTGCCTTCTTGAACAAATTGACCCATGGAGTGTAGATCTGTGGAATTATTCACACTGGTAGGTAGAAGCCCTTTATTTTCTTTACCTTCTGATTCTCCAAAGAGTTGTTTCCACCATTCTGCTATGAAGAGTAGGTGGGGTTCATAGGATACAAACATTTCAGCGAGTTTGCCTTGTTTCTCTAAGATACGGCGTGCAACCGCGTAAACATAAGCGGGGTTGTCTTCTAACGTATCAGTATTGAAGTCAAAGGTTGCCTTTTTGAGTCCGTCCATGAGGGCGTCAATATCAATGCCTGCTGCAGCAATGGGTAATAAACCAACAGGTGTAATGACTGAGAAACGACCACCAATATCATTGGGGATCACAAATGTTTCATAGCCTTTTTTATCGGCCAGGGGTTTGAGTAAACCGCCTTCTTTATCAGTGGTTGCATAGATGCGTTTGGCGGAGGCTTCAACCCCATACTTTTCCTCTAAGAATTGACGAATTAATCGGAATGCTAAGGAAGTCTCTGTGGTTGTGCCTGATTTAGAAATTACGTTAACTGCAACTTCTTTATCTTTAATGTAATCTAAAATACGAACGATTGCGGTACTTGAGAATGTGTTTCCAACATAAATCACTTCTAAGTCTGATTTTGCGTAAGGTCCTTGAATCATTTCAATGGCTGCACGACTTCCCAAGTAGGAACCCCCAATACCACAGACCAATAAGACATTGGCTTGGTCTTGGATGCGCTTGGCGGCTGCTTTGACGCGATCGTATTCTTCTTTGTCATAGGTCTGTGCCCAATTCACCCAACCCAAAAAGTCATTACCTTTTCCGGTTTTGTCGTGAATCATGCGGTGAATGCGTGATACTTCTTTTTGGTAATCCAACACGTTTTCTTCTAACAATGCATGTTTTAAATCTACTTTTACCATTTGTTTCTCCTTCTTTTCAATCCATAAAGGTAAGTGTTCTTTGATTGTATCAAATCCAATATTTCGTTTGGGCAATAGACGACGCTTACGAGACGTCTCTGTCCGCTCTTTTCGATGAGAGTAGTTGAGCGCTTTTAGGCTCAATCTCAATTGATTTTGATTTGGATCAATATCAATGATTTTTGCGATAACGACTTCACCTTGTGAAACGAAATACCGTATATCCCGAACAAAATCATCGGAGATTTCTGAAATATGAATGAGACCACTGGTCTTATCATCCAACTTCACAAATGCCCCATATGGCTTTATGCCCGTTATCACCCCTTCAATAATTTGTCCAATTTTATAATCGCTGTTCATAATTCTTACCTCTAATCTTATTTAATTATATCACATGTGGTATAATTTAATAGAGGTGAAAAAATGCAATCTTACTATCCCTTAATATCCGCAGTAATCGCAAACGTATTGGCTCAGTTATTGAAGCCTATTTTTCACTATCTCAGAACAGGTGAAAAAAGATACGGTTTGGTTGTTGAGAGTGGGGGCTTTCCCAGTTCTCATACATCCTTAATTGTAGGGCTCTCCATTGCGATTGGTCTTCAACATGGATTTGATTCGGTTGCTTTTTCAATTTGTACTGTATTATCCATGATTGTGATGTATGATGCAGCCAATGTTCGTTATTATGCAGGTCAAAACATTGCCCTGACCAAACAACTTATCAAAGATATAGAAACACTGACCAAACACAAACTCAGTGATCCCATCTATTTGATGAAGCTTAAAACAGTTCTGGGCCATAAATGGGTTGAACTCTTGGGTGGCTTTGTGTTGGGTATTTTGGTTCCGTTGATTATTTTTCTAGTATGGATTCAATAGAGAAAAAAATAATAGAAACCATCCAAAGGATTCGTCCTTATATAATTGGGGATGGTGGTGACATCGAGTTTGTGAGTTTTAACGAAGAAACAGGAACCGTCGTTGTAAGATTCTTAGGAGCATGTGTTGGGTGCTACCTACTTGATTTCACATTAAAAGGTGGGGTGGAAGCCCTGTTAATGGACTATGTACCCGAGGTAAAAGAAGTAATCAGTGCGTAAAAAGGACATTCTAATGAAGAATGTCTTTTTTTAATATTTTATCTTTTAACAATTGGTATTTATCTGAATACATGAGTGGCACTTGTGGTTCAACCCCAAATCCAATCCGACTCACCTTTAAAACAGGGGGTGTTTGGATTCGTTTATAGACTGCTAAATTTAAGCTTCTAACAACCCACTCTAAATCTTGGATAAAGACTTCGGGTGAAAGTTGGTATCCCTTTAGATATTGTCCCAGTGGGGTTTTGAAAAGGGTCGTGTCTATTACTTTTTCTAAGAAAGACTCCACTGAATTTTCCATTAAATAAGGAATGAGTAAATCATGGTATCCCCATTTCATAGGATCAAATTGTCCTTCTGATAATTCAGCTGAAGGCGCAAACTCCCATTCAATTTTATCAGGGTTGATATTGGGTATGAGGTTGTTGGGAATAATTTCTTTTTTCTGATTGATTTCTTTGGCAAGTTGTCCCACTTCTAACTTGGTTAAATCAGCCAGTAAACTCAAGCCCCCAATGGCATCGCCATGAAGGGTTGCATAACCAAGGGCGGCTTCAATTTTATTACCATTATTGGAAACAATGCCGTTTTTCAAACTGGCGAGTGTCATGAGTGTATGCCCCCGAAGTCTTGCTTGAATGTTTTCATAGGCAAGTCCTGTAATGTCGCCATGATTCATAGCAGATACCGTTGCATCCACCATGGGTTTAATATCAATGGTTTCATGGGATATATCCAAAGCTTTGAATAAATGTTGGGCATTTTTCAAAGTAATCTCACGGGTGAAAGGACCTGGCATACTCACCCCATGCACACGCGCTTTCCCCAAAGCAAGGGTTAACAGTGTTACAGATAAAGCGGAGTCCAAGCCCCCACTGACGCCCACCAACCACGTAGGTTTATAGGCGAGGTTTTCTTCATCAAAGTATTGAATCCCTTTAATGAGATGATCCAAAAGGGTGGGTTTAGGGACAGGTGTTGTATTAATATTTTGAGTATCAATAATGATGAAATCATCATAGAAGATTTGGGTTTTATTTTTATAGTTTAGATATCCAAAGTTATCGAGTTGATAGACTTCATGTCCATTATTGGATAAGCCATCACTTCCTACTTTGAGTGTATTGGGATAAGTTTCTGATATTTTTTCGTGTTCATAAGGGTGCATACCCAAGACCAAATTAAGGTAAGGGGTAACCATAGGATCATGCGAGACGGTAAAGGTTTGATTATTTAGGGTAAACTCAAAGGGTTCATCCTCAAAACCATAACTTTCCAATTGCCCCTCTTTTGCGTAAAATAATGCATTAAAAGCCTCACCTTGCATTTGGTGTAGGTTTCCCCAAACAATGGGAATATCCTGGCTCAGTTTGATGACTTGTTTCTGGAGTTTGGATAGGGTATTTAGAAGTGTATCATTGACGATACGATCTCCAATTAAGGTGCTGGATAAACTGAGTTCAGAAAAAATAATGAGGTCTGCTTTTCCAATCGCCTTATTAACATCGGCTTTGAGTAAGTCAAAGTTTTTTTGAGGGTTGTTCATATAAAGTCTTTTTTGACTGATGGCAATTTTCATTTTGTTTGCTCCTTACTTTGAAAATGTGAATACGCAAAGACGGTAGTTGCTGAGTTTGCGCTGAGGGCTACTTTTGCATCATAATCCAATCTTACAAATGTGTCGCATAAATCTAAAACGGATCGAGATAAACCTCTGAGTGCGCCCCCGATACAAACAATGGATTGTTTGGGCCAAGTAAATTCAATTAGGGATTCACTGGTATCTTGACGATGGGCTGCAATCAATTTATGTTTATTGAATTTGGTTAAGTCTTTTTTCAAGTCTTTGGATAAGATCCAGTGGATGTGCTCACTGGCACCTGCTGAAGCGCGAATGAGTTTGGCTTCATGTTCGAAAAAATCGTAGTGAGGTGTAATGACCCCTTTAATGCCCAAGGCATAAAGACTGCGTAAGATTTCTCCCAAGTTATATGGGTCACTGACTCCCTCAATACAAAAGTATGTATCAATCTTTGGGTTCAATGGATCTGAGATACGATTGTCACATTCAACCGCATAGCCTCCATGCATGGTGGTTTGGGTAATCTCGTTTAAGGCTTCTCTATTTAAGCGAATGATGTTGTGACCTTTGGCCAATCTTAAAACATAATGCATCTCTTTATCATCTTTTTCATCTAAGAGATAGACTTTATGTATTGTTCTCTTTTTGTTTTCAAGGATGGCCTTGACACTTATTTTTCCAACCACTATCATATTTTATCTTCCTTTTTCTATTTTCTATTAAAAAAAACAGTAACTATTACTGTTTTTATTATACTTGGTAAAACACCCAACCACAATAGACGAGGATTAAATCCAAGAACATTCCATGTAGTCCGATGATATTTAAGATCCGATAAAATTCATCAACCACGAAGAGTTCAAGTCGGATTCCAAAAATAAAGACCACAACAAGCGAAACAATGACTTTGCCTAGCCAGCGGTTATTCTTACTTTTGTTGGACATAAAGAATCCAATAATTAACATGAGTGATAAATAGATAAAGGTTAATAACTTACCTGTGATAAAGTTTGATGCAAAGCTATAAATTAAAGCACTTGCGATAATTGCAATCAATGCTGTCCATGTATTTTTCATATGACTACCTCATTTCTTAGGCCCAGTTTAACGCCAATATAAAGTCCGATACAGGGGAATACCGTTGATAGAAGCCACCAAAGCGAATAAAGACCTGCTTCAGGTAGTCTATACATATAGACCCCATACCAAGGATTGACCATACTATAGACCAGCATAATGTCTTTTGAATATAAGAGCAGTGAAAAGAAATAGCTGAGTGCATAGAATGTCAGTAAGAATAGCCAAAAGATGACGATGACCCATTCTAATACATAATATAAAGTCTTTTGGTTCTGATAGAAGCGTGCATACACAAAACTAAATAAGGTATAGGATGCTGCGTCAATCAGTCCCAAAACGATGATTTGAACATATATGGGCAGTCCGGATAATAAGTTATATAGGGGGTGGCTAAAATTGGCTCCCATTAAAAAAATGATATTCAATAAAGTATGAATAACGATTAGATGTAAAAATATGATTCCGATGGTTTTTTTAATTTTCAAAAGAATCCCTCTTTTCTGACATATTTTATTATAACACGTTTTTCTTATTTAAAAACATACTATCACCAAAGGAAAAGAAACGATATTGGTGATCAATCGCGTGTTGATAGGCATTCATAATAACATCCTTACCCGCAAAAGCCGAGACCATCATAATTAAAGTAGATTTCGGTAAGTGGAAATTGGTAATCATCGCATCCACGGCTTTAAATTCAAAGCCAGGATAAATAAAGATTTCAGATTCGCCACGTGTTTCTTTAAAGGTTCCAAATTTTTGCATAATGGTTTCAAGGGTACGAACTGTAGTAGTACCTACCGCCACAATTCTTTGGGCTTTATTGAGAATGTCTGCCGTCTTTTGGGTCATTTCATAACTTTCAGGATGCATTTTATGCTCAAGCACTTCATCCACCTTAACGGGTCTAAATGTCGCAAGTCCAACATGGAGGGTAAGATAGGTAATAATAACACCCTTATCTGCGATTTTTTGGAGTAAGTCTTCTGTGAAGTGCAGTCCGGCAGTGGGCGCAGCAGCACTTCCCAAGGCTTTGGAGTAAACTGTTTGGTAGCGATCTTTGTCTTTGAGTCTTTCATGAATATAAGGAGGCAGTGGCATTTCACCCAGCTCATCCAAGATTTCAAGGAAGATCCCTTCATAAATAAATTTAAAGACACGAATGCCCTCATCTTTTACTTCAATACATTGGGCCTTGAGTTTGCCTCCCCCAAAGCTAACGATGGTACCCAGTTTGACTACTTTGGCATTGCCAACCAAACACTCTGTTTCTGTTTCGTTCATGCGTAAGATTAAAATCTCAACGTGGGCGCCTGTTTCTTCCTTAATGCCAAAAAGTCTTGCTGCCAAGACTTTTGTATCATTTAAAACAAGCACATCCCCTTCATTGAGATAATCAATCACATT
>CANRNG010000060.1 GCA_947631935.1 uncultured Erysipelothrix sp.
CTCCAAGAAAGACAGTCGATATTATCGGAACAGGAAATATTGGCCGTGCAGCTGACAGAATTTTCAAAGGATTTGGAAGTAAAGTTATTGGTTATGATTTTTATCCCAATGAGGAAGCAAACACACTTCTAGAATATAAAGCATCAATTGATGATGTTATAAAAGAAGCAGATGTCATCAGCTTGCTTGTTCCAGCAACAAAAGTCAACCATCACAGTTTAATGCTGAAATGTTCAAAAAGTTTAAGCCAAATGCATATCTTATCAACGCAACACGAGGAAGTGTAGAAAATACTGAAGACCTCATGGCAGCATTAGATAAAGGATAGCTAGCAGGAGCGGCTTTAGATACTTATGAATTTGAAAGTGCATATGTACCGGAAGAAAATCGTGAAACAAGCATTGAGGGTCCAGAATTTAATACATTACTTCAACTTTAAAAAGTACTCTTCACCCTACACATTGCACACTACACAGATGTATCGGTAAGAATATTATGAAGGTCGCATAAACTATGTATTGGAAGTGATTGAAACGGGCGACACAGGAAACCGTGTTAACTAAAATTTAATGACAAAGAGATATCCACACTTGTAGCAAATAAATTATGAGTGCTTTTATATCTTCTACATGAAAAATAATCCATAGACTCCAATGAATATTGAAAACACCCTTAAAAGATGGGCATAGTTGAGATACAGTTGAGAAACTTTTGATATTATAAAGATGAAAAGAGGTATTATTATGAAAACAATCGTAATTGGATGTACTCATGCAGGAACATCAGCAGTTAAATCAATCTTAAATAACCAACCAGGAATGGAAGTAGTTGTATATGAAAGAAATGATAATGTATCCTTCTTATCATGTGGAATTGCACTCTATGTTGGAGATGTTGTAAAAGATGCACAAAGTCTATTCTATTCAGATCCAGAAGAACTAACAGCCCTGGGTGCACAAGTAAACATGGAACACAACGTACTAGAAGTTGATGAGGTAAACAAAACTGTAACAGTTTTAAATATGCTTACAAACGAAACTTTAGTTGATAGTTATGACAAACTAGTTCTGGCAACAGGATCATGGCCAATCGAACCACCGATCCCAGGTGTTGAAGCAGAAAATATTTTACTATGTAAAAACTATAACCAAGCTCTAGAAATTTTCAAGAGAAAACAAGACGCAGAAAATGTTGTTATTGTTGGTGGTGGATACATCGGAATCGAGCTGGTAGAAGCATTCCATGATACAGGTAAAAAAGTAACACTGATTGATGGATTAGACCGTGTCTTAAATAAATATCTAGATAAAGAATTTACAGATATTCTAGAAGATGACTTCAGAGAAAAAGGAATTACACTGGCATTAGACCAGACTGTTACTTCATTTGAAAAAGATGACAATGGAAAAGTTAAAGCTGTTAATACACCAGAAGGAAGATTTGAAGCAGACTTAGTTATTATGTGTGTTGGGTTTAGACCAAATAACGAACTCATGAAAGACAAGATTGACACATTACCAAATGGTGCAATTAAAGTAAATAAATTTATGCAAACATCAAATCCTGACATCTATGCTGCAGGGGATAATGTTGCGGTTCACTATAACCCAACTCAAGATCAAACATATATTCCACTTGCAACAAATGCTGTAAGAATGGGATCACTTGTCGGGTATAACATTCTCGAAGATAAAATTGAATACCGTGGAACACAAGGTACATCAGGCTTATACCTATTTGGATTCAACATTGGTTCAACAGGTCTAACAGTTGGAAGTGCAGAACACTTCGGTATTGAAGTAGACAGTGTTGTTCTTGAAGACAATTACCGTCCAGAATTTATGCCAACAACAGAAAAAGTGTTAATGAAACTTGTCTATAGAAAAGACAACAAAAAGATTGTTGGTGGTCAATTGATGTCTAAATACGATATTACACAATCAGCAAACACATTATCACTTGCAATTCAAAATGGTATGACAGTAGAAGACCTAGCATATGTAGACTTCTTCTTCCAACCACACTTTGACAGACCTTGGAACTACTTAAATCTATTAGCACAAGCTGCTTTAGAAAAAATCAACAATAAATAATAATGTAAAGAAACCAGAATTCTTCTACAATTAAATATTCAAAGGAGGTTATTATGGCAAAGATACTTTTAGTCGAAGATGATAAAGAACTCTTGGAGTTATTTAAAACGATTCTAGAAGCAGAAGGCCATGATATCCTTCTTGCACATCACGGCTTAGAAGCAATAAGAAAAATTGAAAACTTCCGTGTTGATCTAATTATTACAGATGCAATGATGCCAGAGATGGATGGCTATGAGCTCATTCAGACTCTACGACTTGCAAACCATCAACTTCCCATACTCATGATTACAGCACTGGGCGGTATGAATCATAAACGATCAGGCTTCAATGTTGGAACTGATGACTATACGGTAAAGCCCATTGATGTAAATGAGATGGTATGGCGTGTAGAAGCACTACTGCGTCGCTCAAAGATAGAGAAAGATCTAATCTTAAAACATGGTGATACAGTTTTAAATCAAGATGCACTCACACTAAGTTTTAATGATGATATACAAGAGCTTACTCAAAAGGAATTTAAACTTTTGTTTAAACTTACATCATCAATGAATAAAATATTTACAAGAAGACAAATCTTTGAAGATGTTTGGGGTACAGAATCTGATACAGATTTTCATACGCTAGATGTTCATATCAGTCGCTTAAGATCGAAATTAAAAGACAATAAAGATATTAAGATTGTGACAGTTCGTGGATTGGGATACAAGGTGGTTGCATGTAATGTTGAAAACTAGAATCACAAGAAGATTGGATATCATATTTTCAATTGCTGTGTTTGTAGTGATGATGTTTACAATGCTCGTACTTGGATTTATCATCATGTTTTTTCATCAATTGAGTTTATTTCAAACACGAACGCCTCTCTATATCATATCTATAGTCCTAGTCAGTATTGTGATTGGAATACTCTTTTCTAAATATATCAGCCGCAGTTTTATTCAAGCAATAGAAAAAATATCTGAGGCAACAATTCAAGTGTCAGAAGGAAACTTCGAGATTCATTTAGAAGAAGAAAATATGATAGAAGAGATTGAAATCATGTCACGACATTTTAACCTCATGGTAAAAGAACTACAAAAAATTGATACACTCAGTCATGAATTCATCAATAATATCTCACATGAGTTTAAAACACCTGTCAGTGCAATAGAAGGATATGCAAGTTTACTGCAAAACCCCAACTTAGACAAAGACAAAAGAGACAAATACACAAAGAGAATTGTTTATAACACAAAACGATTAACAACACTAACTTCAAACATATTAGAATTATCAAAACTTGATAACGACAAATTAAAAACAAAGAAAACAAAATTTCAATTAGATGAACAAATAAGAGAAGTGATCCTCTCACTAGAAACACAATGGGAAGGAAAAAATATTGACTTACTTGTTGATCTAGAAGATGTCATGTATCTGGGTAGTGAGAATCTTATTGTACTGGTTTGGGAAAACCTCATATCTAACGCAATAAAGTTTGTAGAACTAAATGGTTTAATTGATATTAAACTACTCACAGATTTAGAGCATATAATTGTTACAGTTGAAGATGATGGTGAAGGTATAAAAAATACAGATAGAATTTTTGAAAGATTCTATCAAGAAGAACGTGCACACTCAACACCAGGAAATGGCTTGGGATTGGCGCTGGTACATAAAATTGTGACACTTGAAAATGGTACCATTCAAGTTGAAAGTCAAAAGAACCTCGGTACTAGATTTACTATAAAACTAAAAAAGGGAGATTTAAATGAAAAAATTAATTAATACTGCATTCGCATATATGATAGTTGGTTTAGCATTGGGTTTATTCTACCGTGAATATACAAAGTTTGCTGGCTTTACAGGACAAACAAACTTATCATTACTTCATACACATACACTAATGTTAGGAATGTTCTTCTTCTTAGTTGCAGCTTTATTTGAAGGTCAACTAAAAATCACAGAACACAAATCATTCAACAAATTCTTCAGCTTCTATAATATAGGATTGCTACTAAGTATTACTCTAATGGCCGCAAGAGGATTCTTAGATATGAACCCAGGTACAATATCAAAAGGACTGAATGCATCGGTGAGTGGTATGGCAGGAATTGGACACATTATCCTTACAGTTGGACTATTCTACTTCTTTAAAATATTAAGAGACAAATCTCAAAATAAATAAGACTCACTTTAGTGAGTCTTCAGACTGTAGACAAACCCCCTTGTTTTGGAAAAGACTTAGTGTGGGTTTGCTTTTTTAATTTATTATTATTTTGATTCAAAGTTTTTTTGTTATTCATGATAAAAACGAAGGAATGGGTACTGACCTAGATTAATGGGACAGTGATAAAAAAAGAATTATTCTGGGGTTTGTGTCATTCTATATTCATAGTGTGATATGAATCCCAGTTTTGCTTGTATTCGATTCGTATTATAGTGATTAATAAATTCTATCACAGTTTGTGCTAGAAATTCAGTGGAGCTTTTGAGTTCCGGATTTCTATAGAACGTTTCAGTCTTTAGGATGGAATGAAACGATTCGATGGGGGCATTGTCTGAAGAGGTTCCTTTGCGGGACATACTCATGGTAATGCCTTTTTTGTTTACCAAAACTTGGTATGTTCTTGACGTATATACTGAACCTTGGTCGGAATGAAGGATACAATCTTCTGACAAATCGGGTAATTGATTTAGCGTGTCTATGACAAATGATAGGTCTTGCTTTGATCCCAGTGTATAAGCTATAATTTCTACATTATGTAAATCCATAATTGATGAAAGATAGACCGAGTGCTCACCCCAAGGCAAATACGTTATATCTGTTACTAACTTTTCTAATGGTCTTGTTGCTTTAAATTCACCACCTAGTACATTTTGAGCTGTATGGGCATCTTTTCCTTTAAAGTGTTTTTGACGTTTAGGTTTAACGAGACATTGTAGTCTATATTTTTGCATAATCCTTTGAATCGGGAACTGCAACAGTTTTCTTTATCTACAGTCTGAGAGACCTTAGGGTCTTTTTTTGTTGAATTAAAAATATTATCCTAAATTTGACTTGGGTCAAATACTTTTTAAAAAAAGTGCGATAAGATGAAGTCACAAAGAAAAGGAGAAATATAAAAATGGAAAAATTCAATCATGCTGTCGAACATAATTTAAAGAGGTTGGAACAATTTGTTCCGATTGTTGCGCGTGTCCATGGAGAAAGTCATCCTGAGTTTTATGAGGTAAAAGAACAATTTGATTCACTGAATAAAAAGATGCAATCAGAGAATAAAGAAATTGATTTGAATGAAGAGTTCAAAACCTTAAGAGAGATTACAAACAATTATACGGTACCAGAAGATGTGTGTGAAAGCTATGAAGCTGTCTACTTGATGTTAGAAGAAATTGATCATGCGTATCAGGATTAAGTTTATTTGTTTTCGAAAGGAGTCATTATGCAAGGTAAAATTTTAAAAAGCAAAGATATAATCACTGTGCTGAGTGGTATATTAATTGTCATTGCGTTTGTGAGTTTATGGATGACAGGGACAACGGCTGTATTTGAAGGGGCATTAATCATTGCTTCAATCATCGGAGTCGCTCCCATCGCAATTCAGGCATATCAAGCTTTAAGAGTAAAAGTTGTGAGTATCGATGTCTTGGTGACCATCGCTGTTATAGGTGCTTTTATTATTCAAAACTTTGAAGAGTCAGCCATTGTAACATTTTTATTCTTATTTGGAGCACAATTAGAATTGCGTACTCTAAATAAAACGCGTTCAGCCATTAAAGAGTTAACAGAAATGGCTCCTGAAAGTGCCGTGAGATTAATGGAAGATGGTTCGTTTGAGGAAATCGATGTAGATGATGTTGATGTTGGAGATACACTGCTGGTTAGAACGGGGGCTAGAGTCCCTGTCGATGGGGTAGTCTTGTCAGGAGATGGCAATATTAATGAGGCGAGTATTACTGGAGAATCCCTTCCAGTGAGTAAAGAAATTGGTTCGAATGTTTTTGCGGGAACAATTTTAGATAATGGAACCCTTCAAATTAAAGCAGATAAAGTAGGCGAAGATACAACGTTTGGTAAGATTATTGAGCTTGTTGAAGAAGCCCAAGATTCAAAATCTGAGGCAGAGCGCTTTATTGATCAATTTTCAAAATGGTATACACCATCAGTCTTGGCATTATCGCTTATTGTATGGTTATTCTCTAGAAATATCGAATTAGCCATCACGATTCTTGTGCTTGGATGTCCTGGGGCATTAGTCATCGGTGTCCCGGTATCGAATGTTGCTGGGATTGGGAATGGTGCCCGTCATGGCGTGCTACTAAAAGGCAGTGAAGTTATCAGTGATTTTAGTAATCTTGATACGATGATATTTGATAAAACTGGGACCTTAACCGTCGGAAATCCTGCCGTATCTGAAACAATCTATTATGGTGATTTATCGGATGAAATACTGGGTTATCTTGCCAGTATTGAAAGAGAATCAGATCATCCACTCGCAAAGGCTGTATTAGATGAGATTGGTGAAGTAGCCTACTTTCCAGTTAGTGATACAACGGTTATTAAGGGTGGCGGAATTGTCGCGACGGTAGAAGGGTACCGTGTTTCGGTGGGTAATGTTGCACTGATGAAACAAGAAGGCGTGGAACTTAGCGATGCGATGATTCATGACATCACACGTTTAGAAAAAGCCGGTAACTCTCTGGTTATTACGGCTGTAAATGGTGAAATTAAAGTATTGATGGGGATTAAAGATCCTATCAGACCGAATGTTAAAGATGATTTAGAAAAATTAAAGAAACTGGGCGTTAAAAACTTGGTCATGTTATCGGGAGATAATCAAGGAACGGTTGATGTTGTTGGTCAGGAATTGGGCTTGACAGAAGTCCATGGTAATATGCTTCCTGAAGACAAGTCAGCGTATGTCAAAATGTTGATAGAAGAGAAAAATCAAATTGTAGCCTTTGTTGGAGATGGTGTAAATGACAGTCCTTCCTTGGCTTTGGCACAAATTGGAATTGCGATGGGAAGTGGAACAGATGTTGCGATTGAAACATCTGATGTTGTATTGATGAACTCTGACTTCAGTCGCTTACCTCATGCCCTTGGTCTTGCAAAAGCGACAGCACGGAATATGATTCAAAATATTTTAATTGCTGTGGGTGTTGTTTTGATTCTTTTAGCCAGTGTGTTATTTAGTGATTGGATGAATATGACAATTGGGATGCTGGTTCATGAAGCAAGTATCTTGGTGGTCATCATCAATGGAATGAGATTATTAAAATATAAATTAAAGTAAGAAAATTGACATCAATCAATTTCTAAACAGCAATACTATGATAAAATAAGATTAGAAAGAGAAAAGGAGGAATATGTATATGAAATCAGCAACCATTCAATTAGAAACATTAACTTGCCCATCATGCTTACAAAAGATTGAAGGTGCCTTAAAGGGCTTAGATGGTGTCGATCAAGACACAGCCAAGATATCCTTTAACTCAAGTAAGGTTAAGTTAAGCTTCGATGATACGAAGGTATCAATTGAAGATATTGAGAATTCAATTAGTAAATTGGGTTACGATGTCCTGAAATCAAAAGTTAAATAAATGATTAAAGCCCTCTAGAATTAAAATCTAAAGGGCTTTTTAATTACTCTATACTTAACATTTGACTATTTTTATCATAATTAAATGAGGATACATAAGCATAGATGATATCTATAACCAACTGAATGGCAGCTCTTGAAGAGAAGGATGCCATTTTTTTCATGAGTTCTTCTTGTGGAGGTACATGAACGACTTCATCTGCATAATCGCATAATGGATTTGTTTTGGGCCCTGTAATCAAGATGAGAGGAATATTATTTCTTTTTAAAGCCTTCGCAATCATTAAATTATCGCGTCCTTGTCCATAGTAAGAAATCATGATCGCAACACTGTTTTCACCTTGAGTATTACTTTTCATTAACTGAAATCCTGAATGAACGAAAAGGTTGGAGTTAATCCCAATTCTTAACAATTTATATTGTAACTCTTCACATAAAATTAAGGATTGTCCGACGCCATATAGGAAAGTTTCTTTGGCAAGCTCACGCGTCATCATTCGGCTCGTTTTAGTGGCGACAATGCTTCGGTCTGAAAGGTCTAGAATACTGCAGTTGTATTG
>CANRNG010000061.1 GCA_947631935.1 uncultured Erysipelothrix sp.
ATCATGATATAATAGGGTTGGTTTTAGAAAAGAAGGAGTTAAATTGATGGCAAAAAAAGATAATAAACAAACAAAAGAAGAAAAAGCTTTACTGCAACAACAAAGAGCCCATATCTTCAAAGACAGAAAGAAACGAATTTTCTATATTGAACCCAAAAAAGGAACCTACTACAGATTGAATCCCCAAGATGAAGGATCCATCTATCTCTATGATTCAAAGGTCCTGTTTTCAATGTTACCGCTGACACTTTCAGTGGTCTTGCCCTTTGATATTGTCTATCCTGCAGTGGTCGCTGTGTTAATCTACTTTGGATTTGAAGTTTTCTATCAACTAAAGATCAAGAACATCAACCCAACCAACACACTGCCTCAAGAAGTCATGGATGCTTATATATCTGAACCCCTCGCAAAATCAAGAAAAACAGATTTGGGACTCAAATTCATGATGGTTGTTTTGGTCGTTCTTTTAATTCTCTCCCATATGGTAGAAAATAAAATTGCAATGGATGTATTCAATATTAAATCAGTGGGCATTTATTTAGCTGTGATGTTTGAGGTTTACGTGGGTGTTGATTTATTGATCACCTATCGCAAAGTCCTCGATCACATTCGTAAATTAAAAGCATAATAAAACGAGCAAATAAATCGCTCGTTTTTTTTAATTCCAAAACTTCATAACCCAACTTTTGAACAGTTTCTTTTAATTTTTGAATGTCTGTGATCGTTTCATCAAAGCGAACCTCAGCTGAACTTGAATTAAAGCGAACAGTCGCACTTTTAACACCCTGTGTTTTACCGAGTGCTTTTTCAATTTTTAATGCACAAGTTGGACAGGTAAGTGTTTCCATTTTTAGTATTGTATTTTTCATTTAATATTCCTCTTTTCTATATAATAATCGCAATGCATTGAAGGTCACCAGCAAGATACTCAATTCATGCATCAGCATGCCAATTCCCATATGAACAAAACCATAAACAAGTCCTACGAGTAAAACCATGACAGTGGTGATGGCTAAAATAATATTTTGTTTCATGATGGTTTGCGTTTTTTTAGCATGTGTATATGCTTTACTTAGGGTACTTAGCCCATCATACATCAAAACAACAACTGAAGTCTCAATCGCAACATCTGTAGCCTTCCCATCGAAATGCCCACATCTCTTTGAACAAGTGCCGGACCGTCATTGATTCCATCTCCCACATAAGCGACAGCCTTACCTTCACGCTGTAGTTTTGTAATATACGCCAATTTTTCATCAGGCAACACTTCCGCAACGATGGCATCAATACCCAAGATATCACCCATATGTTTTGCGTTTTGTAGGTTTTCACCACTTAACATCACGATATTTTCAATATTAGATTCTCTAAAATTAGCAATGGTTTCTTTGGCTTCTGGTTTAATCTGATCCATAATTTGAAATACAGCCACCAATTTTCTCTCAATTGCCATATAAACCAAGGTTGTTGGAATCGTGTTAATATAGTTATCCGTGTCAATCTTATGTTGATCCATTAAGACTTTGTTACCCATTAATACTTGTTGACCTTCTATCTTTGCTTTAACACCATAACCCTTAAGTACTTCACTTTGAATGGGTTTATTTTGTTGGGTATACGCAACAATGGCTTTTGCGATTGGATGGGTCGTTGCGGCTTCAAGTCGGCCCGCATACTCCAGTATTTTATCGTGGTCTGTATCAAAAAATTGAAAATCTGAAACTATGGGTTTCCCTTGGGTTAGTGTTCCTGTTTTATCAAAGACAATGGTATCTATTTTAGATAACTTATATAGACTTTCCCCACCTTAAAAATAAAATCACAAGTTTTGCAGCCTTACCAATACCTGTTACGGATACCACCGGAACCCCAATAACCAAGGCCCCTGGACAAGCCAAAACCAGTATTGTGATTGACAGTTTCACATCCTTAAAGATGAGGTAACTCATCATCGCAAAACTATCGCTAAAGGCGTATAGACGCGCGCAAACTTATCAATGACTTTTTCTACTTCAGACTTTGCGTCTTGCGCTTCCTCAATTAAAGCGATGATCTTTGCGAAAGTTGTATCTTTACTCACTTTGGTAACTTTCATTTCTAAATAACCATCTTCTAAAATGGTACCTGTATAAATTGGGTCTTGGAGGCGCTTGTAAAAGAAATTAGATTCTCCTGTTATGCTTGCTTCATTCAATGCGCCTTCACCCTTAACAATCACACCATCTACTGGAACAGACGATCCTGCACGCACGACCAATAGATCATCTATGACCACATCTTCAATCGTAACTGCTTTAATTTCACCCGCTATAAACTTATGCGCCACTTTTGGTTTGAGTGAAATTAAAGATTGAATTTCACTCTGAGTCTTCCTCAAAGCTTTGCGTTCAAGATAATCTCCCAACTGAAACAAAGTCGTCACAATGGTTGCTTCAGAATATTCATGAATGCACAAAGCACCCACCACCGCAATACTAACGAAAACTTCTATCCCAATAATGCTGAATTGTAAACTGGATATGGCACGCATTAAGATGGGAGTTCCTGCAATTAAAGTAGCCAAAATATAGTATTGAGTGGAACTGAGTCCAACCTTATCTAACATAAATCCTACTACCGTGATTACCACCGCCATCCACATTAATGAATTGGCATGGCGTTTCAATAATCTATAGATTTTAAACATTATCCATGTACTTCCTTCATTTGTAGTATATAATAGAACTAAGAATATATAATTAATGGAAGTCAATTTTGTATTAGAAAAGGATGATTTAAATGAAACATAAAGCCTGTATCAATTTAGTTCCCATGTTTAAACGCCTCAGTGATTCAGAAAAAGAAGCCATTGCGGCCATTTCAAAATCCAAATATTTAAATAAAGGAGATCTCTTATTTACACAAGGTTCCAAATCACAGGATTTGATGATTGTGCATGAAGGGGTGGTTAAGTTAAGTCGATATTCTAAAGACGGTAAAGAACAAATTATTCGTACTTTAAAACCGGGTTCTTTTACAGGGGAACTGTCATTATTTCTAGATGAGACCCACCAAAGCTTTGGGGCCGCTTTAATGAATTGTGAGATTTGTGTAATAGAAGGCGATGCTTTTAAAACCTTACTTTTAAAGCATCCAGATATGGCAATAAAGCTCTTAGAAGCTGTTTCCTTAAGACTTTATGAAACAGAAGATTCACTCGAGAATTTGGGAACTTTAGACATTGAAAGTCGCATCGCAAAGAAACTTTTGGAATTGGCCGATGGTAAAAGTAAATTTGTGTTACCCTACTCAAAAAAAGACTTGGCTTCCTTATTGGGAACAACCTCAGAAACCCTAAGTCGGCGTCTTTCGACCTTACAAAATGATGGTATTATTAAAATGGAAGGTCAAAGAAAAATAGAAATTCTTAATAAAATTGAATTGGAACTTCTAATATAAGTAAAAGCACAAAGCTAGTGAAGGCTTTGTGCTTTATTTTTAGGAGTCACAACAAAGATATCATTTTCGACATCAACATCGATATAATGGGTATCATCCATTACATCTTCTAAAATCAAAGTCGCAATGGCAGTTTCGATTTCATTTTGAATGAAACGTTTCATGGGTCGTGCCCCATAGACTGGATCAGATCCTTTTTCAACAATCTGATGGATGGCTTCGTCAGATACTTTTAACTCAAAACCACGGTTTGAAACTCTTTCAATGAGTTCATTGATGAATTTTTGGGCAACTTCTATTAAGATAGTGTGATCCAAAGCATTGAATACAATGATTTCATCAATTCTATTTATAAACTCAGGTTTGAAGTGTGCTTTAACAGCCATTTCATAATGATCATTACGTTTACTTAAATCTTGTTCAAAAGCGTATTGGCTTCCCAAATTTGAAGTCATAATGATGATTGTATTTTTAAAGTCGACTGTAACGCCTTTAGAGTCGGTGAGTTGCCCTTCATCAAGGATCTGTAAAAGTACATTAAAGACTTCCACATGAGCTTTTTCAATCTCATCTAATAAGACGATACTATAGGGGTGTCTTCGTACCATTTCAGTGAGTTGACCGCCTTGGTCATACCCCACATATCCTGGAGGTGCCCCAATCAAACGTGACACAGAGTGTTTTTCCATATACTCACTCATATCCAGTCTCATGATATGGGATTCATCATCGAAGAGTTGTTCAGCCAAAGCCTTGGCCACTTCAGTTTTACCCACACCTGTGGGACCCAAGAACATAAAAGATCCCAAGGGTCGATTCTCATCTTGAATTTGAGCTTTCGCTCTTAATATAGTATTTCCAACTTTTTCTAAAGCCGCATCTTGACCTTTGACTCTTGTTTGTAAAATGGATTTAAGGTTTAAGATTTTACTGCGTTCACTGTCTACCAATTTGGAAACATCGATGTGCGTCCACTTGGATACAATTTGGGCAATCATCTCCTCATTAACCACCTCTTGAATCATGGTTGTATCGGATACATCATTTTTGATAATTTTTTCTAAATGAGGAATGGTCTCGTATTGGAGTCGTGCAGCTTCTTCGTAGCGTGCGTCATTTTGAGCACGTTCAAAATCAAGTCTTGCTTTTTCCAAATTTTCTTTAGCACTTTTGACTTCGTCTAGTTTTTGTTTTTCTTTTTCCCAAATCGCATATTTATCTTGATAAATGGTGCGAAGGCTTACCAACTCTTCAACAATTTCATCCAAACGTTCTAATGTTTTTATGTCGGTTTCTTTTTTGAGGGCCATTTCTTCGATCTCAAGTTGTTTGATCTTTCGATTCAATTCATCCAGCTCTTCAGGCATCGATTCCATTTCAACGCGAATGGATGCACAGGCCTCATCAATGAGGTCGATGGCTTTATCGGGTAAGAATCGATCGGTTATATAACGACTGGATAGTTTGGCAGAAGCAACAATGGCTTCATCCAAAATCTTCACCCCATGATGACTCTCAAAACGATCTTTTAGACCTCTGAGGATGGAAATGGTATCATCAATCGTCGGTTCATCCACATTAACTCTTTGGAATCGTCGTTCCAAAGCAGCATCTTTTTCAATGTGTTGACGGTATTCACTGAAGGTTGTTGCTCCGATGAGATGTAATTCTCCTCTTGCTAGCATGGGTTTGAGTAAATTGGCCGCGTCCATGGATCCTTCAGTTTTACCGGCTCCAACTAAATTATGAAGCTCATCTATAAAAAGGATAATTTGGCCTTCCTTCTCTTTGACTTCATTTAAAACTGCTTTGAGTCTTTCCTCAAATTCACCGCGGTATTTGGCACCGGCAATTAATGCGCCCATATCAAGTTCTATCAATTGTTTATTGCGAAGACTGAAAGGAACGTCATTACGCATAATACGCCAAGCCAAGCCTTCTACTATCGCAGTTTTACCAACCCCTGGTTCACCGATTAAGACAGGGTTGTTTTTGGTTTTTCTGGATAAAATTTGGACGACACGCCGAATTTCATCGTCGCGCCCAATAATGGGGTCTACTTTTCCATCCTTAACATCTTTCACCATATCCCGACCATACTTTAATAACGCATTGAGTTGGTTTTCAGCGGTTTCAGAGTCAAAGACTTTATCACCCCGAATGGATTCAATGTTTTTCATAATCGTTTTGCGTGTTTGTTTATCAAGAAACTCAAGCTCACCTTCAACAATACCTTGAACCAAGGCATAGACAGTTAAGACTGCGTCTTTATGCTTGGTGGCATACGTAACCCCACGTTGGAGTGCACTTTGGGCTTCTTGTGCCATCGAAATTTGGGCACCACTGACATTGGGTAGATTGTTTAAATAGTTATCAAGCTTTGGATCAAGATCCTCGACCCCTTCAAAAACATCTTTAAAATTATTGTCTTGCATGATGGCAGACAATATATGGGCTGAAGTTAAGGTGGCATGACGCATGGTCAAAGCTTTTTGATAGGCTTGATTGAGTAGTTCATTGAGTTTGTCAGTATAGTTCATAGTATCCCTCCTTTTGGCACTTTAATATACTGAGTGCTAATATATTCTTTTAAGAAAAGTGACATATTTGTCACTTAAATGCTTTTTTAAATCGTTGAAATGGGGATTCACTCTTATCTTGTTTTCTTAAAGATTCATATAAATCCTTTTCTGATTTGTTTAATTTTTTTGGAATTTCAATCTTGATTTCCACATACTGGTCACCATAACGTGAAGATCTGAGGTCTTTAACCCCTTTTCCTCGCATTCTAAATTTGGTGTTGGGCTGTGTTCCTGCTGGAATATTCAATGAAACATCTCCCGATACAGTCGGTACATCGATTGCAGTTCCCAGCGTTGCATCCACAACTGAGATTGGAATTTCAATATGGATATCATTGCCACTGCGTTTAAAGTAGGCATGGGGCATCACATTGATTTCAACATAGAGGTCACCATGGGGTCCACCTTTATCGCCGCGTTCGCCTTTACCGTTAACGCGTAGTTGTTGACCTGAGGTAATGCCTTCTGGAATTTTAATTTCTACATCGACAACTTTTGAATTGTAACCTTTTCCATGACATACTTCGCAGTATTTAGAAATGGTTTTACCAGTCCCTTGACAGGTTGAACAGGTTGCTGAAGACTCAAACACACCAAAAGGGGTTCTTTGTTGGGTCTTTACATGCCCTGAACCATGACAGGTAGTACAAGTTTGAATATCTCTTGATGAATGGGCGCCACTGCCATGACAGGCGTGGCACTCTTCATCAACATTGAGTTTAATTGTTTTTACAGTTCCAAAAATGGCTTCCATAAAATCAATTTTCATGGTCATGAAACGATCACGACCCCTTCTTGGCTGATTTTGGGATTGACGAGAGCCGCCCCCAAAGCCACCGAAGAATTGACTGAATATGTCATCCATGGAACCAAAGCCTCCAAAGCCACCTGCCCCGCCATTTTGGTCGAAGGCAGCATGGCCGAATTGATCATATTGGCTGCGCTTTTGTGCATTTCCCAATACGTCATAGGCTTCTTGGACTTCTTTAAACTTGCTTTCTGCATCTGTATCCTTGTTTACATCTGGATGATACTTTTTAGCAAGTTTACGGTATGCTTTTTTGATGTCCGCATCACTTGCGGACTTGCTGATTTCTAATATTTCATAGTAATCCCTTTTTTGAGCCATATGATCACCTCCGCAAGTTATTTAATCTGTTTAATTCTTTTCTTCAAAGTCTGCATCCACAACATCATCATCCGCATTTGTTCCAGCACTTGCACCCTCTTGTTGTTGGTACATTTGTTGTGCCATGGCTTGTGCAGCTTGTTCAAGCGCGTCTAATTTTTCTTTTAATACATCTGTATCATTGTTGTCTAAAGCAGTTTGTAGCTCATCACGAAGGGCTTCAACTTCTTTGCGTTGTTCATCCGTGATGTTAGCATCTTTTTCATTTAAGGTTGTATTCACTTGGTGAATAAATTGCTCTGCACGGTTTCTAAGTTCTGCTGCTTCTTTAAATTTAGCATCTTCTTCTGCGTGCTCTTCAGCTTCCTTAACCATTCTTTCAATTTCTGCCTCACTCAATCCTGAGGAGTTTTGAATGGTAATGGATTGTTTCTTATTGGTTCCTTTATCAAGGGCCGATACGTTTACAATTCCGTTTACGTCAATATCAAAGGTTACTTCAATTTGAGGGATACCACGTGGCGCTGGTGCAATACCATCGAGTTTAAATACACCCAATTGTTTGTTGTCTTTTGCCATGGGACGTTCCCCTTGTAACACATTAATATCTACAGCAGGTTGGTTATCTGCAGCTGTTGAAAATACTTGTGATTTAGAGGTTGGAATGGTTGTGTTTCTATCGATTAGAACTGTCATCACACCACCCATGGTCTCAATACCTAAGGATAAAGGTGTTACATCTAAGAGTAATACATCTTTAACATCCCCAGCGATAACGCCACCTTGAATGGCAGCACCCATGGCAACCACTTCATCAGGGTTGACCGATTTATTGGGTTCTTTGCCCAATTCGTTTTTAACTGCATCTACAACAGCAGGGATACGGGTTGATCCACCCACAAGTAATACTTGGTGAATATCATTTCTAGTTAAGCCTGCATCTTTTAATGCTTGACGCACTGGAACTAAGGTACGTTCTACCAATTTTTTAGTCATTTCGTCAAATTTAGCACGGGTCAAGGTTGTTTCTAAGTGAAGTGGAC
>CANRNG010000062.1 GCA_947631935.1 uncultured Erysipelothrix sp.
CCAGGAGGTTATGATGAATAACATAAAGATAAACGATAAATTCCAAGTGAAAACGAATATAATTCCAGAACAAAACGACTTGAAACTTCTTTATGATGATGTTGGTTGGGCTGCATATACAAATGACTTGGATAAATTGTAAAAAACTGTCTCAAATTCCCTAAAGGTCTGGACAGTTTGGGATGACTCTGAATTGGTCGCGCTCGCAAGGGTTGTGGGTGATGATCATACAATTATTTATATTCAGGATGTATTGGTTGTAACGAAGTATCAACATAATGGTATTGGGAGTTATTTACTCCAAGCAATACTGGAGGAATATAAAGATATACGTCAGGTTCTACTGTTAACAAAGAACATTAAAAATACCATTGATTTTTATGAGAGAAATGGTTTAACAGATGTTAATAATCTAGACCTTGTTTCATTTATGAAGTAAAAATGGACGATTAGTACCATAGGATTCATTTCATGTTTCTCGTGTTTTAAAAAAAGCCAAGAATAAAAATCTCGGCTTTTTTATGATACTAAATCAAATTCTTTCAAAAACTAAAGTTGCTTGGATACGATCGCCGCCAACGAAGCCTTTACTACCACCGTTAGAAGTTGTGATAGTGTGTAAACGATAACCTTTTTTAACTTGGTTATTAATAACATCTTCAAGTTCACTTAGATTACCAGAACCGGTTCCCAAAAACTTTTCCTTTAAGGTAACTTGCATGACAACATAAGGTAAATTATTACCTGAAGCTGTTGAAAAAGAAGACTCTTTTTCAAGTTCATCCCAAAATCCCATATCGATTTTTCCTCCCTTTTGAATTCATCATAGCACCAAAGTGAAATTCTAATCAAGAAGTTAAGTGAATTCAGTGGTATATATGAAATGAATTCTTGATACGTCGAGGGCGTCTATAACTTATAGCCTCTAGTAAGAACATTTTTTAAAATGCTCTTTAAAAATAATAAGAATTACCTTAGAATAGATAAATCAAAGATAAAGGAGCATAATATGAACCCATTAACCATAGAAAAACTTCAACAATACCTAAAGGAAAGATATCCCTTCGATAGTAAAGCAAGTCAATCACTGTTCATGAAACTGGTAGAAGAAGTGGGTGAAGTGGCAGAGGCTATTAATGTGATGGATGGTAGAAAGCTTGATTCAAAAGATACGTCACTTGAAAAAGAATTGGTAGATGTGATCCATTATACGGTTGCGATTGCGTGTCTTAATGGTATTGACTTAACTAAGGCCATCATAGAGAAAGATAAGGTCGCTTCCATTAAATACAATCACAGTGTGAATTTAGAAGACTTTCTAAAAAAATAACAGCGTACGCGGCGCTGTTTTTTTATAAAGCTTTGATTAAAATTAAACAAGGGTTCCATGCGTCCCAGAGTGTGGGAAAGACTTCGAGTTTGGAAAATCCCATCTTTTGGTAAAATGCGATGGTTTGGTCATATTCTTTATAATGACCTTCATCGACGGTTTTTACTTGTAAATATTTATACTTAGATTTTGCGTAGGATTCAATGGCTTGGTGAAGTTGGGTGCCAATGCCAAGGCGATGGTACTTTTTCTTAATGCCCATACAATGAATTTCAGCTGTCTCTGTGCTTGTTTCTTTGAGTGTGATAAACCCTGTAATTTCATTGTTGCGAGTAGCCGCGAAAAGTGGGAGGTCTTTGGACTGGTCGATATATGCTTGTGTACTTTCGGGTAGCCCAAACCATTCGGGTAAATCTAAAAGCACTTCCGCAACGATGGTCGCTTTTTGGTTGGCATCTTTAATTTCTAGTATCATGATATCACCTATATAAAATTATAGCATAAAGTGAATGTAATAGGGGTATACTCAAACCTTTTCAAAGTCAATGACGATCTTACCCTTAATGTAGCCAGCTTGTAGGGTTTGAAGACCTTGGATGGTTTTTTTCAAGGGGGATGAAGGTGTCAATGATGGGGGTGATTTCTTGGTTTAAAAGCAGTTCACCCAATGTATTAAAGTCTTCATGTCTATTGGTTTCGTATTTACCCATAGCTATTTTCTTATTGTAGATTTTAGAGAGTGCCTAACCAAAGAGGAGTGTCTTTATGATATTTTTAGGTGTGCCATTCAACATGATGAAGGATCCTTTTGGTTATACAGTTTTTAGGACATCTCTTAGTTTAATTACACAATTTAAATCAAATACATAATCGTAGGTAACGTCTTGGTCAATATAGTTAATTTGGCGATAGTCATACGTTTCAGATACCCCCATTTGTTTTAGGAGGGCATGTTTCTCTTCTTTATCAAATGCAGTAATGGTGGCGTTTTTAAGTTTTAAAAAGTTGAACCTAGATTGTGCCAATACCACCCCCGGCCCCAATGACGAAGACTTTGTCGTTAATTTTATGGGTTGGGGAAGAACCATTTATGGATTCAATGATACCAATACAATCAGAACCCAAGATGGGATATCAGGGTTTAAAAGGTCCGGTAAAGCGGACTAAAGGATGTCCATTAACAAAATCAAGGTCTGCTAGGTTCAAACTGGTTCTTAAAAGACGCACCAGGGCTTCCCCTTCCTTTGGGATAGGGATGGGAACGGATTTCATTATAATTTATAATATGACTCAAGAGAAATAGCTAACATAGACACGCCTTCACACTATGAAAAAAGAGGCATTGCCTCTTATTAAATGACTTTAACCCGTCCCACTTGTCCATCCTCTAGCATTACTTTAATACCATGTGGATGGTTGGGGGAATTTGTTAGGATTTTAGACACGATACCTGCGGTTAATTTACCAGTACGTTGGTCTTGTTTTTTCACGACTTGAACAGATTGTCCAACAAATATATTTTTTCTAATATTTGGATCCATGACGTTTTGGACTCCTGCGTTTTTGATTGTTTTGTTTGGGTCTGGCATTTTTTTGTTTTGGTTTTTGTTTGGGCGTTGTATCTTCCATTGGAAAAGCAGCATGGGTTAAAACTTCAATTTTTTGTTGCGTTAGCTTTTCAATATCTTTAAGTAAGTTTTTTTCTTGGAAACTACAAAATGAAATGGCTTCTCCTTCATTGCCTGCACGCCCTGTTCTACCAATACGGTGTACATAGCTTTCAGATTCTTCTGGAAGATCATAATTAATGACATGGGACAGCTCATGAATATCAATCCCTCTGGATGCAATATCGGTAGCGACCAGAACTTGTGTCTTATAATCCTTGAAGTTTTGAAGGGCTCTTTGTCTTGCGTTTTGGGATTTGTTACCATGAATCGCAAGGGCAGTAATCTTTTCTTTGTTGAGATCCTTTACCACTTTATCAGCACCATGTTTTGTGCGGGTAAAAACAAGAACGGAACCAGGGATGTCTTTCTTTAGTAAATTAATCAGTAAATTAGATTTTTGTTTTTTATCCACAAAGTATACATATTGTTTAATGGTATCCACGGTTGAAGAAACAGGGGATACTGAAACTGTAATTGGATCTTTGAGCAAAGTGTTCACAATCTCTTGGATTTCTTTGGGCATGGTTGCTGAGAAAAGCAAGGTTTGCTTATGGGTCGGTAGGATTTTAATCAGTTTTTTAATATCATGAATAAATCCCATATCAAGCATTCTATCGGCTTCATCAAGGGTGAAAATTTCGACTGTGGATAAATCCACATAACCTTGGCCGATTAAATCGTTGAGACGACCGGGTGTTGCGATTAGAATATCAACACCACTTCTAAGTGCGTTGACTTGTTTACCTTGACCCACACCACCAAAGATAACGGTAGATTTCAGGGGTAGGTAATGTCCATAGGTCTTAAAGCTATCATGAATTTGGATAGCCAACTCTCTTGTGGGTGTTAAAATTAAAGATCTAATCTTTCTTTTATTGGGTTTTGTGTTGGATAGTAATTGTAATGTGGGTACCGCAAAAGCAGCGGTTTTCCCTGTACCTGTTTGAGCCAAACCTAAAATATCTTTTCCTTTTAGGGCTTCGGGTATGGCTTTCTTTTGAATGGCAGTTGGATAGGTATATCCAGCTTCCTTGAGTGCTTTTATAATGGGTGCACTGATTCCCAATTTTTCAAATGGCATTAAAGTCTCCTTATCGTTTTGGGCAAAAAAATAGAAGCATGATATAACTGTGCTTCTGAAGTGTTTTATACGTTCGAATTGAATTAACCTTAGTTATAATAGCCTTTTTTAATGTAAAAGTAAAGGAAGAAGGCCATTAATCGTATGATATCAGTTTTATCATAATAATGTTTGAATCAAATGGCTCAAAATGGTAGACTATTAACAATTAAACGGAGGTATTACATGAATTATTCAGCATTAATTCTTGCAGCTGGAAAGAAAGCTGCACAGGGGATCAGTTATCGAAAAGCATTGGCAAAAATTGATAAAGGTCAATCTGTGTTAGATAAGTCTGTTTCGGTGTTTCTTAATGATGCCCGTTGTAAACAAATTGTGATTGTTACAAACTCTGCAGACCTTCAGAAGCTTGTTCAAGCCCATGATTCAGGTAAAATCATTCACGTTAAAAGTGGTAACACCCGTGCGGAGAGTGTACTCTTAGGTTTGACTGCTGTGGGTGAAGATGTGGTTTTAATTCATGATGGTGTGCGTCCGTGGGTTCGATCAGAGTATATTGACCGAATTTTGGAGAAAATGGAAAATGAACAAGCATGTGTATTGGCCATTAAACCCAAGGGAACCTTACTTCAGGTTGAAGATGGGTATGTGACGGATATTGTGCGTCGTAACTATATGCAAACCCAAACACCCCAAGCCTTTAAAACAAATTTTATTTTAAAGTGTTATTCTATTGCGAAAAGTTTGAAACTGAACATCCTGGATGATGCAGAATTGGTGTCTCGTGTTTCTGATGAAAAGATTGCGGTTGTTGAGGGTGATGTACGCAATGTACGCTATGTTTTAAAAGAAAAAAAATAATTTTAGGATAATAAGGACTGCTGGGATATTTATTAGGGGTACAGGTTTACAAAGACATATTCTTTTGGTATAGTATAGGAACGGAAATAAGTAGTTTTTTCCTTGGCAGCAATGCCCGACAGACCAGAAGGAGGTGTACTGATGAGACAGTATGAATTAATGTACATCGTAAAACCACACATCGAAGAAGAAAACCGTAACGCTTTAATTGAGCAATTACACGGAATCTTGACAAACAATGGTGCTACTATTGAAAAAGTCGATGAATGGGGTTTACGTGACCTAGCATACGAAATTGATCACATAACAAAAGGATATTATGTTGTTACAACTTTTACCTCAGGTGATGAAGCGATCAATGAATTTGATCGTTTGACTCGCATTAACCGTGACGTAATTCGTCATATGATTGTTAGACTAGACGAGAAAATCTAATTGAAGAGGTGAGATTACATGATTAATCGAACAATATTGGTGGGCCGTATTACACGAGACCCAGAATTGAGAAAAACACAAAATGGGAACTCCGTAGTGAGTTTTACCGTTGCATGCAATCGCCGTTTTGGCGAACAAGACCAAGCAGACTTTATTAACTGTGTTGCTTGGAACCAATCAGCTGACTTTTTAGCAAACTACATTAAAAAAGGCGCTTTATTGGGTGTAGAGGGTAGAATTCAATCGAGATCCTATGAAAATAGAGAAGGACAAAATGTATATGTCCAAGAAGTGGTCTGTGACACAGTCCAAGCACTTGAACCTCGTAATTCTAGAGGCAGTGACTTTGATCCAGGGTATCAACCCGATGTCGCACCATCATTTAGTCAAACACAAACGGCTAAGCAAGATGATGAGCCAATTTTAGACATTACCAATGATGACCTTCCATTTTAAAAGGAGAAATAAAAATGTCATTTAGAAAGTTTCGCGGACCGAAACGCAAGGTTTGCTACTTTACAAAAAATAAAGTAGACTATATCGACTACAAAGATATCGAACTCTTGAAACGTTTTATTGGTTCAAATGGGAAAATCATTCCTAGACGCGTAACCGGAACAAAAGCTAAATACCAACGTCCACTTGCAACAGCAATTAAACGTGCACGTCAAATGGCTTTACTTCCATACGTTACAGAAAATTAAAAAAACTAACCTCTTCATCAATCTGAAGGGGTTTTGTGTTTTTAGGAGATATTTATGCGAAAAACAACACGGAGTATTACCGACGGTGCCATCACTGCAACACTCTCTGTCATGCTATTATTAGTAGACAGGTTGGTTGCTGGGTTTTTAATGTCCTTTTTACCCTTGCCTTTAATTGTTTATGGCATCTATTATTCAATCAAAGAAACAATATTGGTTTATGTGGTAACGGTTTTACTGGTGGCGATATTTCCAGGGCAATTATCCACAACCATCTTGATGTTGATGTATGGGTTGATTGCGGTAATCTATGTGGGGGTTTCAAAAACCAATTTAAATAAATATTTAAAATTTTTATTTTTATTCTTTGGGGTGACGCTATGTTGGATTGTAATGATTACAGGATTTGGCAGTCTATTTGGTTTGAGTTTTGAACTCACCAAACAAGAAATCATCACATTTCTAAACATCACAGACGCTAACCTTATTAACATCCTGGCGATCGGTGTGATTGTGGTGAGTATGATTCTTGAAACATTGATCATTACCCTTGCATCCGAATTTATAACGCAAAGAATGAAACTTCATAGAAAAGTATAAGTCGATGTGATAAACTAGATACATCAAAAAGGGGATGCCTATGCTCGAAAAATTCGAAAAATATAAAACCCAGTTAATCGCAATGGGTGTCGTTGAATTGGTCTTATTGGCCATATTTCAAGTCTTTATTCCAAACTACTTATTTATAGTCCAATACTTGATCATTCTCATCAACTTATTGGTGATTTTTCTCGTGTTTACCATTGCGGTTAAATCTTACCAAGAACGCGTGATGACTGTCACAAGAACCCTGGGAAGAGAATCCGGTGAAGCCTTTGCTTTTGCAAGAACAGGAATCATTACATACGACGAAAATAGAACCATTACTTGGATGAGTGAAATATTTGAAGACTACAACTTAAACTATATTGGAGCATCACTTTTAGATGTATTCCCAACCCTTACAAAAGCAGTAGAAAATCCCAACCTGACCATGTTGATAGATGTGGATGAATACATATTTGAAGTAACTCACTTAAGTTCAAAGGGTGTCCTTGTCATGCAAGAAAAAACCGAAGTAGGAAAACTAAAACGGACTCTTGAAGATAATGAAGTGGTCTTGGGATTTGCTTACTTGGATAACTATGAAGAAACAACAGCCTACGTAGAAGAACAAACCATCGCAACGATGGACTTAAACATCCGCCAAGCCGTTGTTAATTGGGCCAATAAGCACAATATTTTAATCCGTCGCTTACGCCAAGATCGCTACTTACTCTTATTGAATGAAAAAATATTTAAAGATTTAGAAACGGATCGATTTGGAATTTTAAACAAAATTCGAAAAGAATCCTCAAAACTCGATACCAATATTACCCTATCCTTAAGTTTTGCACGCAAGTCCCGTAACTTTAAAGAACTCGAGGAAATGGCCAACGATGCCCTTGAGCTTGCACAAAGCCGTGGTGGGGACCAAGTCGCCATTAATACCAAGTCAGAAACGATGCGTTACTATGGCGGATCTGTGGATGCGGTTGAAAAACGCTCCAAAGTTAGAGTGCGTGTTTTGGCCCAAAATTTAGGCGGACTCATCAACCTTGCATCCAATGTGATTATTGTTGGACATAAAATGATGGATTTTGACTGTATGGGTTCAGCCATTGGAATTTCTGCTTTGACTTCAGTTTACAACAAGAAAGCGTATATTATTGTTGAAAAAGATGATATTGAAACGAAGTTACAACAAGCAATGGTAGTTAACCAAGATGCCTTCTTAGAAAACCATAAATTAATCAGCACCAAGGAAGCCTTTGAGTTACTCAATAAGGATACATTGGTTGTGATGGTAGACCACCACAA
>CANRNG010000063.1 GCA_947631935.1 uncultured Erysipelothrix sp.
AAATTGAGACATTTTCTTTTTCCGTTGACAGTGAAATTGCTTAATTTCAATTTATTCACGTATAAAACTTTTGTATTCCAATCATAACCTTTTACCGAC
The DNA here is from genome assembly GCA_947631935.1 of uncultured Erysipelothrix sp. Classification (GTDB taxonomy): domain Bacteria; phylum Bacillota_I; class Bacilli_A; order Erysipelotrichales; family Erysipelotrichaceae; genus Erysipelothrix. The sequence goes on from CANRNG010000063.1 coordinate 100, forward strand.
TCAATGTCCATACTAAAACTTCTATTCTAATTCCAATTTAAGTGTTATGATTATATTAAATAAAAAGGGGTACCAAAATGCAAATAAAGAAAATTTCAACACCAATAAAAATAACCATCTTACTGGGAATCATCACTGCTATAGCCCTGGGGATTTTTTTTGGCGTTCAAGAACTATATAAATCCGATTATCCGAAAGAATTGTTAGATTTTTCTGACGATTATGAAATAGACCCTAAATTAGGAAAACATCAAATACTCAAACAAACCAACAAAGACGCTTACTATGTTCTTCATTATCCCGACACAAATATAGATACGATTGACCAATGGATTAAATCCCAAATGAATCACACGTTAAAAACCTATCCATCCCAACCAACCACTGACCCTGAAAATAAACAACAAATCAAACAATTATATTCCATTAACAACGTTCAAGAACGCTACCTATCCATTCAATTGGATACACTTGAAAACAATCAAGTGGTTAATCGGACATCTAGGGTTTATGATGTTGACAATCAAACTTTTATCAATACAGATATCTTTAAACCCAAAGCAATCCGCTTGCTTACCCAACACCTAAGAGACAATATAAATTTGAATAAAAATCAAGCTAATATTCGGAAAATTAAATTGGATAACACCTTTGAGGATTTGTATCTTACCGAGAACATTTTAATCTTCAACTATATGAACCAAAGTATCCCCTTTAAATACACTGAACACCCAAACTATTTAAAACTATCCCTTGGAAACACAGAGCCCGTAGATAAGGCCATTGCTTCCACTTATTTAGATTATGGATATGAGGACACCAAAATGGTAGCACTCACCTTCGATGATGGACCTCATGAAACCTATGCCTATCAAATTATGGATAAATTCGAAGCATACTCGGGACAAGCAACCTTCTTTGTTGTTGGACAAAGAATCCCAGGACGTGAACAAGTCATTGTTGATGTACTTGATCGCGGACACCAAATCGCAAACCATTCATACTCACACCCAAACTTCCATAAACTGACTGATGCAGAAATTATAGAAGAACTCATAAAAACAGAAACACTTGTAAAAGATGCATCTGGCTATGACGAAAGCCTCCAAGTCAGACCCCCCTATGGCAACATGCATAAAGACCAAATATCGCGTTTGGGTTTTACCATTATTAATTGGGATGTAGACTCACTTGATTGGAAAAGTAAAAATGCTTCTACTATTTGTAAAGCGACAACTCAATACGTCAAAGACGGTTCAATTGTGGTCATGCATGAAATATATGGTTCAACAGTTGAAAGCTTGGATTGTATCTTAGAAACACTGAGCGATCAAGGCTACAAATTCGTGACTGTCAAAGAGCTCTTCTTAGCCAAAGGCATAGAAATCAATCCCAAAAAACCATACTATCGTGTTAAATAAAAATGATTAGAAAAAACCTCATTAATAGAGGTTTTTTCTACTTTAATAATCTACAGATACAAGATAGAGTCCAGTACCAGGAATATTGAATTTTATTTTGGTTTTATCAGGATGATGAAGGGCATCTTCTATCATCTCTAAAGAGATATTCCCTTCATGGTAAGCAATACACGAAGCCACCAGCATGCGAATCATATGTCTTAGAAATCCTGTCCCTTTGATTTCAAAAACGACAACATCATCTTCTTGATAAATATCAAAGGAAAGAATTTCTTTGACTTGATTTTTAATCACTGTCAACTCTGTTTTATTAAATGATGTAAAATCATGTTCACCGATGAATAGATTGGATACCTTTTTTAATATATCAATTGATAAGGGTTTATTATACTGGTAAAGGGTATCCTTGGTGAATACATCAAACTCACCTACATTAATTTTATAGCGATATGTCTTAAACTTTGCATCAAATCTTGCATGGAACAAGTCCGATACAGCTTCAACACTATTGACAAAGATATCATCGGGAAGTTGTCTATTAAAGATTTGTTTCCAGTGATTGGGATCTATATTTAGATTAGAATCAAAATGAAAGACTTGATTTAAGGCATGAACACCCGCATCTGTTCTACCTGATGCATAAATGGTTGTGGGCGCTTTATGCATCAAGGATAGTATTTTTTCTATTTCATCTTGAACTGTGCGTCCTTTGGGTTGGATTTGCCAACCTTGGAAATCCTTTCCATTATAAGAAAGCGTGACTTTAAGACGCATTATATAACAATAACATGGCCCACAAAGTATACAACAAAGCACATTGCAATGCTGAAAGTTAAGACGAGAATATCCACTTTATTAATTTTAAGTTGTTTATATCGGGTTCTGGGATTTCCAGGATGGTATCCGCGGGCTTCCATGGCATCAGCCAGATCCTCAGCACGATGATATGCAGAAACAAAAAGCGGTATGATGAGAGAAACAATTCCTACAATTTTTTCTTTTAACTTACCTTCTTGAAAATCAACACCGCGGCTCGCTTGTGCATTCATGATGCGTTGTGTATCTTCAATCAGAGTTGGAATAAATCTAAGGGCAATTGAAATCATCATCGCAATTTCATGAGAAGGCACTCCGATTTTTTTAAATGGTTTGAGTAAATCTTCAATACCCAAGGTTAAATCTAATGGCGCTGTACTGGCTGTTAAAAGAGTAGTGATCATGATCATCAACATCAACCTAAATACGATGAACAGTGTATTTACAATGGCATCAGAATAGATTTTAAAACTACCAATGGTAACCAATACGTGACCTGTTTTATAGGCAAATATATTAATTATGGTTAAGAAAACCAACATAAACACCATCGGTTTCATGGCTTTAATCACATAACCAATCGTAAGTTTGGCCAGTAAAATACTACCCAGTAATACCACCAAAAGTACGCCATAGGCTACAAATGGATTGTTGCCTCCGACCATAAATACGGCAATCATCAAGAAAATCATAGACATGATTTTAATACGCGGATCCAAACGATGAATCATTGAGTCAAGGGGTAGATAACGACCCAGTGCTATATTTTTCATTGGGATACCTCCTTGATTAAGCGATGGGTAAGGGTTTCTAAATCAGTGTCTACTGGTAAATCAAATCCCTTTTCAATGAGCTTATCATGTAGTTGGAGAATTTTGGGTTTCACAATATCGAGTTTATCCAATAAAATCTTATTTTGGAAAAACGCTTTGGCTGTTCCTTCAAAAAGAATTTCACCAGCATCTAGAACAATCACCTCTTCACAATAATTCAAGACATGATCCATATCATGGGTTACCATCACAATGGTCTTATCGTGTTTTTGGTTGAGGGTTTCAAACAAAGCCATCATATCTTTTGAACCTTGTGGATCAAGGCCTGCTGTAGGCTCGTCTAAAACGAGTATTTCAGGATTGGTAGCAAGCACACCCGCAATCGCAACCCTTCTTTTTTGACCCCCAGAAAGGTTTAAGGGCGAACGCTCCCATAACTCAGGTTCAATACCTACTAGGTTTAATGCACGTTCAACATTGACTTTAATAATCTCTTCTGGCATTCCAAAATTAGTGGGACCAAAGGAAACATCTTTATAAATCGTATCATCAAAGAGCTGCATTTCTGGAAACTGAAACACAAAACCCACTTTTTGTCTTAAGGCTTTGAGACCCTTGGGTTTCATATTTGCTTTGAAGGTATGATCCAATATATGTACTTCCCCTTCTGTGGGTTGTAAAAGACCATTAAGGTGTTGTACCAGGGTACTTTTACCACTGCCGGTCGCACCCACAATCGCAGTTAATTTACCTTTTTTAATTTGGGTAGAAATAGATCTTAGCGCATCATGGGCAAAGGGTGAGTTGGGTGCATATGTATAACTTACTTTTTCGAATTTAATTGCCATAGTATGTCAACCATCCCTTCCATATCATATGGGGTTTTTAAATCATAACCCTTTTCTTTCATATCTAAGTAAAACTTCACTGAAAAAGGAATATCCAAACCAATGTCAGTTAAAGCATCTATTTTAATGAGAATTTCTTCAGGTTTGCCTTGCATAAAGACTTTCCCTTGATTCATAACAATAATATAATCACTCATAATGGCTTCTTCAATATCATGGGTAATAGATAAAATGGTCATGTCTTTGGCTTCATGCAGTTCATGAACCAAGTCATTGACTTCTTTTCTACCCTTTGGATCCAGCATAGAGGTAGCCTCATCCAAGATGAGCACTTCTGGGTGCATGGATAAAACACCTGCAATGGCAACGCGTTGTTTTTGACCACCTGAAAGTTTGGTGGGTTCATGGTTCAAATAATCTTGCATCCCAACACGTGTTGCATAGGCTTCAATGATGGCTTCCATTTTTTTAGGTTCAACTTGTCGATTCTCAAGTCCAAAAGCAATGTCATCTCTCACTGTGGATCCAATAAATTGGTTGTCAGGGTTTTGGAAAACAATGGCCAATTTTTTACGTATCTCATAAACATTATCAATGGTTAAAGCTTCACCATCCACAAGAATTTCTCCATGGTTTACTTCCATCAAGCCAATTAAAAGTTTGGCAAGCGTACTTTTACCACTCCCATTATGACCAATAATGGATACATAGTCTCCCTTTTGTATTTCAATGGAAACACCATCCAAGGCATTGACTTTTTCATCATATGAAAAGACTAAATCTCTAATTTCTATTTGTTTCAAATTTATCACTCCGTTGCTACTAAGCGCGCAATCTCAATCAAGGTCTTGGTGGAAAGCGCCATGGTTTCAATTACCGCAAATTCATGTTTGCCATGGAAGTTTTCGCCACCCGTAAATAAATTAGGGGTAGGCAAACCCATAAATGAAAGACGACTGCCATCTGTTCCCCCTCTTACAGGTTCAATAATGGGTGTTAAACCCACGTTTTCAATGGCTTTTTTAGCCAAATCAACCACTTCCATATTATCCTTTAAAATTTCCTTCATATTATAGTATGAGTCGTGCATCTCTAAGTTAACACGATTTTCACCATACTTTCCATTCATTTGCGCAACGATTGCTTCTAAGTTGGCTTTCTTTGCTTCAAATTTTTCTTTATCATGATCACGAATAATCAATTCGACTGTCCCATCTTCAATACTTGCTTTGGTATCAGTCACAAGATAAAACCCTTCATAATTCTCAGTATGTTCAGGTCTTTCATTTTCGGGTAGACTATTCATAAATTCTTGAACCAATATATTCGCGTTAATCATGGTGTCCTTTGCGGTCCCTGGATGCACTGAGACTCCTTTGAATGTCAATGTAGCAGCGGCTGCATTAAAGGTTTCAAACTCCATCTCACCTGCAGCACCGCCATCAACGGTATACGCAAAACTGGCATTAAAGCCTTCGACATCAAATGATTCAGCACCGGTTCCAATTTCCTCATCAATGGTAAAAGCGATCCTAACGTCACCATGCGGTATTTCAGGATGATCAACCAAATACTCCATGGCAGTCATAATGTTCGCAATACCCGCCTTATTATCAGCCCCAAGAAGCGTAAGACCATCGGTCACCACCAATGTTTTACCTACATGATTCTTAAGACTTGGAAAATCACTCACTTTGGTTACAATATTTTCAATTTCATTTAAAACAATGTCTTCACCATTATAATCTTCAATAATACGAGGCTGCACATTGATTGAATTAAAATCAGCAGTATCCATATGCGCAATCAAACCAAAGGTAGGTACTACTTTATTTAGGTTTGACTTTAAAGTCGCATATACAACCCCCACCTCACTCATAACCACATCCTCAAGACCAATCTGCTGACACTCTTCAACTAAGATTTTCGCCAAATCAAATTGAATATCACTGGAAGGAATGGTTTCAGAATACGGATTGGAACGCGTATTTATTTTTGTGTAGCGTACCAAGCGCTCAATGAGTTTATCTTTCATACGTTATTACCTCTTTTCATCCTTGTTATTATACCAAATAAAGCCCTGAGTTTAAACATGAAAATATGAACCAGAAATTCATAAAAACGCCAATTCGCTACACCCTTTATTTGATTAATTTTATTGCACATCCATACCCAATCAAATTAACAAGAAAAAAGAGCCTTACGACTCTTAAATTCATATTATTATTAATCCTCAGTATTTTCCAAAATTACTTCAGAAAGTTCAACAACCGTTTCTTCTGCTGTTTCACTCAACTCATCAAGGGCTTCTAAAGTGCGGTCAATTGCTTTTTTATTATTTTTAATATAGACAGCGGCAGCACCCAATGCACTCGCTAAAATTGCTAAAGGAATAAACTTTTTCATAATATCTTCCTCACTTTCTTACTACAATTCTATCACATCTGAACGTTTAAGTGTAGTATTCTAATAGCACATCACAAAAATATCACAGATAAAATACATATGTATGACATCAGAAGTATAGATTGAAAGGTCATTCTTTGATTTTCTTAAGATAAGAGAAAATAATTAACATAGGTTATGCCTCTTTGTTGTTCTTCCCTCTTTGAAATAATATTTCCTTATGAACTATATAATCAATATTTACTGACTTAGTTTTTTCAATAGAATTCTTGTGTTATATAGCTTATCTGTCACATCTTCTAGATCGTTTTTAGCCATACCTAAATAAAGTAAATCAGAAACTGCTAAAAAAGCGAATCGGCTTGAGATTGCACCCAATCGCATTTCTTTTTCTTCTTGTGGAATGAGTAAGGTAAAATCTGAAGCCTTTGCCAGTGGGCTTTTTGGATCAGAAGTGATCGCCACAGATTTTCCACCTCTTTGTTTAACGTAATCTTGGGCAATCAGTGCTTCACGTGTTTTACCACTATACGAAAAAATAATAACCGTATCTTGAACTTCAATATGTGCTAAAGACGTCAATAAAAGATGAAAATCCTGATTATAAATACAATTTTTGTTTATACGTGTAAATTTATGGTACAAGTCTTCACATGCAATGGATGATCCACCCAGTCCAACCACAAATATGCGTTCAGATTGTTCAAGTAAATTAATAACTGCTTCTACAATTTTTGCATCAATGAGCCGATACACCTTCATAAAAGTTGCTTGGTTCGCGTGCTCTGCTTTATTAATCAAAGTCACGATGTTATCTTCTTTCTCAATCATTTCAGAAAAATCTTCAAACCGCGGTTGACTTAAATCACGCGCTATTTGAAGTTTAAGATCTGTAAAACCATTGAATCCCAAAGTTTTGCTTAACCGCACAACTGCTGATGCAGATGTCTGGGTATGTTTTGCGACCGCTTGTACAGATTCATTGATTACAACTTCTAAATTATTCAAAATATAAATTGCAATTTTTTCTTCTACCTTGGTAAGTGAAGAAAGATTTGCTTGGATTTTTACGATAATATTCATGATGCCCTCCAATTCTATTTACATTATAGAACAATGGAATAAAGTTTCAATGATATTCAAATAAATTATACAGATTACTATTGTAATTTCAATACATCCTCTGAAAATTTACCATCCATATCCATAATTACACGTGGAATTATGTCTTTTGTGCATAAGAGAACATATAATAAAATTCAAATATTAGCACCGCTCATTCTTCCTTTATATTCACCTATGCAACCCAAAATAAATTCACGTTGAATCATTTTTTTTAGCCACCTCTTATTTTTTATCAAGTTTTTTCAACATACCCAAACTTGAGCATTATATCATTAATTTTTAAGCATCAAAAAAAGCATCCCTATTTGTACTCATTGTTATATGCTAACAATTGTACAAATAAAAGATGCTTAGTCTGTCTTAAATGTATATGAAATATTTTGAA
>CANRNG010000064.1 GCA_947631935.1 uncultured Erysipelothrix sp.
TCATTAAAGAAATGGGAATTGGTCGTTTTGACTTAATCTATGGGATGGGTGGTCAACCGCAAAAAGATCGCTTTAAAACCATTCAACTCTATGGTGAAGTGGTTATTCCCCGTGTCAAGGAATTACTCAGTGAGTCATAAGCCCACCCTTGGAATCTTAGGCGCAGGAAAATTGGGTACTTCGTTGGGTAGACTCTTTATCAAGGCAGGATATCCCGTTTTAATTGCCGGTTCAAAGTCTGTTGAAAAGATTGCCTTAACCATCGAGGTTTTAGTTCCAGGCGCAACCCCCCTTACCAACATCGAAGTAACCCAACAAGCCGATATCATTCTTTTGGCGTTGCCCTTGAGTAAAATGAAGACCATCCCTACTGAACACTTGGAAGATAAAATTATCATTGATGCGATGAACTATTGGAAAGAAGTGGATGGGCTAACCCGTATCCCCAAAGATAACAGCATCTCCTCTTCTGAGCTGGTTGCCCAAGTATTGAATTCAAAACACATCATCAAAGCGTTCAATCATATGGGTTATCATGACTTAGAATATGAAAGCCATTCAGAAAAACCCAAAGTCATCGCTTATGCCTCCGATGATTCAAACGCAAAGGAAACCCTTAAAACAATCATCACCGACCTTGGATTTGATCCGCTGGATTTGGGCGAACTCAAACAAGGGCGCATTTTAGAACCAGGTACAAAACTCTTTGGCGCAAACCTCATGAAAGAAGACTTTATTAAAATTATTGAAGCAGAAGACTGATTCTGCTTTTTTTTGGTATAATTTGTTATAATACAAAGAAAAGGAAGTGATATCATGCTCAATATGTTTGTGACCACCTTACTCTTCAATCTCTTTGCGTTGGTTACCATTTTGCTCAGACCCAAATTGTTTAATACAGAACTTTACAGTCCCATGATTTGGAACTTCAAACTCTCCGTCTTACCCTTTTTAGCTTTAACACTCAACATGGCAACTTTCATATTCTTGAGATATATTGGCGTCTTTTTTAGCATCCACTGGTTGCTATCGCTCTCCAATGTGTTGGTCATTTTGGGTTTTATAGCATGGCTCTTACTTTTACCCAATTCTGGATATTTGGTGACGGAACTTAACCTAAACCATCGTGATAAGGACGGCGATATCGTCCCCATGTGGTATGACATCATTTCAATCTTATCCTTCGCTTTATCTGGTATCTTAAATTTACTTGTAAATATTTTAATGATTCAATTATTCTATTTAATTTACTTTGATCCCAAAACGATTTCCCTAAGTGATCATGTATACTTAACAGCCATTGCGATTGGACTGTTTATTCTTGTTTCAATTGGTATTTTTGTGGGTAGAGAGATTAGATTAAACTCGTGGGATATTGTGCATCCCATTCAAATGATTAAAAAACTATTCAATCACTTCAAACAAAAAGGAGCCTTTATTAACTTCTTGAGATTCATCTTTTTCCATACATTATTTTTCTTAATTCTTTACTTTGCTTTCAACATTCAACGTTTAATCAAATAAAAAAGAGGTTTCCCTCTATTTTGTTATAAATCAATTGAAATATTTGCGCGTTCCTTATCGGTAGTCTCAAAGAATGGCTCTGCTTTATACCCAAAGAGTTTTGCGACCACATTGGACGGAAACATTTGAATCATGTTATTCATTTTATTCACAGAATCATTATAAAACTGTCTTGAAAATGCAATTTTCTTTTCAGTGTTGGCCAATTCTTTTTGAAGATTCAAGAAGTTGGTATTCGCCATTAAATCCGGATAACTTTCCACCAACATAAAAAGTCGAGAAAGTGCCGTTGTTAATTGAGCGTCCGCTTGGAGGGCTTCTTGAGTATCGCTGCCTGATGCCAAATAGTTGGATCTGGCATTGACCACATCTTCTAAAGTCGATTTTTCATGACTCGCATAACCCTTGACCACTTCTACCAAGTTGGGAATTAAATCAAAGCGTCTTTGTAGTTCAATATCAATTTGGCTTCTTTGATTCAAAACCATATTCTTTCTTTTGACCAACGCATTATAGGTCGCCAGCACATAAAGAGCCACAACCACAACCAATCCAATTACTATATATTTTACCATCGCCAGTATCTCCTTTAAAAAAATAGTATCACAATCATATTTGAAAAACAATTTGCATTCCCTTTTTTTGTTTTGATATAGTATAAATACAGATGAAAGTTAGGTAAAAGACATGGAACTCATAAAAATAGACCCCAATAAGTATGAAGATTACCGATTAAATGTTATCTTTGATGGTTATAAGTGGGATCCTCAGTTTTTAGACAATCACACGGTCTCTCAACATATTCTTGTTTTAACTGAAGCTGAACACCAATTACTCAAAGACGATACCATCGCATTGGGGTTGGAAACTGAAGCAGCTGAACACGTCATTCATAAAAATCAGCACTTGGTGAAACACTTGGTTTTACCCAAAAAATTGCGGAAAGATGTTTTATTAATGGATAACTACGAAAAGGAAAAACACATTCGCTTAATGCGCTTTGATTTTCACCCGACGACGGATGGCTTTGCGATTTCAGAAGTGAATTCAGATGTTCCAGGTGGTTTTGCTGAAGCCTCATTGATGCCCCAAATCGCAATCAATACTTTGCATAATCCAGAACTATATTATTTTCAAAGTTTTGGTCAGTCCATGATTGAAGCCATTAAGAAAAGACTTCCCCTTGGTAAACGACTCATGATGGTCCACTGTACTTCTTATAGTGATGATAGACAAGTGATGCAATATCTGGGTGATGCACTTAAAGAAACGGGCTATGATATTTGTTATGGGGCAGCAGACCACCTACACTTTAAAAATAACCAAGCTTTCTCAATCCTTGATCACAATGAAGGATTGATTGATGGGATTATCCGATTTGCACCTTTAGAGTGGATGGTTGACATTAAACCCAAACATTGGTCTGGCTATTTTAACACCACAACCCTTTCCAACAATCATCCCATCGCCATCTATACACAATCCAAGACCTTCCCCTTTATCTTTGAAGATTTGGAAGCATTGGGGGCCGATTTAACACTTTGGAAAAAACTCTTACCTCAGACACGCCCATCAAAAGAACTAAAACCGGGTTTTATTTACAAGCCTATTTGGGGTCGCGTGGGCGAAGGCATTGGTATTGAAGAAGCCTGTAGAGATGATGAATACCAAAAAATATTAAAAGACGTCAAGAAACATCCAAAAAAATATATCGCACAAAAGAAATTTGAAAGCAAACCCCTGATATCAGATGATATTCCTTATCATGTCTGCATTGGTTCCTATTATGTTGATGGCAAACATGCTGGATATTATGCCAGGATGAACACCACCCCACGAATTGATTCCTTTGCCCAAGACATTCCTGTAATCATTAAAAAGGAGACCCCATGAACGCTAAAGAAATATATAAAATATGGGCCCCTTTAAATTCTCCATGGTACCCATGGGTACGGCCCCTTTTATTCATTGAAATTGATAAAGTCAGTTCAAAACTCAATCACCCTGTTTCACCCATTCATTATAATCTAGACAAGGGTACAGCAATCTTTATTGATTTACCAGGAAGTGACGCCATTTTAGAAGGGTTGGCCTTAGCTTTAAAAAATATACGCCCCATCCCTTTATATAATGGTACACTCGCACAAGAAAATGCGATGGCTTTGGTCGATAACCACAGTATTCAAGAAACGTTAAGATGGGCCACAGATATCTTAAAGACGATTCAAATCAGTGACCCAGCAACCCCAGCATTCCTATTGGACACCAACCGCTTGGTGCGCCATAAAATGAGTCCTGCTGTATTTGATAACTCATGGGATCTCTATGACCAAGATATTCCTTCTGCTGACTTCTTCTTAAAACAAGGGATCACAAAAATTTGGGTTCGATCCGACAAGATTCATCGAGATCTCGCAAAAATATTCTATAAATTTCAAAAGAAAGGCATCGCCATTTATCTTCACGATGGCCTCAATGAACCCAAGCTAATGAATATTCCAAAACCACCCAAAAAAGATAAATTTCATTAAACATCGGGTAACACATAAAGAAAAAGCATTACCATCACAGATGATAAAGCTCCTATTATTGTACTAACGATTGAAAATGGGATTCGTGACTCAAGTATTGAATCACAAATCCCAAATCAATCTTTTTTAATATAATCAACAAATCTAAGATACAATCTCTATAACTATACATTGTTATTTATAATTGACATAATAAATAACATTATCAGAATTATAGATTTGTGGGGGTTCTAAATCTTCAAAAAAGTCCCAAATGTATAATATCGCTCCATGTGAATTTTCTGAGTAATAGACCTTATATCCTAGACCTAAGTACGTCTTACTACTTTCTGTTTCTTTAACTTTAATAGAAAGGAGCGGTGGTTTCTCGTGTCTAAGTCTAACACCATCAATTAAATACGCTACAAATCCAAGCACTATGATACAAATCATTGTGATGATTGTTCGAATAATCCATTTTTTTATCATACTATTACCTTCTTTCTAATAGTAAAATTATAACCATCATTTTTACATATCCGCAAACTATCGTGCAATATTGTGGGTTAGAAAAATCTAATAACTCTAGTTCTACTGACAATTATGACCTAATAAAATAATATTTATCATTTGCATCCATCTTCTCCCACTCATTTATAGCAGAACTTGTCCATGCGTTATAATTTTTAGTATGCTGTGCAATTCTTAAATCATATACACCCTTGTTATCTGGCGCACCTTTCGCGGTTATGAATCCTGTATGATCAATATCCCCATCTCCACCATCATCGACTCCAATAAAGTCGCCACTAGCAGCAAGTTGTGTAAATTGTTTATATTGAGAAGGTCCACGGCCTGGCCCTACACCCATATATCTTGCAAATGTGCTTGCTCTTATCCAACTAACTGAATGGTCGTGTGTATAAGAATATCCTGGTGGATAGCTTGTATTAACTGTACTACGTGTATGCCACCAACCAGAATGCTCACTCGTGTGCTTAACTTGACTCACACCAGCTGCCTCAAGTATTTGTGAAGTAAAATTTGTGCAATCAGACCCCGGATAATAAGCATACATTGGAGTATTGTAGGATTCTGCGTATTTGGTAGCGTAGTTAACAGCCTTGGTTATTGCACCGGTAGAAAGTCCCATTGGTACAACTATATTCGTATCTCTACTATTGGCTTTAGCAATAATTCCTTCTAACTTATCTCCCTGCTCAACCAAATAACTTGTTAGAGGCATCAGGTAGTACAAATGTAATACTTCATCTGAAACTGATGTTTCATCAAGTCCCGATGTACGTAACGCCAAATCAGATAAACTCGCATCTCTCAAGTTATTACTGTTAATTTCATCTAAAATATACTCAATCTCATTGTTCGAATCTTTATTCTCAAAAATATCTTTAAATGTAGTGATTGAATTAAACAGACTATGTTCATAGTAGTATTTAGAATCTGGTTCACTTGCGGAATCCAAAAAGCTATAATAATAGTCATAGAAACTATCAGCTGTAAGAATTGGTAAATCATATTCTAATCTTAAATATTCAAAAACTTCATCATACGATTCTTTGAGTTTACTTACCGCCAAATCTTCGTCCGTAAACTCTGGGTACAAATCAGATTTCATTCCTAAAAAATCAATACTTTTTTCTACTTTAATTTTACCAAACTCCTCAGGCTGATAGGAAATTTGATACATGGAATCAACTGGAAATTCTGTATCATCATCATTCCAATCAGCACTAGCAGTCAATGGTAAACTTAATAGAATGGCTACGCATACAGTCACCAGTCCCTTAGTTGATTTTAATAACATTTTATTCCTTCATTCTTTCTTTAAAAATTAATATTCCAATTTACTATATATAATCGATTCTGACTTTATCAAAAAGCAATGGTTACATTCAAGTTGCCTGATGATTCAACAAGTAATCACCGTTTTTCATGCTTACGATACACATATATCATAACCCCCTATCTATCTTTATTTAAGTTTAAAGACACTTGGCACTTTTACTTCGAGAATAACTTCACGACTTCTACTACAAGCATACGCCCAAAGCAATATTTATAAAGTGAATAAATCATGAAATCATGATTAATTTTATACTGTTTTAGATCTATGAATTGATAATGTTGAAAGTTTGATAATAATCACGCAAACTTTCACAAGTTTTTTGTGATGGCACTTCAAAAAGTGAGTATTACTCACATTATTTTGGGTAAGTATAAACTTGATGTCAGCCTTAAATTCATAGAAAAAAGCATTACCATCACAATGACATACTGAATGGTAATGCTTCTATTATGGTAAGCATGATTTAAATATAAATTACAGTTTATGCTTTTTTAGTGACCCCCGCCACCGCCACCGCCACCGCGGCCTCCCCCACCATAACCACCATGACCGCCACTGGATGATCTAAAGGTGGCACTTCGGGTTGCGGTTCTGAATGAACGACTGGAAGTTCGATAGAAATTATGACTTCTAAATGATGAATGATAGAGTATGGGACTGCTTTGAATAAAGGCTTCAGGTGCGCGTACTTTAAGGGCTTTAATTACTTTATCTGAAATCCCAAAAGCCGTTGCATAGATGAGATATTGTTCCCAAATAACCAAATCTACGACTGTTCTTTCATTCATTAAGGTTTCTGAATTTAAGAAGTTGTAAAGTGCATACCACTTCACGTATTCATCTTCACCAAATTGGGTGAGTAGAATGTATTTTCTAGAAATGACAATCATACCGATTCCAAATAGAATCAAGCCACCACCCAAAATAAAGAAGGCTCCATAAGCCAAGTCCAGGCGTGTGCTATAAATTACTGAGTTACCGATAATCATAATTGAAATTCCGATGATAATAAAGAAAGCAGCCCAACCCCGCATCATCTTTCTGGGTGCTTTATACTTGAGGTTTTGGAAATAATTTTCTTTTACAGCGGATTGATTTAATTCTTTTTTAACCCGAGACACAAACTTAGTTGTATATTCATAATCATTGGATACTTTATCTTGAAAGGACTTAAGCGTGATTGGATTCACGTTGACGTGGCGTTTGATTAACTCATAGTAGATAGATTCTACTTGAGTCAAGGTAGGCATGCCTTCTGTAAGTTCTTTTAGCTGGATACAGGTATTCGCATTGCTCCAATCCTTACGTTCATCAAATTTAACCAATGTCACATAGCCCTTATAAGTCAGACTCAACATGGCGGCTGCATAGCCATCGCCCAAATCATCCTTATCAGCATGTTTACTAAAAACCAATTTCCGAGCAAGGTTTGCGTCCAATTCAGAAGGAATGTCTCTGAAATAATCAATGGATAGGTCTGATTGGTACATCTTATATCGTTTCTTAACGTAGCGATTGATAAACCACGCACCCAATAAGCCCACCAGTGTTAATATTGAGGTAATGGATAATAGGATCATTTTATTTTTATGTGCCAAAGTGGGTAAGTTTTCATAATCCGCTTGAGCATCATGAATACGTGGTAGCATGTTCTCATTTGTATAGTAATTATTTGACGCATTTTGAGTAAAGATATGTTTGTCATCGCCATGCGCAATCAACGCAAATTCAATATACTCATTATAAGGTCTAA
>CANRNG010000065.1 GCA_947631935.1 uncultured Erysipelothrix sp.
ACCTTAACCTTAATCACATGTCAATATCCTTCTTGGACGCGTCCAGAACGTTTGATTGTACATGCCGAGTTGGTTGAAGTCATACCCAATACCTAAAAGGGAGTTGTAACTACAAAAGTTACAGCTCCCTTTTTTTATTAAAAATTAATCCTATATTTTCTGATAAGCGCCACCAAGCTATCATAACCTTCTAAAAATTGATTGATTGTGGTTAGATACGCACCATAATGATGGAACTCGTCTTCCTTAAGTCCCTTTTCTTCATAGGCTTTATGGAACTCCTCAAGTGATAGAAGTTGTTCCATAATTCTTGTTTCCACCGGAACCGCGATTGTATCTTTTACCTCAATACTGGAATTATTATACTTAACTTGCCAACTATAAGGGATGGTGTGAATCAAATCACCCCCAATAAGTTGGGACCAATGAAGGTGATTTCGATAAGCGGCAATCAACATTTTAGTACGATACCCACGTTCTTTAAAGATTTGGTATACTTTTTTTGAGACGGCCACACCTGCCCATTCAAGTACATCTGGATCTAACATGATTCCTTGTTCATTGACAACCTTTTTTAAATAATCATCAAGACGCCCTGCCATAATAGTACAGACCGGACTCATCATTGTGGTATCTTTTCCTTCGGCTTCTCTTCTTTTTAAACCACGCTCCACAGCCTCTGCAACCGCGATTGCTTGTGAAACAGTGTAAGAAACAGTAGCATTAATAGAAACTCCTTGATACGTGAGTTCTTCAAATGCAGCGATCCCAGCTTTAGATGTCGGTGCTTTAATTTGTGCATTGGGAATCAAACTGTTCAATTGTTGGGCATGCTCAATAATTTTATTTGTATCTCGATCATATTTTGCATTTACTTGGAAACTGATTCTTCCCTTTTGTCCATTCGTTTCTTCAAACTTACTTAAAAGTAATTCAGAAGCTTTAATTCCCAGTTTTCCAATAATCTCCCACGCAATTTCATCTTCTGTTTTTTGTGGATATAATTGAATGCTATTTTTAATTTCATTTTCCCACTCTAAGATATTGGATTTTAAAACTTGATAAACAATCACGGGATTGGTTGTAGCCCCTACAGCACCATTTTCAATCGCTGATCTCAGTTCATTTACATCACAAGAATCATTCCAATAATTAGTTTGTGGATATTTCTCAACCATCTCTCTTAACTTCATAAAAAACCTCCTAGCTCATCCAATCTTTTTTGTGTTTTGTATTCCATTTGGTGGTTACTTTTTTGCATATTGTAAATAAAGGCAGCGAATTATAACCTGTAATATCGCCCACTCCAAATTTTGATCCTTTAAGTCCACCAAATGAAAATGGATCTCTAGGTACAGGGACACCCACATTAACCCCTAACATCCCACTGGATAGATTCAAGGTCGCTTCAACAGCATGTTCCCCTAGGTCAGTATAAATACTGGCACCATTGGCATAAGGTGATTGGTTTTGGTAGTCCAATGCTTCTTGTAATGTTTCACAACGCACAATTTCTAAAGTAGGTCCAAACACTTCTGCAACTTCCATATCATTATAGTGATCATATAGAACAACTGAAGGGCCAACATAGAAACCATTTTCGTCGCCATGGTTTTCAAAATCGCGCCCATCAACAAGGATTTCGCCTTTAGTATTTTCCAGGAAATTATGAATTAAGTTAACATTATTGGGATCAATCAATGGATTGAGTGTTTTTCCAACTTCTATCGCTTGTGTTTGTTTGACAATTTCAGCAATTAAAGCATCACTTTTCCCAATTGCCAATACCACACTGGCAGCCATACAACGTTGCCCTGACATACCATAACCAGCAGATAATATTTCACTGGCAGTCACAACAGGATCAACTTCATCTGTTACAAGGATATGATTTTTGGCACCACCCAAAGCAAGACATCTTTTAAGGTTATAGGATGCACGTCGATACACAATTTCTGCAACGGGAGTGGATCCTACAAAAGTTACACAAGGGATATCTTTGTGATCACAAATCGCTTCAACCATATTTTTATCACCCTGAACTATATTAAAGAGTCCATCGGGTAATCCAGATTCTTTTAATAGATTTGCCAAGAGTGTGACTGTTTCCGGAGTTTTTTCACTCGGCTTTAAGATCATCGCATTACCACATATAAGCACATTGGGAATCGTCCACATTGGAACCATTAATGGAAAGTTGAAGGGCGTAATGGATGCAACAATACCCAAAGGTTGTACATATTCTCTGGCTTCAATTCCAGTAGATACAAATTGTGTACGACCCGATATTAAACTCGGTACTGAAACCGCAAATTCGCAGAGTTCAACTGCTTTAGATACTTCCGCTTTGGCTTCTCCATATGTTTTTCCGTTTTCTTTTACAATAGTTTCTACCAATGCTTTCTCGTTTTCAATGATTTTTTGTCTAAAATTAAAAATCACCTCTGCTCTTTTCTTAAAAGTTTGGTTACCCCATTCTTTTTGGGATTCTTTTATATCGTCAATATAACTGTTAAATTCATCTTTACTTGTGAGTGCAACTTGGGCATGGGTCTCACCTGATAAAGGTGTATCTACATCCAGTATTTTATCACTGCCATAAACTGTTTTTCCGTTTATAAAGTTTCCAATTTTTTTCATTTTTCTTTTATGATACGTTTATATTTTTTGTATCATCATACTCCTTTCTACTTAATAAGATGTTCAAAAAAGGGATCATTATGGAATTTCCATGTACGTGTTGGTCCAGCCATCACGTTTAAGTAATAGACTGTGATTCCTGGAGGAACTGCAACAGGATGGTATCCTGTTTTAACCAATACAGCACAATCGTCTTGTAATAGATAACCTTCTGATTGACTTCTGTCGTCATTATATACGCCTTGAAGTGCAAAGCCTTGTTCAGATGAAAGTTTGTGATAGTAGATTTCCTCTAAGTTTGATTGATTGGGCAAATCATCTTCATCATGTCTATGGGAAGGAAAACTTGACCAATTTCCCCCTTCAGTAATCACTTCTACAATCAAAAGACTATCCGCATCATCTGATTCTGGGAGAATGTTTTTGGCGGTTCGTTGGGTCACACCCCAACCTCTTTTTTGAATATATGATTCTTTTGGTTTTAGAAGGCGACTGGGATAATTCCCTTCACCGCGTCCTTCACAAATCGCAATTGAGGCTTTTGTGTTTGTCTTAAAGGAAAATGTATCGCCTTGTTTTACATAAAGTGCATACGCAACCGTATCACTAAATACGGTATCGCGATTCCCTATATTCTCATAACTTTCATCGGCTAAGGTTACATCTGCATAACCAAAGAGCAGTACAGCGCAGACTTCTTTGCCCTTATCTACTGTTTGGGTATAAGTTTCATTGGCTTCTAGGTTAATAACTTTGAGGCCTGTATATTCCATATTATTTTCATAAATGGGTGTGTTAATAATCTCTTTATTGTTTTTATTCTTATATTGAATCATTTCTATCTCTCCTAAATTTTAAAGTAGACGGCCAATACAGCCGCCACGATACACACAAGAAAACCTGTATACTTAATGATTGTTGCTTGTTTTTCAATTTCATGCGTCATGTTATTTTGATTTTTAGATCTAAATATTTGACTGTAAGTTACGATACAGATTCCGCTAATTGTAAGCATCGTGACAATTAATATTTCCATAATGTCTCCTTGTTAAAACAAAGATGGCTTTCGCCATCTTCGTTATTATTCATGGCCAACTACTTCAGTTTTACCATAATAGTATCGATTGTTTGAACCAATCAATCTCATATAATTTCTAATAAACTCCGTGAGTGTATCACGGGCAATAATACATAACTCCAAGTAATCAAGATTTGGATTCTTTTCATTTGCTTGAATCATAGCATCTTTGGCTACTTTGAATGCATCTGTTGCGACATTAATTTTATTAATGCCATTCGCAACTGCCTTTCTAATGTTTTCGTCTCCTGCACCTGATCCCCCATGTAGTACAAGGGGCATATTCAGTGTTTTCTTTAAGAGCGCCAACCTTTCGAAATCTAATTTGGGTATCATACCCTTTGGATAAGCGCCATGCGCCGTTCCTATCGCTACCGCAAGTGCATCTATTCCCGTTCTTTCAACAAACTCTTTTGCTTGTTGTGGATTGGTAAAGTAATCTTCGGTAGTTCCGTCACCATCAGCTGCTTGACCCACATGTCCGAGTTCGGCTTCCACACTAATTCCATGGGGTCTTGCAAGTCTTACGATCGTTTTCGTTCGATTTACGTTTTCTTCAAAACTCAACATAGAGGCATCTATCATTACACTCGTGAATCCACGTTTAATGCAATCTACTTCTACGTCAAAGAGTTGTCCGTGATCTAGATGTACAGCAATTGGAACATTGGATTTTGATGCCAAAGATTTAATCGCTGGTAATATACCATCTGGATCGGCAAGTCTGGCCATTTGGCCTTGGCCCATTTGCAAGATAATGGGTGATTTTTCTGCTTCTGCTGCATTAATTGCAGCTTTCGCCATTTCAAGTGTTACGCAATTCATTGCCATTACTGCGTAATTGTCTTCATGTGCGTCTTGCAATATATACTTCATTGAAACTAGCATCTATCTCTCCTTATTGCTATCCAACTGTGATATCGATATCCAAATCAATAATTTCTTCTTGGATTAACGCGTCACCTTCAGTAGGTGTTTTCTTTAAGAATGCATACATCACTGCTGTAACAATTGAACCTACGACGAGTGCTAAAATAAACATCCATGGGTTCACCATCATTGGAATAACAAAGACACCACCATGTCCAGCAACGGATTCAACGCCCAATGCAAGGGTCATACCACCAGCAATGGCGGATCCTGCCATACATGAACCAATAACACGAACTGGATCTGCGGCTGCAAAAGGCAATACACCTTCAGTAACAAATGCAAGTCCCATAGGAACAGCTGTTTTAGCCATTTCTACTTCAGTCTTTGTAAATTTCTTAGGTGCCATTAAAGCTGCCAAACCAATACCAAGTGGTGGTGTCATACCACCTACAATTTTGGAAGACATAGGTCCATAAATACCATCTGCTCCTAAGGCGTTTGCAACAGCTGAAGCTGTTTTATTAACAGGTCCACCTAAGTCAAATCCCATACAGGCTCCAATAACTGCACCCAAAATAAATTTTGAACCAGATTGTAAACCTAAGATAAATTCAGTTAAAGCATCCATGAGGGATACGATTGGAACATTCAAGACTGCCAAGAATGCAACACCACATACCAATGTAGCTACTACCGGCAAGATAAGAACAGGCATTAAACCCTTCATCCAATTTGGAACAGGCATTTTCTTTAACCAGTTAATGAATACCCCAACGACGATACCCATTAAAAGTCCGCCAAGGAATCCAGCTCTGATTTGTACAGAAATATAACCAATGACTAAAGCCGGTGCAATACCTGGACGGTCTGCAATACTATAAGCCACACCCGCTGTCATAACTGGAACTGCGAATAACATGGCTGTTGAAGCCAATGTGTTTACATGAAACCAAAATACTGTCCAAATATCGGTAGCATCTGCCTTGGTACCAATATCCCAACCACCAAAACCTTTTGCCAATCCGTATAAAATACCACCGGCAACAACAACAGGAATCATATATGAGATACCTGTCATTACATGTTTTTTAATCTCAAATTTTTTCATTATTTTTCTCCTATTTCTACTTTCCCTTAATTTGTGATTCAACCTTAATAATTAGAGACTTCGGATTTTTCATAATAATTGAAATCGGAACATCAACAACTGGCTTACCTTTAAAGCGATCCAACCCGCCCACTTTGATATCATGTGCAATAATCACGACATCTGCATCTTTAATATCTGATGCGGTAAGTTCATTATCAACTCCGATTGTTCCTTGTGTCTCTACTTTAATTTCGTGCCCCAATTCACGCGCTGCACTTTCTAATTTTTCTTTGGCAATGTAAGTATGCGCGATTCCTGCGGTACAAGCTGTTATACCAACAATTTTCATTTTGTAACCTCCTTTTCTTATCCTTTAATCAGATTATATAACCATCTACATAGTTATAGAAAAATATACTGGTAAGGTTAAAGTGGTAATATTTAATCTACCAAAAGCGAAATTAATGCTTCCTTGTCTTTAACTTTTGTAAGCGCTTCCACTATTTTGTCGTTTCCCAGTTTTCCGGCAATTTTAGCCAACAATTTTAAATGATTATCAGCATAATCGTTATCATCACTCACACAAAACAGAAAGATTAAGTCAACAGGATTTTCATCCAAACTTTCCCACTCAATCGGTTTTTTAGTTCTACCAATACTAATGCCAATTTGTTTAACAGTATCACTTTTTCCATGTGGAATCGCAATTCCATTTCCAATACCTGTGATGCCTTCTTCCTCTCGAATATAAATATCCCTCTTAAAATCAGCCACATCTTTAATATACCCTGCATTGTACAGCATCTCGCTCATATACTGTAATGCCTCATCTTTTGATTTAACGTTTATATCTAAATCAATAATGTCTTTGTTTAATACTTCTCTTAGATCCATCTTAATTCCTCCGCTTATCTAATTAAATACCGATACAAATCTATACTCGAACTAAATTTTCTTAGAATATCAACACTGCTATCTGTCTCTACTAACTTAATATACTGCTTGTAGAACAGTTGGGTCTTTTTAACTTCAAAACCTGTTTTCATACGCACTGCTAATAAGAAAATTACATCAACCTCATCTTCTTCCGACCATTCAATTGGTTTTTTCAAAGTAGCGATCACTACTTTTCCTTCATTAATTTGGTTTTGGTCTCCGTGTGGGATGGCAACTTTATTCCCAATAGAAGTTGAAATTGTCTTTTCTCTATCAATAACCGTATCGTAGTAGTTTTGAGTTACATATCCTTTTCTAACCAATTGATTACATAAGATCTCAATCGCTTGTTCTTTATTATCCACATCCAATTGTGTAAAAATTAAATCTGGTTCAAAGAAGGCATGACATATGCGATCAAAGACCGAATACTCAATTCTGTTTTTCCCAATTTCTCTAATTTTCTTTCTTAGATCCCTGAGACTGCCTTCATTTAAAAATGGCGAAACCTTTATGATTCTTTCATCATCAACATCCAAATCGATGGTTGTAATAATAACTTGAACATCTTTATAGTCATGGATATTAAAGTCATGGCTACTGATAACCGTAATTTCGCTAATCATAGAACAATATTGTTTAATCTTTTCAATCATTAATTGATTGAATGCCATTCCCTCTTGACTCACAAAGACCGACTTCAGTTGTTGTTCTCGTCTTTCCAAAGCAGATTGAATGTACAGTGTAATAAGACTGATTTCATTGCTGCTTACTTGAATACCATAATATTCATCAAAGAGTACTGAAATAATCCATAATACCCGATACGTTTGTTTATATTCATTTTTGATATAATCATGCATTTCATTGTTATATCGTTTTTCATATCTCAACCTAAAAATCGTTGGTCTGATATGTAACAATAATCCATAGTACAAGCGTTCATCATCGGTTAAATCAACATCCAAAACATTAGAGACCACTTCTATCATCCGTTCAACAAACTCCTTTAGCTTGTTGTCAT
>CANRNG010000066.1 GCA_947631935.1 uncultured Erysipelothrix sp.
ATATTGAAACCGAAAGTTCATGTTATAATGAAATATATAAAGAAAGAAGGAGATACTATGAAAAATGTAGCATGGATCGGAACGGGTGTCATGGGAGCACCCATGGCAACCCATCTTGCAAACGCTGGATACACAGTGAAAACTTATAATAGAACTTTTGCGAAAGCGCAGAAATTAGAACCCCTTGTAAGCGCAGTAGAATCCGTTGAAAAAGCAGTTGAAGATGCAGACATAATCTTTACGATTGTAGGCTATCCAGCGGATGTAGAAAACACCTTTAAAGAAATCTATAAACACGCAAAACAAGGTGCAATCGTGGTGGATATGACCACATCCAGTCCAACACTCGCAAAAAACTTATATGAAGAAGGCAAGACTAAAGGATTCAAAGTTTTAGATGCACCCGTTACTGGGGGTGATTTGGGGGCCATTAATGGAACCTTATCCATCATGGTAGGGGGCGATAAAGATGTCTTTGAGATTGCTTCACCCCTTTTAAATCACATGGGAAAAACCATTAATTATATGGGCAATGCAGGAAATGGCCAACACGCCAAACTCGCAAATCAAGCTGCCATCGCTGGCGCAATTGCAGGAACTGCAGAAGCCTTAGCTTACGCCAAACTCAAAGGTTTAGACCTTGAAACAATGTTAAATGTTATTGTTGGCGGTTCCGCTAATTCTTGGCAAGCTGCCAATAATGGACCTAAAATGATTCAAGACGATAAGTCACCAGGATTTTTCATCAAACATTTCTTGAAAGACTTAAAGTTAATCTTGGAAGAAAAAGAAGCTTTAGAACTCAAAATCGTTGAAAACGTGGTTAAGATTTATGAGATATTAACCGAACTAAACTACAGTGACTATGGTACCCAAGCCATCTTCAACTACTATTTGGATCAATTAAAGTAAAAAAGTGCCACGGCACTTTTTTTAGTTAATCCATATCATCCATCAAAACATTTAATGTTTTCAAATCTTTCAAATAAAGCTGGTTGTTTTTTTCTTCTAATAATGGATGTTTAAGATTGAGTTCATACCCAAATCTATTTTTAAAAAGGGTTAAATTAATCCCCTTCTTAAGGTGAAGGTTCATGTAGATATATTCAAACACCAAATCTTTTGCATCAAGAATTTCAATCTCCTCTTCGGAGATTCTTTGGTTATGTATCTTAGCAGTTCCCCCAATCGCATCGTAATCTAAGTCTTCATAGTAGATTAAGGTTTGAGGGCTCTCATAGCCCTTTTTACAAAAACTAAGCAGTTCATATTGTTCATAACCAGACTGTGCCAACAAATATACAGCCATGTCATAAAAAGCTTCATCCTCTGATTCTGGGACCATGGAAATATGCTTGGGATTTAAAGCAATAGATTTCGTTAACGCATTTTCAAATTCTTGGTGGGTTTGGTCTTTTAAGCCATAAGGAATTTCTAAGGATATATTTTCAAACATATTGAGCATGTTCATCGCTTCTTCAAAGTGATACATATCATTATCTTCATATTGAACGCCCAAACAAATTCGGTTGACTCCCATTTCTTTAAGAAGGTGAACCTTGTGGGTATCCAAATAATAAGGATTCAATTCAACACTTAAGGTTTCAAACTCTGGAAGTGCTTGAAGTAGTTTTTCTATTAAGTCAGTGCTTAACTTGGTTAAGTTACCCCCGCCAATATAAATACTTTCATAATAACTTTGTTTTTGTTGTAAAGCTTGGATGACATCCTCAATATAAGAAAACGTGTTATTAAAAACTAACACGTTTCCGACAATATGATCACTGAAGGGTATATGGATATAGAGTCCTTTAATACTCACGTTGCATCACCGTTTCTATTTTAGATTTTATCATGGATTCCAAATCATATCCTGAATCCATTACAATACTGAGAGCATACATAAAGACATCCGCCAATTCATCTTGATAGGCCTGATCATCTTCATTTAAAGCATCGTAGAGTTCTTGAGCTTCCTCAAGCAGTGCTTTGGTCATGAATGCTTTGGTGTCAGTTTTATCCCATCCAAAATGTTCACGCATCTTTTGGATGTCTTGTAGAATCTTATTCATCATCCATTGAAAGCACAGTCATGAATGCTTCCTGTGGAATCTCTACACTTCCCACTGCTTTCATACGTTTCTTTCCCTTTTTTTGTTTTTCTAATAGTTTTTTCTTACGGGAAACGTCCCCACCATAACACTTCGCAATAACGTTTTTTCTAACTGCTTTAATATTGGTTCTGGCGATAATTTTATTATTAATTGCTGCCTGAACAGGCACTTCAAATTGTTGTCTTGGGATGATGTCTTTGAGTTTACGCGTAATCGCATTACCTCGGTTATACGCAAAATCCTTATGAACAATGATCGATAACGCATCCACAATCTCGGTATTCAATAAGATATCCATTTTAACCAAGGCAGACTCACGATACTCATAAAATTCATAATCAAGTGAAGCATAACCCCGGGTCGCCGATTTAAGGCGATCAAAGAAATCAAAAACAATCTCTACCAAAGGCAAATCATAGACGATATTCATTCTGGTATCATCAATGGCTTGCATATCATGGTAAACACCCCGTTTGGATTGACATAATTCCATCACAGGTCCCACATATTCACTGGGTACTAAGATATTTGCTTTAACAATGGGTTCTTCAATATGTTCAATATAATTTGGTGCCGGCATTTTTGCGGGGTTATCCACCTTAATCATGGACCCATCTGTTTTATGTACATGAAATACTACAGAAGGAGATGTGGCGATAAGTTCGAGTTGGAACTCTCTTTCCAATCTTTCCTGAATCACATCCATATGGAGCAAACCCAAGAAACCCGTTCTAAACCCAAATCCCAAAGCTTGAGAAGTTTCTGGTTCAAACACAAGGGAAGCATCATTCAATGACATCTTCTCCAAGGCTTCTCTTAAATCCGTATAGCGTTGATTGTCAATGGGATAAAGACCACAATAGACCATTGGGTTGAGGCGTCGATATCCAGTTAATGCTTTTTCTGCAGGATTTTTGACATGGGTAATGGTATCCCCAACACGCACATCTTGAATGGATTTAACCCCCGCAGTCACATAACCAACTTCTCCCGCTTTAAGCGATTTTACTTTGGTTTCTTGTGGATTACGGGTTCCCAATTCCAACACTTCAAATTTCGCACCTGAAGCCATAAACTTAATTTCATCGCCTACCTTAATTTCACCCTCTTTAACACGCACATAGGCAATAACACCACGATATGCATCATAAATTGAGTCAAATACTAAAGCTTGTAGCGGCGCAGAAGCACTTCCCTTTGGCGGTGGTAACTGTTCCACAATGCCTCTTAAGACTTGATCAATATTCAAACCAGTTTTCGCTGAAATCAAAGGCGCATTGGATGCATCAATACCCAATACATCCTCAACCTCTTTTTTGACACGTTCAGGATCTGCCGAAGGCAAATCAATTTTATTAATTACAACCATGATATCCAAATCATTGTCAATCGCAAGATATGCATTCGCTAAAGTTTGGGCTTGAATACCTTGAGAAGCATCCACCACTAAAATAGCACCTTCACAAGCTGCTAAAGAACGCGACACCTCATAGGTAAAGTCAACATGCCCTGGCGTATCGATGAGGTTGAAAATATATTCCTCACCATCATCATGGGTATAATTAAGACGCACGGCATTCAATTTAATTGTGATACCACGCTCTTGTTCTAGCTCTAAGCTATCCAATACTTGCGAAGACATTTCTCGTTCACTCAATGCATGCGTACTTTCTAAAATACGATCCGCAAGCGTGGATTTCCCATGGTCAATATGCGCAATAATGGAAAAATTTCTAATATTTTCAAATTTCATCTTTTATCAATCCTCTAAATAATCTCTTAATTTAATACTGAAGGGATAGGCAATACTTGTGATCACAAAGCCCAATACACCTTGAACTGAATTGGTTAACATAGAAGCAAAGAAAGTATAGCCACCCAATAAAACTGCATCCACCACGCCATAGAGCAAGACCATCATGATGGAACTCAGTAAAAATGGGATAAAGAAAAACTTTCCCTTCACCTGTTTTCTTAAAACAAAAATAAGGAACACCATTAATGACTTAATGACCCCTGTAAAAATCGTATAGTGTAAAGCACCCACCAATAGGTCTGCCAACATTGAACCGATCGAAACCGCAAATATCGCATGTCGAAAAGGTACAGTGACTGCCAACAACATAATCACCACATCACCCAGGTTAAAATAACCACCTTGGGTATATTGGACAGATGTAAACATCGTTACGGTTGCTACAATAGCCGCATAAAGCGCAATCTTAACAATCGTTTGAATTTTTCGGTTATGATATTTATCAATCATTCAAATACTTTCCCTTTCCACATAGACTTATAGCCATTCACAATATCTATATTGGACATCTTTGGTTTATTGGCAGGCTGAACAGAAGTCAATAAAATAATACCCCCGTCCACTGCAACATGAACGCCCAATTCATCAACTTCAACAATCGTTCCAAGTGGTTTATCATGACGCGTTAAGATCTTCTTAACACCATGAAATTTAACATTGGACCCCTCTAAAACACCATACGATCCTGGCCAAGGTATCATACCACGAATGTGGTTATAAATGGTATCTATTTCTTTATTAAATGAAACGTATTCTTCTTCTCTTTTAATCGCATAAGCATAGGTTGCCAAGTGTTCATCTTGAGCTATGGGTTCAATTTTACCTTCTAAATAGTTTTTGAAGTCAATATGAATTAAATCCCGAGAGATACCCATCATTTTTTGCTCAACATCCCCAAAGGTATCCTCATCATCAATGGATACCACCCGTTTGGCCAACATGGCCCCTGTATCCATGCCTTTATCCATAAACATGAGGGTCACGCCTGTTTCCTTTTCACCCTGGATAATGGCTTTATGAATGGGAGCACCCCCACGATACTTAGGGAGTAGTGAAGCATGCACATTCAAACATTTATACTTTGGGTAATTTAAAATCACTTCTGGAACAATTTGACCATAAGCACACGTCACAATCACATCCGGCTTAAAATCTAAAACAGGTTGGTATTCAGTTCTAATTTTTTCTGGTTGAAAGACCGGAATTTTATATTTTTCTGCCAACAACTTTGTGTGAGGTGGTGTCACCACTTGTTTTCTCCCAACCTTACGATCAGGTTGCGTTACAACCCCCACGACATCATAGTTATCATCAATTAATTGTTGTAATACCACATTGGAAAAGGGTGTGGTTCCCATAAATACGACTCTCATAGCATCACTTCCTGTTTCATATTATAACATGTTTTTCGTGTATAACTAGCGAATCATCCCTGGATTTGATACAATGACAGTATCTAAAGGAGGGATAATATGGCAGTAATCGCTTCAAGAAAAAAACAAATTCGCAAAACAGCGAAAAGAACAGACATCAATAGACGCTTAAAAAGTAGTATTAGAACCGCTGTTCGTAACTTTAATAACGCTGTAGTTGCCGAAGATGTTGAAGTGGCAAAAGTTGCTTTAGATCGATCCATCAAGCTCCTTGATAAGTCGATCACAAAAAACGTTCATAATAAAAACTTTGTGAGCCGAAAGAAATCTTCACTTCACAAAGCTTATAATGAACTGAGTGCTTAAATCCTGTTAATTCAGGATTTTTTTATTGCATCATCTCTAACATAAACATTTCAAATGCCACAAAACGATCAATTTCACCCAACTTGGCTTTTTGATCAATCGTTGACAAAGTATTCAATAAAGCCAACACCTGTTTAACTTTACCCATTTGATTATTCATAATCATCCAAACTTGTCTATCAGACATGGATAATTTGCTGGCAATTTGAGTTTGTGTATAGCCCAAATGATATAAAGTTTGAACTTGATAGACCCCTCTTAAACTACTGGCCACCATAGGACCCAAGTTTAGTGGATCATTTTTTTGAACCAATAGCGAATGATAGATACGAAAAGCTTTCTGATGATTTTTAGCCACCAAAGCATTGGAAAGCGCAAAAACATCACGGCTAATATCTTGTGTAATCATGGCTTTCACATCTGAAGCTGTGATTTCTTTATTCAATAAACTCAGTTTTTCAAGTTCACTGTCCATACGCGCATAGTCTTCATCAATTTTTTCTAAGAAAACAGTTTTCGCCTCAGGTGTCATTTGAAGTTTCATATCAAACAAAGCCCGACTCAAATAACGTTCCGTATTAAAACCATCCTTTTGGGCAATGATATGTTGATTCGCAAACTTTTTAATGACTTTACCCAATTTTTGAGTTTGTGGAATGCGCTTTTTCATCGCAATCACCACTTTAACATCACCAGGATGTTCTAAAATTTCAATCAAACTCGCTTCATCAATAAATTTCATATCTTTTTCTTCTTCAATATTTAAAAACACCAAACGGGGTTTATCAAACAGTGAAATCGTTAAAACTGCTTCAATTACATTTGAAAAATTAAAGTCAGGATGTTTTGTGCTAAAATCATAACGCTCAAAATCCGTCTTAAATCCCTTCACAATCTCCTCAACCTTTTGCATCACCACAAAGCGATTGATACCCACTACAATTTCTACCAATTTCATCACCTACTTCATTATACCAAAACCTTGCGCCTCTGACACAACAATCGATAAAAAAGGATAAATAATAAAAGTCACCGTGCCTTCTTTTGAGGTTTGAAAATCAAAAATCCCAAATTGTTGCAGGCGATACATAACATCCGGATGAGGATGGTTATAAATGCGAGGATCACTACTTATTAGTGCGACTTGAGGGCGTACTTTGCTCAAAAAAACTTCTAAATTACTGGTGTTTGAACCATGATGACCCAACTTTAATATATCAACCTTTAATCCTGGATAACGATTCACAATCTCTTTTTCTTGAGTAGTACCTGCATCCCCCATAATCAAAACTTTTTTTTGATAAACTTCAAAGTATAAAATCAGGCTGTTTTCATTGGCGTCTTCATAAGTCATGTCGCTCAAAAGAAGTTTAAAAAATGGATGACTTTCATCTTTACGCTCAATGATTTTATCAACCATAAATTCTTCAATAATCACATCTTGATTCCCATTATGATCCAAATCTGGATGGGTAATAATTAAGGTATCAATCTTTTTAATACCCATTTTATAAAGATTGGTTTTTAAATTCGTATAGGCAGAAGGCTTTCCCGTATCAATGAGCACGGTATAAGCGTTAAAGGGAAAGGTAATGAGGGTTGCATCTCCTTGGTATACTTGAATCATGGACAACCTAAAGAAGGGATAATACATATTAAATACAACCATCAGCATGAATGTGATTATCTGCGATTTCTTGTTTTGGGTTAAAAATAAATAGAACCACAGGATCGAAGGTGCACCCACCATTAAAAATCGGGGTTGATTGAGTAGAAACATCATGCTTTTCAACAAAGATTGACCTACCCAAAA
This sequence comes from uncultured Erysipelothrix sp., assembly GCA_947631935.1. Taxonomy (GTDB): domain Bacteria; phylum Bacillota_I; class Bacilli_A; order Erysipelotrichales; family Erysipelotrichaceae; genus Erysipelothrix. Next base: position 7,483 of record CANRNG010000066.1, read on the forward strand.
CTGCATGAAAACACCCAACCAAACCATCAACCCCGCAAAGTAAGATAAGGCTTTAAATAAAAATACTTCCAGTATATTTAACTTTCCCAAAGCACGTAAAAGTAAGGCTTTTTGAAAGATACCCAAATCAATATTATGAAAACCAAGGTA
>CANRNG010000067.1 GCA_947631935.1 uncultured Erysipelothrix sp.
TGTCGCGATACTTTATTCAATTCATGATGCACACGATCATGAATCTTCTCAAATTTCTTTTCAGCAATCTCCAGTCTTTCCCGCTCTTTGTGTGCGAGATTATTTTGGTTATCAATATTTTGGTTGCGGTAGGCGATAAAATCTTCGTAACGCATCTTATAGCGAGAAACTTTGGATTCAGTCCTTCTTTTGAGTTGTTCAAAATGAATGATTGTGTTTGCGACATTTTCAATGAATCGAATATCATGAGACACAAAGACAATGGGTATTTCTAATTTCATTAAAATAGATTCTAAGTATTCGATACTCTTTAAATCCAAATCATTGGTCGGTTCATCTAAAAATAAGATATCTGGTTTACGGATCAACGCTTTAACCAAAGCTAATTTTACTTTTTCTCCACCGGAAAGACTGTTGAACTTACGATCCGATACCAAGGATTCATCAATCCCAAAACCATCTAAGAGTTGGTAATAATAGCCATAGTCAAAGAAATGATCTTTTAGTGCATCGTAGATATAGCTTTCTGTTGATCCTGGATTGTGGTGTGTCTGGGGACAATATGAAAGGATGATGTGCTCCGTTTTAAAATCATAGTGATGCGTAACATGGTCCGCAAGCACCCCACTGAGTACTTTAATAAAGCTTGATTTACCTGTCCCTTCTTCTCCAATTAATGCAACCTTATCTCCATGGTTAAATTGTGTTGAGAAACAATCCATCAACACTTTTGAATTTTTATTTTGAATGATTGTTAAGTTTTTTATTTCAAACATGTTACCCTCCTAAAGGGTCACCCAAAAAAACAATAAAAAAAGATTGAATTGTGAACATTCATATCCATATGGGCGACCTAAAAATAATATAATTATGTTTTTAGTCATTTTCCACATAGATTAAATGTTCATGTCATCAATCACCTCTATGAACAGTTTAACATATATTTTATAGAATATCAAATGCATCCCTACATTCAATTGTCTCATCTTCCATAACATCCAGCGATGCAACACGCGCAAAAGAAGATTGCCCATCTTTTAGGGCATCAATGAACATCGCAATCTTTGCTTCAGGACCACAAGCCTCAATATAGACCATGCCATCATCCAGATTGCGTACATATCCTGTAATCTCTTTTAAGTTTCTTGCGATGGATAAAGTGTTATAACGAAAGCCTACGCCTTGCACTCTACCACTTACATATATTCTTACTTTTCGCATAATGATGCCTCCTAATCTTATTATATAGGGTGTTTTAATAAATGGGGTAATTTATATTTAGGCTTCACGTGATTTCACACATTTTAAGCCAGTCTTTTATAAATTCTCTATCAAACATGAACCCCTTTGTGATAATTCTCATTTGTTCACGCTATTTCACATATTTAAGCTATGAAAAAGCCTGTTGATTAATGTATAATGATAAGGCATTAAAGGAGTGAATTTAATGAATATCGGTATCGACAAAATTAGCTTTTATTCACCTAACCAGTACATTGATATGCGTGAATTGGCTGAGTGGAGAAATGTAGATCCAGATAAGTTTACTTATGGACTGGGTCAAGACCAAATGGCCATAGCATTTCCGTCGCAGGATGCAATCACTTTAGCAGCCAATGCGGCATACAAAATTTTAGATAAAGAAGATAGAGAAACCATTGATTTGGTTCTTTTTGCGACTGAATCGGGATTGGACTTTTCTAAAGCATCCGCAGTATATGTTCATAAACTTTTGGATATCCAACCCCATGTTAGAAGCTTAGAACTTAAAGAAGCTTGTTATTCTGGCACAGGTGCAATCCAACTCGCGAAAGCACATATTGCCATTAATCCTGGAAAGAAAGTCTTGATCTTGAACTCTGATATCTCAAGATATGGACTCCATTCAACAGGAGAACCCACACAGGGTTCAGGTGCAGTCGCTATTTTAATGAGTGAAAACCCTAAATTAATGGTACTAGAAAACGAAGCAACCTATTATACAGACCACGTGATGGATTTCTGGAGACCCAATTATTCTGATGTGGCATTTGTGGATGGTAAGTATTCAAACGACCAGTATCAACGTTTCTTTGATTTAACTTACAATTCATATTTAGAAAAAACAAACAGAACATTAAAAGACTTTGCGGCACTATGTTTCCACATCCCTTATACAAAAATTGGATTAAAAGCATTGAGACGTGTTGCAGATGAAGAAAAAGATGCACAACTCTACAGCAACTTCCAACACTCTATTACCTATAATCGACGTGTGGGAAATGTTTATACAGCATCCCTATTCTTAAGTCTCATCTCTTTAATTGATTCAAAAGCACTTAAAGCAAACGACCGTATCGGTTTTTATAGCTATGGATCTGGTTCCGTTGGAGAATTCTTCAGTGTTACCATGGTTGAAGGATATGAAGCACACCTTTACCCTCACCATAAAGAAGAATTAGACGCAAGAATTAAAATTGATCAAGAAACTTATGAAACACATTTCGAATTTGAGCTACCCACTGATGGCAGCTTACGTGAAGTAAACTTCGAAAATGATATTGGACCCTTCGTTTTAGACAAAGTGGAAAACCACATTCGTTATTATAAGAAAAAGTAAGACTGAAAGGTCTTATTTTTTTTTGTGTTGTCGATAACTTAAAACAATCTTTCTTAATAAATATGTTGACATAAAAGCCATTATCTTTTATCATTTAGATACTGAGTCTCAAATTCAGTTTAGGATTGGAGGTCTATGATGACGTATCATACAAAACAAAGAGATACACTTTTTGAGAAACTTCAAAAAATGGGGCAAGCCCCTTTTACAGCGAATGATTTACTCTTAAAGTTAATGACCAGCCAAAAGAAAGTTTCAAAAGCAACGGTTTACCGTACCCTTGAAAAACTGGTTCAGGATGGATTGGTTCGTAAGTATTATATTTATCCAAATGAGAGCGCATTTTATCAATACCTCGGTGACCACCAAGATTGTGACAACCACTTTCACTGTGTTTGTTATGAATGCGGTCGGTTGTACCATGTTGATTGCCATGTTTTTGATGGGTTAGAAAACCACTTCAATCAGGAACACAATTTTAAAATTGATATTCAACGCACCCTTTTATATGGGCTATGCGAATTGTGCCAATAAAGAAAGTGAGAATAAGAATGAAAAAATTATCAATACTCATTGTTTTAAGCATGCTACTAATGGGGTGTACCTCAAATTCTAACAACGACAATCCAGATGGACTGTCAATTGTGACAACCTCATTTGTAACCTATGATTTCGCAAGAGCCATCGCAAAAGAAGACAACGTAAACTTGTTGATTAAGCCAGGACAAGATACACATAGTTTTGAACCCACTACTCAGGATATGATTGATATTGAAAACGCCGATCTATTAATTTACACCAATGATGGATTGGAACCTTGGGTTAATGGTTTATTAGATGAAAGCATCTTGAAGTTAGATGCATCCAAAAGTATTACCTATCTGGAATCTGATCATGATCATGATCATGACGAAGAAGATCACGACCACGAATCCAACGACCCCCATACATGGACAAGCATGAAAAATGCCGTCATTATGGTCGAAACCATTCGAGATTCTTTAATTGAATTAAAACCAGAAAATAAAGATACCTATACTGAAAATGCGCAAGCCTTAATCACTGAGCTACAACAACTCGACCAAGACTACGCAACGGTATTTGAAGCAGCCACGGTTGAACCCCTTGTCTTCTTGGGACATTTTGGTCTCAACTACCTATTGCATGACTATGGTGTGGCATACTTGGCTTTATTTGAAAGCATGAGTCATGAAACAGAACCCACAGTCGCTCAAATGCGTCTGATCATTGATACGATTGAAGACCATGATTTAAAATATGTTTTCGTTGAAGAGTTGGCTCAAATAAAACTGGTTCAAACCATCGAAGCAGAAACTGGAGTTGAAACCTTAGAACTCCATTCCACACACAATATTACACAACAACAACTGGATGATGGCGTAACCTTTGTTGAAATCCAAAAACAGAATGTTGAAAACCTGAAAGTTGGACTTAAGTGATGAATGAAGTATTAATTCAATGTGACAATGTCAGCATGCATTTCCAAAATCTCTTGGCGGTAGATAACGTAAGTTTCACCATCAATCGCCAAGATTTTTTGGTGATTGCAGGAGAGAACGGATCTGGTAAAACCACCCTGATGAAAGGACTGTTGGGCCTTAAATCTATCAGCTCTGGTAATATCACCTACCACGGCGTCACACAAAACAAAATTGGATATCTCCCCCAAGTCATGGACATCCAAAAAGATTTCCCCGCTTCAGTTTTTGAGGTTATTATGTCTGGCTTTGTGAATCAGTTAAAAAACAACTTCTTTTATCCTAAAAAGTTTAAAGAAAAAGCCCTCAAAAATATGCGGCTTTTAGAAATTGAACACTTAAAAAATACATCTTTTAAAGAATTATCAGGTGGGCAACGCCAACGCGTTTTATTAGCGCGGGCTTTATGTGCAACCGAAACAATCCTGTTTCTAGATGAGCCCGTGGCCAGTCTGGATGTTTCAATCACCCGTTCCCTATTTGAACTATTAGGTGATTTAAACACCAAACATGGTATCACCATTGTAATGATTACCCACGACGTAGCAGATATCATTGACCAAAGTACTAAAGTACTACGCATGAATACCCATATCGACTTCTTGGGTACCAGTGATGCCTATCGTAAACAATATGGAGGGCGTGACTGATGTTTCAATATGCATTTATGATTCGCGCACTGATCGCTGGAATTGCGATTGCGTTAAGCGCCTCCTTATTGGGCGTTAACTTGGTATTAAACCGAAACTCTTTAATTGGAGATGGTTTATCCCACGTTGCTTTTGGGAGTATGGCCATCAGTATTGCTTTCAATCAAGAACCTTTATTCATTTCATTAATTGTCTCAATTATCTCTGCTTATTTTATTTTACGCGTTTCAAAGTCAACCATGATGAGCGGGGATGCGATGATTGGTATCATTTCAAGTAGCGCCCTGGCCATTGGCGTTGTAGCCATTCAATTAAAAGGCGTCAGTTCTGATATATCTAGTTATATGTTTGGAAGTATTCTGGGTGTTAATCAAAACGATGTGATTGTTTCAATCATCATCGCTTTGGTGGTTGTCATCGGATTTATCTTATCCTACCAAAGACTGTTTGCGATGACCTTTGACGAAACCTTTGCGAAAGCGGTTGGTCAAAATACAGACCTTTACCATTCACTGCTCGCCATCTTAACAGCCGTCGTTGTGGTCTTTGGGATGCGATTAATGGGAGCCTTATTAATATCAGGATTGATTATCTTCCCAACCATTACTGCCATGCGCTTATTTAAGAGCTTCAAAAGCGTCACCATAACAGCTGCCATCTTGGGTGTGGTTAACTTTGTGGTGGGCTTAATCTCAGCAGCCTACCTCACAACCCCTACCGGTGCATCCGTCATTATCGTCAATCTTATTGCATTACTAATGGTGAATGTCATCAAACTGATTTGGAAATAGATGTTTTTAATAATGCACATGGCTTAATTTTTTTAAGCATTCATTCTATAATTAGAATATAGGAGGAATATCAAATGACAACACATGTAACGTTTAAAGGAGATCCCGTCAATATACTGGGAGTTCGACCTGAAGTAGGCCTTCCTGCTCCAGAATTTACACTGAATGATTTAGACAACAATCCCGTTTCCTTAAGTGACTTTAAAGGTAAACGCATCTTAATTTCTGTATTCCCTGATATTAATACCAGAGTTTGCGACCTTCAAACAGTTCGCTTCTTCCAATTATCAAAGGATTTAGAAAACACGGTCATCCTCAATATTTCTAACAACTCCAAAGCAGATTTGGAAAGTTGGTGCGCCACCAAAGGCGTTGACGCTATTTTCTTACACGATGATGAAAGAACCTTCGCAGATACCTATGGACTATGGGTACCCAAGATTGAAAAACTAGCACGTTCTATCTTTATTGTAGATACAGATGGCACCTTAATTTACAGTGAGTTGGTTCCTGAGATTGCCCAAGAACCTGATTACAACAAGGCACTCACTGTCCTATAAAATGGTTTCCCCCCTTAAAAAGAGATTTCAACTCCCTGAAATCTCTTTTACTTACCATTTAAATACTTTTGCCAACACCATAAATATCGACCACAAAATCACGCCGACCCCCATAAAAATTAACAACACACCCGTCACTTGATTCCACGTATTCACTTCAAACCAACCACTCACAAGGAGTAGTGGGAAGATGAGTACCAACATGACGATAAAGTGAAGGATACTTCTTTTAAATATTGACCAGTGATCTTGATCATAAATAAGTGAAGCACCTGCTACGATTGAAATTATCAATCCAACAATAAAGGTGCTTTTTGCGTTCTCAAAGTCCCCTTGGTAGTAAAGCATGACCGCTATGCCACCCATAATAACAAGAGGAACGAGGGCTCTTATAAATAGGTTCTTAATCATCCTTGAATGTAAGCTTCCCAAAGGTCCAATTCCCTTAACGCACTTTCTTTTGAGTCTGAAGCATGAATCACATTGTTCACAAGCCTTTCCTCTTTATTCGCCAAATCATAATTATCATTTGAGAAAGTATTCCGAATTGTACCCTTTTCTGCTTTAGCAGGATTGGTTGCGCCGATGAGTGTTCTGGTTAGGGTAATGATATCCGCATCTCCGCTATAACTTACTTTCATAGGGATGATTTGGTGATTCCCAAAATAAAACGAATTAAAAAGCTTCCCCACAAAGTTGAAGTCTTTCCCCATATCATCAATCACCGCTTCATAGTGCATGAGGAGCGTCCCCATAATCTTCATGTTCACGTTAAGTTGATTGGAAAGTTCAACTGATATTCCGTTTTCATTTAATACTTCAATGATGGCTTCTTTATTTTTTATGCCATCGGGTTTAATCATTAGAAAAGTAGTTTGTTTCATGATATCTCCTTACAAAAAAAGGCCTTAGGGCCTTTTATAATTTATGGAATTCTTCAACATCAACCACGAAAACAGTCGCTCCACCCACTTGAACTTCAATAGGGAAAGAAGCATATCGACCGATATCATAGGATGCACTGGAAGGCACTACTTCTGTACGCTTCTTACATTCTCTACCAATAATCTCAATGCAGTTATCCACACGATCAGGTTCAGTACCAATGATGATGGTTGTGTTCCCTGCGCGTAAAAATCCGCCTGAGGTAGAGAGTCTTGTGACTGAGTAGTTTTCCTTAGTTAGAGCCGATGAGACGCTTGAAGCATCATCATTCGACACGATTGCAAAAATTAGTTTCATAGAGCTTGCCTCCTTGTAGGTTTATTATATCACACGTTAAATCTAAAATGCATTATATCTCCATCTTTTACAATGTATTCTTTACCTTCAAGCCGCATTTTTCCAGCCTCTTTAATGTTGGCTTCTGTCTCATAT
>CANRNG010000068.1 GCA_947631935.1 uncultured Erysipelothrix sp.
GCTTTAATGTTTTTAATGACCTGGGTTTGGTAATCCTTAAATTCAGGTTGCAGCACTTCATTAAAGCTCACGGCTTTACCTGCAATCACATGCATCAAAGGACCCCCTTGAACACCTGGGAAAACTGCACGATCAATGTCTTTGGCATACTGTTCTTTACAAAGAATGATACCCCCACGCGGACCGCGCAATGTTTTATGGGTCGTACTGGTCACAAAATCAGCATAAGGGACAGGATTTTCATGAAGCCCCACAGCAACAAGTCCAGCAATATGAGCCATATCCACCATCAAGTAAGCATCCACTTCATCCGCAATTTCTCTAAAGCGTTTAAAATCAATGGCACGACTGTAAGCCGACGCTCCTGCCACTATTAATCTGGGTTTCACCGTTTTCGCAATGGCAAGCACACGATCATAATCAATTTGTTCAGTGAGTTGGTCAACACCATAACTAAAGAACGTATAATTAATTCCCGAGAAATTCAATTGATGGCCATGGGTTAAATGACCACCTGAATTCAAGTCCATTCCCAAAACCACATCACCATGTTCAAGAATACTGAGGTATACCGCCATATTGGCTTGTGAACCACTATGCGGTTGCACATTCGCATGTTCAGCCCCAAAAATTTCTTTCAAACGGTCGATGGCCAAATTCTCAACAATATCCACGTATTCACAACCACCATAATAACGTTTGCCAGGGTAACCTTCAGCATACTTATTCGTCAAAATAGAACCCACTGCTTCATATACATCATCTGAAACATAGTTTTCAGATGCGATCAATTCAATGTGCTCAAGCTGACGATTGGCCTCTTGTTCGATGGCATTTTTAATCGCTAAATCCTTCATCCGCATTCTCCTTTACTGTTTGTAATTTTACCAAAATTCTATAGGTTTTCCAAATGATTTTGAAGTGTTTCTAAACTAATGGGACCTTTTCTCAATTCCACAATCTCATGCTTCGTCAAATCAAAGACAGAAGACGATGCTTTTTGACCCGATTCCCCCAATACAACACCCTCAATTTTGCCATCCAACTGTGCCAAAACTTCATCTGAAGTTGTGCCAGTGGGTTGGTTGGAAACATTGGCAGAAGGGAGCCAAATGGGCACACCCAAACCATCAATTACTTCCATCACCCAAGGATCATCTGCCATTCTAATGCCCAGTGTTTCCTGTTCACCTAAAAATGAGAAGACCCCTTTCTTTTTATTAAAAATAAAGGTGATGGCTCCTGGCATAAATTCATTAACCAAGGCCCGATCGCGATCTGTGAGATCAACCAAAGATGCCAATTGTTCAATGGATGAAACCATTAAAGGAAAGGGTTTATTTTCAGGTCTTTCTTTAATTTGACGGAGAGTATCATAAAGGATTGAATCATCTGAGCGCATGGCCAAACCATAAACCGTATCGGTTGGAATGGCTACCGCCTTGCCTTCTTTTAGCAAATGAATAACCTTGTCTTTATCTTCTTTATGTATTCTCTTTGTCTTCACCATGTGCACAAACACAAAGCGATCCAAACCATTCATATCTTGAACCAAACGAATTTGGGATTGGGGGAAGTACTTTCTTGCAAGGTTCACGACCCCTTCACCAATATCATAACCAATCTCAAAAGCAATTAAGCCATTGCAATTGAGTACTAAATGGGCTTTTTCCAATACTTTTTGATAAAAGAACAGACCATCCTCACCCCCAAAAAGGGCTACATGGGGTTCAAAATCATAGACAGATTTTTGAATGACTTCGTTTTGTTTGATATAAGGGGGGTTGCATATCAACATATCAAAATGTAATCCATTTTCTATTAAAGGTTCCAACATATCCCCTTCATAAAAGACCATATCTGCAGATAAATTATCAGCGTTTTCTTTTGCGATTTGAAGGGCTGCTTCAGAAATATCAGTCGATACAACCCGGGTGTTCATCTCTTTTGATAAAGCCAAACCAATGGCACCACTCCCACAAGCCACATCCACAATCGTGGGCTTATCATAAATAAATTCAGCATAATCCAATAAGTATGCCACCAATTCTTCTGTTTCCTGACGGGGAATCAAGACATTTTTATTGACTTTAATTTTATAGCCATAAAACCAATGATACCCCAAAACATAAGCCAAAGGCTCATCGTTACAGACTCTTTCAAGTTTTTCTAAAAAATCTTTTTCAATGGATGCATCCAAGTTTTCTTCTATATTTAGATACATATCAATGTTATTTTCTTTTAAAAGTTCGAGCATAAGAAAACGTGCAAAATTGCTGTTTACACCAGCATTCTCACACGCTTCTTCACTTTGTTTAATTAATGACCTAATTATCATGCGCCTTCAAGTCCTTCTTTTTGTTCTTGTGCCCAAAGTGCATCAATGATTTCATCAAGCTTACCATCCATGATGATATCTAGCTTTTGAAGGGTTAGACCAATTCTATGGTCACTGACTCTATTTTGGGGATAGTTATAGGTACGAATCTTTTCACTGCGATCGCCACTACCAATCTTGGATTGACGAATTTCACTTTCCTTAGCTGCTTGTTCAGCTTTGTGATGTTCAAAGATACGTGCTCTAATAAGACGCATTGCTTTATCTTTATTATCATGTTGAGAACGGCCGTCTTGACAGTTGACAGAAATACCTGTGGGCGTATGGGTAATACGAACCGCAGAGTCAGTCTTATTAATGTGCTGTCCACCAGCACCTGTTGCACGGTGTGTTTCAATCACAAGATCATTTGGATTAATTTCAACTTCATCTTCTTCCACATCAACCAATACCAATACGGTGGCGGTTGAAGTATGAACCCGTCCTTGTGTTTCTGTTTTAGGAACCCGTTGTACACGATGTGCACCGGATTCAAATTTAAAGTGACGGTATGGTTCTGTCCCTTTGACTTCAAAAGAAATCATAGAATAACCACCCGCATCTGAAACACTGGCTTCTAAAACATTGACTGAATAACCCAAACTTTCTGCATATTTACTATACATTCTAAATAAATCGCCCGCAAAGATGTTTCCTTCATCTCCACCTGCTGCCCCACGAATTTCAATCAAGGCATCGTGAGAATCAGAAGGATCTTTTGGAATGAGTTCTATTTTAAGTTGCTCAATGAGTTGTGCTAAAATAGGCTCATATTCTTCTTTTTCCATTTCCGCAAGCTCAACCATTTCTGGTTCAGTTGCCACTTCAATCATTTCTATGGCCTGATTATAAAAACTTTCTGCTTCCAAAAATTTCTCATAAACTGCCAAAGTCTTTTCATAACTTGCTTTTTCTTTTCCAAGTCGTGACATGGTTTTACGGTCGCTTAAAACAGCGGGATCCATCATTTGTTCATTGATATCTATATCCCGTTTTTTCATCGCCTCTAAGCGTTCTTTCATGCCCTTTTCTATCATCTAAATCACTCCTGGTCTTTATGTATGGATGGCTTATCAATCACATCATGGTGATGTCTACAACGCGCCTCATACGCTTCACTGGCCCCGACCAAAACAATCGGATCATGATAGGAAGCAGGTGCGCCATTCACCAAACGTTGCGTACGCGTAGCTGGTGAGCCACACACTGTACAAACAGCCGTCAACTTCGTCACAAACTCCGCATGTGTTAATAAGGTTGGAATAACCCCAAAAGGTTCTCCCCTAAAATCCATATCCAATCCCGCAACCATCACGCGGAATCCATTTTTAGCTAAATAATCACAAATATCTACAACTTTATCATCAAAAAATTGTACTTCATCTATCGCCACCACATCCACTGTTTCATCGATATAATTCAAAATCTCAATGGCATTATGAATCGCATAACTCTTAACTTTACTGCCCGCATGAGATACCACAAACTCCTCAGCATAACGATTGTCAATAGCTGGCTTAAAAACCAACACTTTCTTCTTCGCAAATTGAAGAGTATTAATTCTTCTAATCAGTTCTTCGGTCTTCCCTGCAAACATGCATCCGGTAATTACTTCTAAATATCCGGGATTATACTGATGATACATCATCACGCTCACCTCACTGTATTTATCTTATAACAAAATGACAAAAAAAATAAGGGGTTAACCCTCATTTTTAATGTTGTATTTTTTATTGAATCGTTCAATACGTCCAGCAGCTTGTGCAAAACGTTGTTTTCCAGTATAAAACGGATGGCAATTTGAACAAGTATCAATACGAATATCTTTTTCGGTTGATCCAACTTCAAATTCAGTGTTGCATGATGAGCAAACAACTTTAACCATGTGGTACTCTGGATGAATTCCATTTTTCATATTACAGCCTCTCCTTCCGCCTTAGGTGGTTATCCAACCTAAGATAAGTGCTTAATCACAATACCATAATCCCCCTTTCATTACAAGAGAAAAAGTCAAATAATCGCTTAAAATAAGCCCTTTTTTGACAAATTATCCACAAACCCAAATAGAAGATGATTCAGATAGCTTTTCACGGCTATGCATAGCTTGAAACACAACAACCAAACTTATCAACCTAATCGCAATCATCCCCTATTCTCTGATAAATCATCGGTTTTAGATATGACCATTCTCAAACTTACACATGAGAATACTTTCGCGAAGCCTAAAACACTTACGTACAGAGGTACAAAAAGTGCTCAATTCTATGAGATTGAAACCAAATTTGAAAAGATAAACCGCAACGATCCAGATCCGCCCACCTTGGCGAACGCATACAAATGGATGCACCAGAACATATTTGGTTTGGTGATACTAAATGTCACCTTCATTGAGCGATTGATGATGCTGTATAGGTCTTCTCTTTTTCTCTTTGTTCTTTCGAAACAGCATCCACCACTAAAATTGTATCGTTTTCTCTCATTGCGATACCCCTTTTAAATTATTAAAGCATAAGAACTGTATCAAGCAAAATAATTATGTAAACGCATACTTTTATTATGTCATCAACACTTAATAACAAATTAAGATATTATACATCTAAGCATCAACCAAATATTTCGGAGCATATTTTAATTCCATTGCGCCAGTATAGGTCAGGTCTATTTTCTAACGTAAATCATAAAGAAAAAGCAACTCATTATAAGTTGCCTTCTCTAATATAATATCAATATTCAAATTCATTAAACAACAATTCAGCATAGGTAGGATATGGATAATGCTGTCTTGAAATATGCGCCTCAACTTGATCGCAATACTTTCTCACCACGTCCATGCAGGGTCGCACATGCGCACCGAAGTATTCACTCTGACGTTTCTCATCCTCAATAGCCAATGCAGTATGTCGGACTTCTTCTAATTTTAAAGTCGCTTCATCCAAACCATCTAAGACAGTGGTTAAGAATTGTTGGATGCGTTGTACAGATGCGCTCTTTTGTTCCAGGGCAACATCGGTTCGTATCACTTCACGAATATACTTCATAAGGGATGGGAGTATGTCTTGATTCACCATCATAATAAGGGTTCGTGCTTCTGTATTGAGGGTATGATTAAATTGTTCATACAATATTGTTCGACGTGCTTCCAACTCTCTTTGACTAAAGACCTTCACACCTTCAAACATTTTAATAACATCCGCTTCCACCAGACAATCAATACATTGATAGAAACTCTCGTAATTTCTTAAGCCACGTTGTTTCGCTTCAACTTGCCACGCTTCAGTATAACCATCCCCCTTAAAGACCACATGACCATGTTCTTGAACGATCTCTTGACAGAGTTTCAAAATTGTTTCCTGGGAAATATCTGACGTATTTTCCAGTCTTTCAATAATCTGTTTAATCTCATACGCAAACATCGATGCTAAAGATATATTGAGCATTGCAGCTGATCGAGAGGATCCTAACATCCTTACTTCAAACTTGTTTCCAGTAAAAGAAATCGGTGAGGTACGGTTACGGTCTGTATTATCATAAGGAATTGCCTCAATGCGTTTTAAGGGTTGATAGAATAAGGTCATATCTTCGTATTCTAATTCTGATGATACTTTAAGTCTCTCTAATAAATCAGTCATGACATCCCCCAAAAAGACGGAGACAATCGCAGGTGGCGCTTCTGAACCACCCAGACGATGATCGTTTCCCGCATCACGGGCTGCGACATGGATGAGTCCGGCGTATTTATCCATCAACTTCACAAATAATGATACAAATAGAATAAAGATTGTATTATCATACGCATTGTCTTGTGGTTCAAACAAGTTCACATTGTCTTGCGTTTGAAGTGAAAAGTTGTTATGTTTGCCAGAACCATTAATATTCGCAAAGGGTTTCTCATGAAGCAAACACACCATTCCATGTTTTCTTGCAGCCCGCTTCAAAACATCCATCATGATTAAATTTTGATCCACTGCAAGCACAACATCTTCATAAAGTGCTGACAGTTCATATTGTCCATAAGCAACTTCATTGTGTTCTACTTTCGCATAAATACCCAAGTTCCACAGTTGTTCATTCACTGTTTCCATAAATTTAATAACCCGATCATTGATTGCCCCAAAATAATGGTCTTCAAACTCTTGGCCTTTGGGTGCTTCGTTTCCCACCAATGTACGCCCTGTAAACTTAAGGTCCGGACGTTCTCTATAAAGTTTCTCATCAATTAAGAAATACTCTTGTTCCAAACCAATCTTGGTTTTAACGGCCTTTACATCTGTTTTCCCAAGAAGCTGCAACAGTTTCGTTGCTTGGGTACTTAATGCGTCTACCGCCTCAATCAAAGGGGCTTTCATATCCAGTTTTTCCCCAGTGTAGGATATGAAAATGGAAGGGATATATAATACATGTTCCCTCACAAACGCAAATGACGTAATATCCCAATAAGTATAGCCACGGGCTTCAAATGTCGCACGCAAACCACCATTTGGGAAACTAGAACCATCCGTCTCACCTTTAATTAAAGAACTTCCAGAAAATCTCAGCAGTAAATTGCCATCTTCATCTTTATCCACAAATGCGTCATGCTTCTCAGCTGTTAACCCATGCATCGGTTGGAAGAAATGTGCATAGTGTGTAGCACCTTTTTCAAGTGCCCAAACTTTCATCGCATGCGCAATTGCATCCGCTGTTTCAGTATCAATTGTACCCACATTATAAAGGGCTTTTTTCCATTTTAAATAGATTGGTCGGGGTAGACGCTTTTTCATTTCTTCCCGGGAAAATACATTTTTTCCAAATTCACTAAATTTCTCCATATTACACTCCTATTCTACGGTTACACTTTTCGCAAGATTTCTTGGCTGATCTACGTCACAGCCCCTAAATATCGCGACATAATAAGCAAGCAATTGTAGTGGAATAATCATAAGAAAACACGCAAGGATTGCACTTGTATGTTCTACTGTAAGCATTGCATCCACATTGTCTTTTAAATTGTCATTTGGTTGATTCGTAATTAAGAGTACATCAGCACCCCGTGTTCTTACTTCTTGAACATTGCTCAG
>CANRNG010000069.1 GCA_947631935.1 uncultured Erysipelothrix sp.
GAAAAACTATAAACAATAAACGACAAACTAATCCGCGTTGAACCTGAGGGCATAATAGATATCACTCGGGTCAACACAATTTCTATCGCAATAAACAAAGCCATAAAAACCAGTTTTCTTGATGTTTTCATTAAAAACCTCTTTTCTAATTTCAAGCATAGAAAAGATTTTGCAACGGATGCGAGTAGTACATCGCGATATCAATCTTCGTCTAACAGCCACTTCCCATCTGTTAGCACTTAACGCGCACTCTCTACTTTGCTTGAGATATCTATAGATTATCAAGATTCCTTATTTTTCGCAATGCCAAACGATTTAAAGAATCTATTTATCTTGTAAATAAGCTTTAAATGGAACTTCCGCTTTCGATCATGACCATCATCCAATGAAACATTCAAACAATGACCAAAGTAAATAATATAGGCCACAAAATAAACAGAAATCAAAAGGATCATCAAAGAAGCAAGGGGTCCATAAATATTCTCATAGTTTGAAAAATCAATCACATACACAAAGAACAATCTACCCAATACAATCAACCCCACCATAGCAACCAGGCCACCCAGATACACATCTTTAAATGAGGCAAATTTAAAAGATACCAAACGATAAAATACACACAACAAAGCCCACAACATCAAAGGTACAGCAATCATATTATAACCCGGGAAAAACCCTATCACCAACACCATGACATAAGCCCCCAACAAAATTAATAAAAAATAAATCACAGATATAATTCTCAACGCCAAACTCGACACTTTAATGTCATCAATTCTTGCGCTCTCCAACAAAAAAGAATACACAGTCTTTGACGCAACCCAAAAGGAAACAGAAGCCAAGGAAATCAAAAGTACAATGTCCGAAGGCGCAACCTCTGATACATAGCGCACAAAAGGTGTAATCAAATCAGATGGAATGTAGTAGGAAAGATAATCAATCAGCTTACCAAAATTCACCAAAAATTGACTCGCCACCAAAACTGCGATAATTAGAAAAGGCGCAATGGCCAATATTAAAGCATATGAAAACGCATAAACAAATAGGGTACCATTATGTGTAGAAACCATTTTATAACTCTGTATCAATTTATCTTTCATCATTTTTCTCCAAACTTAGCGACCCATACTTTTGCGTGAATGGTAATCGTTTTTAAATCTATCATTTTTTCCTTATAAAATTGTATGGGCGACATCTTAACCACCGCCTCTTGCATGGGTTGCGGTACTGCATATGTTTTTAATATTTCATAAGATTGCAAAATATTTGTATTATCAATCATTAAATCCAACACCCCGTCATCCTCATATAAATCCGATTCACGCAACTCTTTAAAATGATTGGACATTGGCACCACTTTAATGAGGATGCCCCCTTCTTTTAGAACACGTTCAAATTCCTGGTAGTTTGCGGGTGAAAAAACATTTAAAATCATGTCGACAGATTTATCTTGAAAAGGCAAATTGGAAATATCCCCAACCATGAAATGCACACCGGACTTAACACCCATGGATGCGATCTTAATCCCATCCTTAGCATAATCCAAACCATAGACATCCAGTTTCGGATAGGTCTTTTTAATTCCTTTTGAAAAATAACCTTCACCACTACCCGCATCCAATACTTGCTTAACATCATATTTTTCAATTAAAGATAAGATCACATTTAAAATTTCATCGAAATAACCAGCATTTAAAACACGATGCCGGTTTTCAAAGAAAGTGGTATCGTAGGGTGATTTACGATTTGTGTTCACAAAATTAACAGTTTGTTTTTTGGATATGTTAAAAGTATGTTTATGGATACATTGATACGCACCCACAATCTCACTTAAAGGTTCTTTACAAATTGGACATTGTAGCACCCTAACCCCACCTTTCTTACTGGAACTATCATAACATTTTCCAAACTATGTGTCATTAGGCATAAATATTGAGTCCCATGATTTCACTTGATATACTGCTATAGATAAAGGAGCGATAACATGTTTCATAAATATATAAATAATGGAAGCGATAAAACTTTGGTGCTCTTTCATGGTACCGGTGGCGATGAGAATTCTTTACTCCAACTCGCAAAAGATGCCGCCCCACATATGAACCACTTGGCCTTACGCGGTGAAGTGGTTACTTTTGGCCAAAGACGCTTTTCAACAGTTCAAGATGAAAGTCAAATTATTGATTTAGAGGATATGATTGCACGGATACCCGGTATCCAACGCATCATTGAAATCCTTCAAGTCCGATATAATATGGGAGAACTCTGGGGATTGGGTTTCTCAAATGGCGCCAATGCATTGGCGACCCTCTTACTCAAAGGAAAGCCCATGTTTAAGAAAGCACTGCTCTTTCGACCCATTGATGTTGAGGTTGAAAGTAACGTCAATCTAAACCAAATGGAAATCTTAATCCATTCAGGCATAAAGGATGATATCACCCCGCAAAAATATGCCTATCTTTTAGAAACAAGACTCATCAATCACAATGGCAATGTGACTCACAAGTCCTTTGACGTCGATCATTGGATGCGTAAAAATGAACTAGAAGCCCTAAAACAATGGTTTCAGGAGCATTAAACTGTTAAACTATACATAAGAGGTGATGCTATGAATGCTTATGATGTATTGGTTTCCAACCAAAAATTTGCGGTTATTGGAATGAGTGATGATACAACCCGCTATTCCTACCGTGTCTTTAATAAACTATTGGATTATGATAAAACAGTCTACGGAATCAATCCCCGATTGAATCATGTGGATGAACATACGATTTATCAAGACTTAACTTCCATTGAAGATGACATTGATATTGCGGTACTGATGGTGAATCCCAAAATTGGAATTCATTATCTAGAATCCATCAAAAATAAAAATATTCCCTACCTTTGGATTCAACCTGGTGCTCAAAGTGATGAAATTATTTCAAAAGCGAAAACTCTGGGACTGAAGGTCATTGAATCCTGTGTATTAAGAGAATATAAAGCCAAAGAAATAAAAGCCGTCATTAGTGACTTGGATGAAACCCTGCTTCAAAAGGATAAAACCATTTCAGAAGTAAACCTACGCGGCATCCAAGCATTAAAAGAAAAAGGGATTTATTTTATTGTGGCTACGGGCCGTCCTTTCTATAGTATTAGAGAGACCCTAGATACTTTAGATTTATATGGCCCCGAGGATCTCTCCATTTCATATAATGGGGGCATGATTCACCACAACCAAACCAAAGAAATCTTATCGGTCAACAAATTAGACAACGACCTCGCAAATTGGATTTACCAATTGGGTTTAGATGAAGGTGTTTGTATGCATATTTATGTTGAAAACCAAACCTATGCCTATAATATGAATGATGAGGAACGTGAACATGTCAAAAACTTTGAAGGCATGGTGGAACAAAATCACCAAAGTCTTTCATTTCTAAAAGACCAACCCATTTTAAAAGTCTTATTCCAAAATCTCGATATGGACTATCTACATTCTTTGGAAGATAAAATCCCAAGTGAAATCAAAGACAAACTCGAAATATCCTATTCTTCCAGTCGTTATATGGAGTTCAATCCAAAAGGAGTCTCCAAGGGGGCTGCAGTTGAATTTGTTGCGAAATACCTCAACATTAAAATAGATGATATCTTGGCCATTGGAGACAATCTCAATGACTTGGGTATGCTGAAAATCAGTGGGGTATCTGGTGCCCCTTTAAATGCCCATGAAGCAATCAAGGAAGTTGCGATTTATAACTCTAATAAGAATTATGATGAAGGGGCCGTTTACGATATTTTGAAAAAAACCAAGGTTATTTAACGTCAGGATACTGACGTTTTTTATTTTGGTTAGATTAATTGCATATATTTCAAAAATCCAATATATTGTATTGGCAACACTCATAAGAAAGGACGGACAAACAAATGTCAAAAATAGTACAATCAATTGACCTATTAATTGGAAATACACCCCTTGTAGCCCTCAATGAGGCCTCAAAGCCAGAAGGCTTCACGGGAGAAATTTATCTAAAGCTCGAATCATTAAACCCAGGCGGTTCTGTAAAAGATCGTATTGGTAAAGCCATGATTGACCACGCTGAAAAGGAAGGCATCCTAAAACCAGGTGGTACCATTGTTGAAGCATCTTCAGGCAATACTGGTATTGCCTTAGCCTTAGTGGGCGGATCTAGAGGATACAAAGTAATCCTAACCATGCCCGATACCATGTCCAAAGAAAGACGTGACTTATTAAAAGCCTATGGCGCCCAACTTGTTTTAACACCTGGAGACGAAGGCATGCCTGGTGCCATTAGAAAAGCACAAGAAATTGTTGCGGAAACTGAAGGTGCTTTTTTGGCAAGTCAATTTGAAAACTTGGTCAATCCAAAGATTCATTATGAAACCACAGGACCTGAAATCTATGAAGCAACCGACGGAAACATTGATATCCTTGTCTCTGGTATTGGTACAGGGGGTACCATCACTGGTGCAGGAAAATACCTGAAGGAACAAAACCCTAACATTCAAATGATTGCGGTTGAACCTTCTGGATCACCTGTTTTATCTACAGGTCAAAAAGGAAAACATAAAATCCAAGGAATCGGAGCTGGCTTTGTTCCCAATGTATTGAACACAGAAATCTATAGCGATATTGTCTTGGTCACGGATGAAGATGCCATGAACACTTCAAAACATTTAAGCCAAACCAATGGTATATTTGTCGGTATTTCTGCAGGCGCCGCTGTATGGGCTGCACTTGAAGTCGCAAAACGCCCAGAAAACAGTAATAAAACCCTCGTAGTCATCATTCCAGACAATGGCGATCGCTACCTATCCATGATGGATTACGACAACTAAAACATGAAACGTAATGGATTATATTGTGCATCCAAAGATTTTTGTGGCACCAAAGAAGCCGTCGCCACTTTAACCAATCAACTTAGAAGTCTACTCTATCCCAATATTTTCGGATCTGAAGACCGCTTTGAAGAAGCCTTAGAAACAAACTTTAAAAAAGTACTTTCTTGTTTTGTGGAAGATGGACACGAAACCATCCTCAACAAACTCAAAGCACAACTCCCTGAAATTCATCGAAAAATCAATACAGACATTGAAGCTGCCTATAAAGGCGACCCATCGGCCATTTCTTATGATGAAATTATGTTGGCTTATCCAAGCTTTGAAGTCCTCACCATTTATAGAATTGCGAATGCACTCTATCAACTGGATATTCCCATCCTACCCCGTATGATGAGTGAATATGGACACAGCCTCACTGGGATTGATATTCATCCAGGCGCCACCATTGGCGAATATTTCTTTATCGATCATGGTACCGGGGTTGTGATTGGAGAAACCACGGTGATTGGTAACAATGTAAAATTATATCAAGGCGTCACCTTGGGTGCCAAAAGTTTCAAAAAAGGACGCGATGGGGTATTGGTAAAGGGTGAAAAAAGACACCCCAACATTGGAAATAATATTATTATCTATGCAGGGGCGACCATCTTGGGCGGCGAAACTACCATTGGTGATAACTGTATTATTGGCGGTAATGTTTGGATCACAAATTCAATTCCCGCCAATACGAAAGTCATTGCCGCCAACGTTGAAATCATTCAAAGAGAAATTATCGATTAAAGTACCGTTCATCGGTACTTTTATTGTATACTGATACTAGAAAAGGACGTGATTTAAATGAACAACACCCTAAATGTGACATTAAGAAGGATAGATACCCATAAATAATCCTTCACACAAGGAGGATCTATGAAAATAGAAAAAAACAATATTTGTATTCGCCGTGCAACCTCTCAGGATGCACAAAACTTAAATAAGTTGTGGAACGATGGTGCAATCATGGTCCATGTTGGATTTTTAGATGGATTAAATGAAAGCATGGAAACCACCCTCAACCCGATCCATCATAACCCATCTTTATACATGATAGAAATTGATGGCATTTGTGTGGGTGAACTTAATTTTAATATTCAAGATAAGACCGCTTATCCTGGTTGGAAAATATGCGAACCATCCTACCAAAATAAAGGATATGGCACAATAACAATCCAATTACTCTTCGAATATCTTTTCAATACCCTGGGTGTTGAACACATTATTTGGGATACCCTAGAGGAAAATAAACGTGCACAACACGTTTACACCCACAAACTGGGTGCCCGATATCTTAAGACCGTAAAAGATGCCTGGATTGACCCACTTGGAAATAAAAGAAATGCACTGTACTATCAAATGGACCGCGAGGACTTTAATCAAACATGATATGGGTCTGGGTTTCCCAAACCTCAATCAAAAATTCGATGTGATTGTGGCTACATATAGCCTACATCATCTTAAGGACATATAAGAAACAAACCTTCATTCAAAGTTGTCTTGATTTCCTTAACCCAAAGGGTACTTTAATCATTGGCGATATTGCCTTTGAAACATTAAAAGACCATGACACAGTGAAAAAACAATATGAAGCATCTTGGGACCATGATGAATACTACTTCATTTATGATCAATTTGATTTTCCAAACAGTGCTTTTACTGCTGTATCTCATTGTGCAGGCATTATTGAAATGATAAAGGAGTCGTGATTCACGACTCCCTTGCACCCATTCCAGGTGTTGCGATATAGAAATCAGCTTGATAGCCGATTTCTCAGACTGTTGACAAAGTCTTATAAGGATAAGATATAGTTTTATCGAATAATCTAT
>CANRNG010000070.1 GCA_947631935.1 uncultured Erysipelothrix sp.
GTAATGCTCAGCTCCGAGTTCAATTCTCAGTGGCGGCACCAGTAGACACGATACCCACTCTCAAGTGGGTTTTTTTATGCTTTTTAACTAAAATGACATACAAATGACATACAATTTAGGGTTTTCATTTTATATGGTTATATAATAAGGATAGAAATTTAAACACAAAATAAAAAAGCACCTGCCAGGGGGGATGACAGGTGCTACACTCATATTATACACAAAAGCAAAAAAATAGCCCCCGATCAAGAGGGGGCTTTGTTATTTTAAATGCCTGTACTTTTATTACCTATGGCAACAAGGGTTTAGTCACTGTCTTTTATGCAATATTTGTGTTTTGTTGTATAAGGGCGTTGATTATATTCGTAGTGCTGACTAACATGTAATTTATCGTTTTTAAAGAATACAGATACTGGGCCATATACATCTTCACCTCTTCTTTTTCTTATAAAGAGGTATGTCTCTCTTCCTTGATACTTACCTAGCAAAAAGAAATCAGCCTTGATACGTTTGCCGGGCATGACTTTGTATTCATATACAGAATATTTCCCGTAAAGTATATTTTTAATTTTTCCTGTCAGCATTACCCTATCTTTATAATTACTATACTTAGCACTTCCCATAATTTTTGTTGTGAATTCACCTTGGTCATGTGCATCTTTATAGAAATCTTCTGATTTCAACATTTTTAATTTTGCAATTTCATCTTCGAAATATTGTGATCCACAAAGATGTTTAAAGTCAGATTCACGAAAATCAACGACAATCTCAATTTCTTTTTTCTTTTTTATATTTAAACGTAATTCACGTTTAAGCAATCTGTCGTATCCTCTTACACTGGCCCTCATCAACATCTCCTTAGACAAAAAACAAAACCCTACTGGCTTTCCAGTAGGGTTAGAGTGTTTTCTTCGGATTTCTCCTATTTGGCTCGAGGTGTCCACACACAACCCTGAATAAGCTCCACAACACACTCTAACCAAACGAATGTGCGTTTCGTAGCTTGATAGATTTAATCTATTTAACGAGAACGGCTAGCAAACCGAACAACAAGAGCAAACGCTTTGTCATATATATATTAACATTTATTAGCATATTTGCAACATTTGTACGCTTTTTTTTATCATTTATAGGCATATGAACGTTACATGTTTCAAGTTTTTCAAACTAAAAGAGGGGCTGACTATTCGTTACAGCCCCTTTTTTTGTGGTTTTAAGGTTGGATGCGATTTAAAGCAGCCAGAATAATGGGCGCAGTCACAACCGATGCTGCGATTTCTAATAGTGCATTTCCAAACAGGATCGCACCAATAAAGGCAAAGATGGATTGACCACTGATTACATTCGCAATCCCTGGATTATTAAGACCAAAGACATAAAGCAAGGGGACCACCATTAAACTGTGAAATAAAGTTGCCACACCGGCACTCAATGCATAGCTGAGTGCTTCTTTATTTTTGAATAACATTTTAAAGAAAGTATAGATATAGTGAACTGACCATCCGAATATAATACGGGGTAAGATTGAGACCAATGGGTTTGCGAATACGGGTGCAAAAAGAACACCGGAACTCATTGAGTTCACAAATGATGAAATCCCAAAGGCCAGACCAATCAAAGCACCACTGCGTGATCCCAAGAAGATACTACCAATAATAACTGGTATGTGAATAATGGTGACTTGGACAGTCGGTACAATTTGAACAAATCCAAGTTGAGGCCAAAGTCCCATCACGAAGACAATCGCCATAAACAAAGCCGTAAAGACCATTTGTTTGGTTTTCATAATAACTCTCCTACTCTTGTATCATGGTAAGTTGAATGCGTTCTTTCTTCAAATCTACATCCAAAATCCAAACCTTTACAATATCACCCACAGACACAATGTCCGAAGGGTGTTTTACAAATTTTTGAGCCAATTTTGAGATATGGACCAAGCCATCTTGTTTAACGCCGATATCCACAAAAGCGCCAAAATCAACAACATTTCGCACTGTTCCTTGTAGCTCCATGCCTGGTTTTAAATCTTCCATCTCAAGCACATCACTTCTTAAGATAGGGGTAGCCAACGCTTCTCTAAAGTCGCGTCCTGGTTTTAATAATGCTTCCACAATATCATTCAAGGTCTCTTGACCTACATTTAATGAAGATGCTTCTACTTTACCATTTTTTAATTTATCTTTTAAACTATCTTGACCCAAGTCATCTTGCGTAACGCCCAGTGCCTTCAATACCTCATAGGCCACATCATAACTCTCAGGGTGAATCGGTGTATTATCAAATACATTTTCACTTTCAGGAATTCTGATGAATCCAATGGCTTGTTCATAGGATTTAGGCCCCAATCTGGGCACTGATTTTAAATCTTTACGAGAGGTGAAAATACCATTTTCCTCACGCATCTTTACAATATTTTTAGCGGTTGTTTTGGTTAAACCAGAAACATACTCCAATAACTTAGCACTGGCAGTATTGAGGTTTACACCCACCTGGTTAACCGCAGTCTCAACCACAAAGCCCAGTGTTTCCTCTAAGTTTTTTTGGCTGACATCGTGTTGGTACTGACCCACACCGACCGCTTTGGGATCGATTTTAACCAATTCCGCCAATGGGTCTTGAACACGCCTTGCGATCGATATCGCAGATCTTTGTTCGACTTGTAAATCAGGAAATTCTTCGCGCGCTATCTCTGAAGCACTGTATACTGATGCACCCGCCTCATTCACGATTAAATAATAAACTTTCTCATCCAGTGTTTTTAATGCATCTGCCACAAATCTTTCAGATTCTCTGGATGCTGTACCATTCCCAATCGCAACCATCTCAACCTTATATTTTTTAATAAGATTCAAAAAGACTTTTAATGCTTCTTTTTGTTTGGATTCTGGTGCGGGTTTATGTGGATAAATCACATCAATGTGTAAGACTTTACCCGTTTCATCGACAATCCCAAGTTTACAACCCGTACGATAGGCTGGGTCAAACCCCATCACAATTCTATTTTTGAGGGGTGCTTGCAACAAGAGATTCCGTAAGTTTTCACCAAAGACTGAGATCGCTTGTGTATCGGCTTTTTCAGATAGCTCATTACGCAACTCCCTTTCGATAGAAGGTTTGATAAAACGCTTATAAGCATCTTCATATGCCTTCATCACCAAAGGGGTCGTCACTGATTTAAATTTATTGCCAATGATTGATTTACCCAAATATGCCAATACAGGGCTCTCATCCATTTCAATCTCAACTTTAATCACGCCTTCTTTTTCAGCACGGTTTATAGCCAAGACGCGGTGATCTGCAACTTTATTCACAGACTCCTTAAAATCATAATACATTTCATAGACCCGTTTTTCATCCAATTCGCTCTTGGATACAGTACTTTTTATGAAACCCTTCTTATAAATTTCTGCCCGAATCCATTTGCGATAACTGGGGTCATCCCCAAAGAACTCTGCCATGATTTCATGAGCGCCTTCAATGGCTTCTTCAAAACTCAAAACATTTTCATTGAGATATTTCTCAGCTTCTTGTTGGATGTCCAACGCATCTGGAAGACTCAAGAACGTTTGAGCCAAAGGTTCCAATCCCTTTTCCTTCGCAATGGTTGCTTTGGTACGACGTTTTGGACGATAGGGACGATATAAATCCTCCAATTGATTTAATTTCTGAGCCTTATTTATTTCATTTCTCAACGCATCTGTCATTTTATCCATATCTTCAATCAATCTGATAATTTCAGCTTTACGGTTTTCAAGACTTTCAAGGTATTGGTATCGATCCGATATCTCTTTAATTTCAACTTCGTCAAGACTTCCTGTCATTTCCTTACGGTATCGCGCAATAAAAGGAATGGTATTGCCCTCTTTAAGTAAGGACAAGGTATTTTCTAATTGTTTTTTAGAGTATTTTGTAAGTTCTTTATTTAAAAGTTCTAAAATCATAAGTATGGCCTCTTTCTGTGGTAGTTACATTTTAACACGAAAAAACTTGATTATCGCAATCAAGTTTAAATCGTTTTATATATATCATATCGCGTCGCGTAATCATCCAAACGCCCCTCAAACACAAGTTCAAAGCGATCATCCTCACCAAAGTCATAGGGTCTCACCATATGGGGTGGAATATCCCATAAAGTCAAATTGGATTGATACAAAACATCTGCCACAAATTCACTGCAGAAGTACGCATTTTTACGAGGTTGGTTTTTCTTAAAATATTGTAGCGCCAACCCTCTTAAGTTATATACATAATCCTCACGATGATCTATGAAGAAATTTATATTACGATTCAGCATCTCATACTCATCATCAGGTACCTGAAACTTAAGCACCATACAGGTTGTATTTTTAAAACGCTTAAAAGTCCCTGAATAAATACTCTCCCTCACAAAACCACCAATAAATGGATTGTATGGTTTTTTTCTTCCAAAGCTATAGACTGATTCTAAATCTTCATCAAAAGAAATAGAAACATGGTTATATGGACTTTTCGTAACACGTTTGATAAGTCGCGTTAAAATACTCCCAGTATCGGTGAGTAAGATATAGACATCATTCATAAAAATACCTCAGTTTCCAAATTACATTTATAATAATCAAAATAAGCATTAAAGTAAAGCAGATTTAAAGAATCTTAATACAATCCGATCACTTCTTGATTCTCATCCAAATCAATTTTTTCTGCCGCAGGTTTTTTAGGTAAACCAGGCATCGTTAAAATCTTGCCACTCAAACAAACAATAAATCCAGCCCCATTTGAGACTCTTAATTCTTGAATATGAATATTAAAATGATCAGGTGCACCCAAAATTTTAGGGTTATCGGTGAAGGAGTATTGGGTCTTGGCCATACAAACTTCAAAGTTGGGATATAAGGTTTCATAACTCTCAAGTTGTTTTAAAGCAGCTTCTGAATAAACGACACCCTGACCCCCATAAACTTTTTTAACAAGGGTTTCAATTTTATCATGAAGTGACATCTTATGATTATACAAGTAATTAAAATTATGTTTATGATGTGATAACTTGACCACTGTTTTAGCCAAATCCAAACCCCCTTCAGATCCATTCGCATGAATTTGACTGACCTCAAAAACATAACCCAATCCTTCTACATAGTTTTTTAATCTTTCGATATCTTCTGGGGTATCTTCAGGAAATTGATTCAAAGCGACTACAATGGGAACTCCATAATGATTTAAGTGATTCAAATGACCAACCATGTTTTCATAATGATCCCCATGATAATTTAGAGCACGTAAGGTTACCACCAAAACAACCACATCGGGGGCTAATTTTGATTGTCTACACTTAATATTCATAAACTTTTCAGCGCCCAAATCACTCCCGAAACCGGCTTCTGTCACTGTATATTCAGCCAATTTTAAAGCAGTTTTGGTGGCGATTACTGAGTTACATCCATGCGCAATATTCGCAAAAGGACCCCCATGGATAATTGCAGGTGTGTTTTCACTGGTTTGGACTAAATTTGGCTTCATGGCCTCTTTTAATAAAACAACCATCGAGCCCACAGCCTTTAGATCCTTTGCGTATATGATTTCATCGTCATAGGTATAGCCCACCACAATCTTTTCAAGTCTTTTTCTTAAGTCTTGTATATCTTCGGATAAACAAAGAATGGCCATGATTTCAGAGGTCACCGTAATATCAAACCGACTCATACGATAACCCAAATCAATACTTCGTAAAGCACGATCATTCATATCCATCACCCGGTTAAAAACAATCCGATCTGGATCCAGGTTTAAGGCGTTTCCATGAAAAATATGGTTATCAATCATGGCAGCCAAAAGATTATGAGCCGTGGTGATCGCATGAAAGTCACCTGTAAAATGAAGGTTAATATCCTCCATCGGCAACACTTGCGCATGACCCCCACCAGTAGCGCCTCCCTTCATCCCAAAACAGGGACCTAAGGAAGGTTCACGAAGCGCAGAGATGCTGGTGTAGCCCAATTTATTCAGTGCCATGGATAAACCAATATTCATGGTGGTCTTCCCTTCACCAGAAGGGGTGGGACTGATGGCGGAGATTAAAACAAGTTTGCCTGAAGGTTTTCCCTCAAGTTTATTAACATCAATCTTCGCTTTATAAGGGCCGTAATAGGATAATAAAGCTTTATCAAGCCCCATTGATTCGGCTACTTCCCCTATTTCTTTTAATTTAACACCTTTAGCAATCTCTAAATCCGATTTCATCCACGCACCTCTATGTTTAATTTCTTAATCAAAGGAAATAAAAGTAACACTCTTAATCCAAAGTTAACTGCAATGCCCCAAGCCCTTTGAACCCAAAGTGCTGACATGGGTATACGCATTAATAAATGCAGCCAATAAGTATTCATAAAAATTTCAACAATAACCAAGCTTGCGATTAAGACCAAAATAATGCGCTTGGTATCTTTTGTGATAGACCCAAATAAAAAACCCGAAACCATGGCTGAGATTGTAAAGCCCAAATAGAAACCACCAATGGGTGGAAACAAAATGGCACCCACAATATCCCCTACAATGGCCCAAATTGCAGTAAAGAAAGGACCAAACATAAGTCCCGAAAAACTATAAACAATAAACGACAAACTAATCCGCGTTGAACCTGAGGGCATAATAGATATCACTCGGGTCAACAC
>CANRNG010000071.1 GCA_947631935.1 uncultured Erysipelothrix sp.
TGATACGAAAGTTTGCACGGACGGACGTTGTAAGACAAAAAAATCATGGCTTTCGAGCTTATGACTTCTTGGATTGGGTTCCTTGTCATAAGTTAGACGGTGTAGCAGTGAAAGAAGGAAAAAACCTTTAAGTAGTGAGCTACAACACACAAAACAACAGGTGGTGCTGTTTTTGTGGGAATTAAGCACAGTAATTTTAAAGCTAAACAACAGGTGGTGCTGATTTAGCTTTAGGAGTCATCCATTAAAATGACTTATGCAGTGATTTGCTGAATTAAATTAAAATCTAAGTTTTGTTTTTCTGAAAAAAAAGCGGTATGTCGCCCAATATACGTTAAAAAAATGGGTCTTTCGTCCCGAGCATGACATAAAACTGCTCGCCTTATTTAAAGGTTACCTTAAATGCTCACCATTTGCGTTTTAAGCGACTTTTCTCAATTCGAATACGGAAACTAAGCCACAACATTAAAAATTTAAACTGACGCAAACTGCAAGCCTAGTTTCGGTCTTTCGGCACGTCCTGTTCACGATCTACCATAAAATCTTCTAAACCTTTGGAATTACCGTACAGTCTAAAGAACTCTTCCCAAGTTCCTTTGACTTTGCGCTCTAAGTCTTCTGCGTTATCTACAGGAATTCTCAAGCCATTGTTCAAAAGTACATAGGGGTTATCAAAGTCCAATGTAATATTTTCAGAAATCGCATTTGCTCGACTCAAAAGAGTCATCTCCTCAACAAAGAACGAAATAATAAACCCTCGATCAGCTTTGTCTATGCAGTCTACAAAATCATGGGTTAAGCTCATTCTGTGAATAAGTGCTTTCGGATTCAAGGCAATGGAATCAGCCATAATCTGTTTTCCTAAAGCTTCTCTATCTTCTCTAGACAATTTCAGATTTTTTGAATCTTTTTTAGTAGACATAAAATACTCACCAACTAAACTATTAGCCTAAGCAAATAATAAAATTAATTCCCAATTTTAATCCGTGGAACATTATAAGAATTGACTTAAATGACAAGACAAAAAGCCCCTAAAAAGGGCTAATATCTGATTTAGGCTTATTTGGTCTCATTTTTGATTTTTATTTTGTCTGCGATAGTAAGTTGCTCGACTGATTCCCATTGCTTCCCACGGCTTTGTAGAACGATCAGAATCTATCTTAGCGGTGCGCTTAGACTTCTTACCACCAATAGCACCTTTTCTTCTTTGACGATCTATGAACTCCTGATAGCAATACGCATCATTTTTCCAACAAAATCGACTGATACTCTTTGCAATACAACGAACTTCCCTATATGTCATAGGTTCTGATAAGTTTTCGTTCAAACTCACACAGTGGTCTATCATTGCCATTTCCCACTGGCTGTAAGTTTTACCTCTGTATGCTCGTATCTCTTGATATGCGAAAGGACAGGCTGTGTAAAAGACATAACAGTTACGCCCTAAACCTATTGCTTCATCTGCTGAAATTCTTCGCTTGCTATAGTCTTTTCGAGGAAGATCTATCTTTTCAGCAAGCTCATAAAGTGAATAAGGCTTTTTCCGTAACTCTGTGACACGCCAATTCGGTGAAATAGGATTTTTCGTGATAGTTCCTGAGTACCCTATATCCGCATCAAAAAGCTCCTGCAAACGAATTATGATAGCGTGTGCAAAAGCAATAATTTTCTGCTTACTGGCATTTGTCTTGTAAATTGGTTCTTCTAGCTCAAAAACAATATGTGATTTGCCCCCTTGAAAATTTGCTGTGACAAAATTCGGAAGTGGTATCCCAACTCGGCTAAAAAGAATTTCAGCAAGTGAATGCTCATAATCGAGGTCTAGAATTAGGTACTTTTGATAGTAAGGACTATTTAGCTGTATATAATTGTAATTTATAGCTATATTTTTAGGTCGAACGAGTAATGCTGTACCTTTCATGTCGGTACACCACGGCTTTCTAGGTAAATTTTTAGTTAAATGCTCTAAAAATGAGCTATTTATAAATTCGGTCAATGTTTTTACTCAATTGGCTTGTTTTATCAAAGCGCAACAGGTAAAATGACAGCATATTCTAGGTGCTTGTAATACTTATCCTGTTGCAAGATCCCGAAAATGAAGCCCGCCCGCCAAGATGGGCTTTTTTTTCGACTACGGAAAAGTGTAACTCAACTAGATTCGTAAGTTAAGAGAATAAACTTCAATAATTTAGTGTAACCATATCAATTAAACGATGTGTCCTCATTTGCTTAAATTTAAAGTTGTAGTGGATATATTTATCATCTTAATAACTATTTGAATTATATGAATTTTAATATAATTCAACATTGTATTACTAAATTATAATTTACTTAGCTACTCTGACTAGTTAAGATTGCATAATAAAATTTTATTTTATATTTATTGAGCAACAACTCAATAAAATCATTTATTTAAGTTTTTGAGTAATCAAAAACAATTATTTATATTTGTGAGGACAGCCGATCATGGCAACCGTGTCTTTTAACAAAAGTTTCGTTATGGAAAATCCTGTAGCTTTTGATGCTATAATCAAAGACTTAGATAACCCACGTAAAGTGAAAGTTACTAAGCGTGATTATAATGCCGAAAGCGTGAAAGGGATTCAGCTATTAAAACAACGATTGTCCAACTCGAAGCCTTAATCACTGAAATAGGTGAGGAGCAAACTCGCCAACTCCTAAGTGATGGTTTTGAATGTACACGTAATCAAGATGTAGAATATTTTCTTAAGAATAAAGCCATCAACTTTGAAAAAAGAAGTACATCACGTACTTACTTAATTTTAGATGAAGATGGGCAAATACTTTCGTACTTTTCCCTTTCCTTCAAAGAAGTAACTTTAGATACTGAGAAAGTATCGGGAACCTCTATCAAAAAACTTGATGGTTTCAGCAAGACGGCAACGACTGTTAAAGCTTATCTCATCGGTCAAATTGGAAAAAATAGTCAAATTCAAGACAATCCTATTCGTCTTGAAAATATTTTCAATGAAATTTATAACGTTATTGCTCAAGCTCAATCTTTAATTGGAGGGCGAGTAGTAATTTTAGAATGTGAAGACAATGAAAAGCTAATCGCTTTATACGAAAGGCATGGTTATAAGATACTTGAAATTATCCAAGTCGATACTCTTAAGACCATGTATATTTCAATTTCAGATGCGATTTAACTATCAAAAACAGCACCAATGACACGCCCTAAAATCCCTTTCTTACGTGGTTTTAGCTCAGTTCCCATTTGCTCTTTTTCTGAATACACTACGTTTTCTATCGGCTGTGACTCACTAATAACTTGGGGAGCTAATTCTTGAGTAGCATCCTCTTTTTTAACATCTGAATCTTTTTGTTTTGGTGCTGAAAGTAGAGTCTGTAAAAGATGGATACTTGTGTCTTTTTCTTTAATTTGATCTTTTAAAAATTGCTCATTTTCTTCGGCTTTTTTAAGCTGTTTTTCTAACATTTCTACCTGTAACTGCAACTTGTCAACTTGTGTATCTATTTGTACCTGAGTTGACTGTACCGTGGTGACAACTGCTCCCCTACCATCAGGCTCACCAAAGACACGTATTGCCTCTGCAAAATCAATTTTACCGTCTGCTGATTTTGATAAATCTCCTTTATTTATACGTTTATAAATGCTTTGTCTGTGTATTCCATACAGCTTTGAAAGCTCCCCTACTGTCATTTTTTTCATGTATTGCCCCCTTTGTACCTCTATGTACCCAATATACACAAAAGGGGACAGAAAAAGGGGACAATTCGGTCAATGTTTCATATTAGTACTAGCCCAAACCGAACATCTGCCCAAGGCTTATAAATGACTGTAATGCCATTACTGAGGGAGGGAAGAACTCAAGGCATGTTTTTATGATTTCTTTATTTGGATTATCTTTTCTCAATTCACTGTCTATTCTTTGAATACTACGCTCCAAACTTTCAAGATCAGCGTAAGGCAATCCCAATTGTTGTGCCTCAGACTTAATATTATCCAAAGCGTTTTGATATTGGGATAAATTATAGGCGTTATAGGTGTTAATCGAACTGTCGGTACTATCTTTATAAAAGCGTGAATTACCAGAGAGAGTATAGTTAATAGTAGTCTGATTAACATGCTGTGTTGGTGAACTTCTTTTTTTTAGGTTCTCAACTTTCATATCGTAATGAGCAGGCATTCCATCCATACCTGCAAAGAAATCAGGATCTATTACACGATATTTTTCAACGTGACCGTTTGGTAGCTTACGTTCCACTATATAATCAAAATCAACAATGAAATCGCCACTTCCAATTAAAATATTTTTACCGCTAACACTCGCTGATATATTTTCTACAACTAGTTTTTCATTTTGATCAAAAATCGAAATTTTATCATTCATTAATTCAGAAAAATCATCCATATAATCATCTTCTAAACTTTAATTTATAGGTAAAATAATACCATATAAAAATAAGTTCAGAAAACATCACCATCACTACCTTTAATTAAAACAGATGATTGTTTTAATTGATTTTTCTGTTGGATTGTATGTCCATTTTTTTCGATATATTCAGCACGTTTTTGCATAAAATCCGCTTCTCTATGTTCTGCCCTTGAAATGCTGTCTTGGTCAGCTTGTGGCTCTTTGTTTGGCTTGCAGTTAAGGAAGCCGACACCGCAGAGGACGACAAGGAAAAAAGCTAGGCTTTTTTTTAAGTTAGCCATAGACACGTCCATGAACAAAATTGTCCTTAGCCCTGATCAACATTAGCTCTAAATTGTCTTTTTTATGGAAGCCATTCCCCCCCCAATTTTTGTATTCATCCTTGAGTTGCCCCATATAATTCAAAGTCAAAGTATGCCCTTGAAGAACATAATCAAGACCTTTCAAATACTCATCTTCAAATTCAACCCTGAAATTTCGGTATAAATGCCCAATGTCACTTCTTACGCCACGATGCCCGTTGTACTTGGAAATAAAGCCATGAATACGATCTACATCTTTAAAAAAAACTTCAGGCTTATCTTTGTTTTGCTTATAACTATGAATCAGATGGTCGAGTGAATCCTTAATCTTTTGTTTTGCTTTGTCAGATAAACAAACTGTCCACTCATGCTTCGATGGTGTTGATTTTTTAGGTTTTTTATTACATGTATCAGGATTCTGAGCAAACTCTTTTTCCCATTCTCTTAATTTTTTTTGATAGGCTCTTTCGGCTTGCTTATCTGTGATTTTAGGCTTTCGCTTTTCAAACATATAAGTATCAAAGACTGTCATACCTAGAATATATCTAAACCTTTCTGCATTCGGTATTTTGGCTTTGATTCTTTTATTGATCTGATCAACATGCCCGGCATTGCTTAGATCATAAAGTGCCGTGCCATTTTCCTTAATCTTATAAAAATGCTTTGGAAATGTAACGACCAAACATGCCCAAATTTTACACATAGAAAAGTCGTTATTTTCTAACTTTTCTAAATCAGGCAGTTCTATAAGCTCTCGATCAAAGTCAGAATTAACTGCACCAAACAGCACTAAGTCAAAAACAGGCTTTTCCTTTTTATGGCGATTCCTTGTACTTGGACTGATTTCCAAATTATAGCGTCCAATCCAACCCTGCTTACTTTCATTACCGCAAAGCATTTTTTTACAATCTTCATAGCTTTTAAAAAAATGAGATGCTACTAAACAACCATCATTTTCACGACTAGCATAAGTAAATCGCTCTCTTAATAGCTGTAGAAACTTCGATTTTGTTGTTGAATAGTAAATCAAAATTTATTCCTTTTTACGCAATACAATATTATTTTTCCCATTTACTAAATGACATGACCTCAATAAGAAAAACTATGACATGACCTCAATAAGAAAAATCTACATTATTTTTTGGTTTTTTTAAACTTTTATATTTAATTTCAGGGGAGATATGTTCAGATGATGGTATTGGCTCAATAGAACCTGCTGTGTTGACTTTAAATGACAAAAAGTTTAAAAAAGCTGTGAAATTAGTGCTTAATTTCAGGGCTACCAACCCGATTTTTTTTAAAAGAGAAATCGGGTCCTTGCCCGATTTTTCGTCTTACACAAATGATTATTGATGGTGATTTTGAAGTGAGGGTGTCACGCCTGTTGATCTGAAAAAATTGCGAGTACCAAAAACATTGATAATCAAATAAGTCTGGAAAGCTGCATACATGCGAAAGTGGTGTTGGTGCGGCTGTAACAAGGGCTTAAGGTGTAATTCCTTATTCTACTTACTTCTTTTGAAGGGTCAGGCTTTAGCAGGGGATATGATCGAAGCTGTTTTAGCTTGACGGGCGACAAGGACACGGACTCTGAAAGGGAGATCCTGCAATACTCGATTGTAG
>CANRNG010000072.1 GCA_947631935.1 uncultured Erysipelothrix sp.
GATTATGAACCAGGCCAATATGTGTTCTTAAAATTCACCCAATCCAAGATGCCTAAAGAAAGCCATCCTTTCTCTATTTCCAGTGCCCCCAATCAAGATAATGGTACAATTCAAGTGATGATTAAGACCTTGGGTGATTTCACCAGCGATTTAAACAATGTATCCATAGGTGATATCGCAACCCTACAAGGTCCCTATGGAAACTATTTCAAACCTGATCTACAAGAAAAAGACAACCCATTAATCTTGATGGGAGGGGGAATTGGTATTACCCCCAATTTATCAATTGTACGCTACGAGATGGCTAAAAACTCACAAAGAAAGATTCATCTCATTTGGGGTCTGGCTTATCAAGAAGATATTATGTTGGTGGATGAACTTGAATCAATGAAAGCCTCAAACCCAAACTTCTCTTACCACTTCATCTTTAGCCATGAAGAAGTCGAAGGCTTTCCATTTGGTTTTGTGAGTGGTGATTATCTTCAAACCTTGGGTATTCATACTTTATATGATGAGGGTGAATTCTTCATTTGTGGACCCGGCCCCATGATGGATGCGATTGGATCCTTGTTGGTGGAAAACGGGGTTTTGAAGCGGAATATCCATTTAGAAGCCTTTTCCTTTTAGGACGTGTTTAAAACACGTCTTTATTATTAGTTACATTCAACAGGCGTTTGACATAAGATTTTAATCCTTTATAATATAAGTAATAAGAGCCAAGAGGATCACAAATAGTATATCAATACTTCGTAAATAATTTTGAAATAACCATAAACGGAGGGATCAATTTAAATGAAAAAACATAAAGGAAAGAGTCTGCTTCTTATTGTTGTTGTAGCACTTCTCAGTTTATTTTTCTTTTTTCCTGTGAAGATAATAGATAATGTTCTTAAATCTTCAGAGTACTTAGATGGTGAATATTTGACGCCATCTATTAGAATGTTAGATCATAGTGTTTTATCAGACAAAGCGCAACTTAAGTTGGATGCGCTGGGTGTTATAGATTTGAGTGCGGAGGGTATTCAAACATTCTCAGCAGATGATTATATAGATAAAACCCAATACACAGAAATTATTAAGTCAGTGAGTTTGTCAAGAAGATTGTTTGGTGTAAGCAGTACCTCTTTTAGTGAGGGTAGTTTAACTTTTGAGATTAATCTGGATGATACGTATAAGTTGTTTCTGGGTGAAGACTACAATAGAGTTATTAATGGTAAAAGTAATATTCAATATTATGTGGTCAACAATCATGATGCAATCGAAGATATGTTAATTGAAGCAATCAATGCCTATTTTAACGATTAAACCCATGGACTGAGGAGATTTTCTTTAAATCTCCTTTTTATTTGTGGTGATGTCTGTGGTTGGATTCTTGTGGGAAAAAAGAACGAATATTCATTTAGTAGCCTTTTCCTTTTGGGACGTGTTGAAAAGGCGTCTTTTTAGTCGGTAATGTTTGACAAAGAGAGGGTTGAGTGCTAAAGTTAAATAGCATAAAAGTGGGGTTAAGATATGACAAATAAAAGAAAAAAAGTGGTACTCATATGTACGGAGTGTTTGTCTCGAAATTACTCCACATTCGTCAACCACTATAAACAAGATGAAAGACTGGAACTTAAAAAGTATTGTAATCGATGTGGGAAACATACGATGCATCGAGAATCACGTTAGGAGGCATATTTATGAAATGGTTTAGTTTAAAAGGTGTTAGAGAAGAAGTTAGAAAAATACAATGGCCAAAGAGAAAAGAAATGGCAACATATACCGCTTCTGTATTGGGTTTTGTGGTTTTCTTTGCGGTTTACTTCATGTTTTCTGAAATCATCATTTCTCAAATCTTAAGAATGTTGAAGGTGTTTTAGATGCAAGAAAAACTTTGGTATGTAGTTAACACTTATTCTGGACATGAAAATCGTGTTAAGGAAAACTTGGAACGTCGTGTTGAAACGATGGGTATTCAGGATTCCTTATTTAAAATTGTCGTGGCTGAAGAAAAGGTTATCGAATATAAAAAAGTCAATGCAAAAGACGCAACAGGTCAAAAGATTGAAAAAATGAAGAAAGTGGAAAAGTATAAGAATTTATTTCCTGGATATCTCTTCGTTGAAATGATTATGACTGATGAAGCTTGGTATGTGGTTCGTAATACTCCCGGTGTAACTGGATTTATTGGATCATCTGGTGGGGGTGCAAAACCATTCCCAGTTTCTCCAGAAGAAATTGAATCCATTCTACGTCGTATTGGTGAGAGTGATCAAGCCATTGAGATTGACTTTGGTGTGGGCGATAGAGTTAAGATTTTATCGGGTCCTTTCCAAGGCCAAGAAGGTACTGTAGAAACCTTGAATCATGACAATCAATCTGCACGTGTCTTGGTATTGTTCGCAAGTCGTGAAACTCCAGCAGAAGTTTCATATGTTGATTTAGAAAAACTATAAGCAAGCGTTAACGCTTGCTTTTTTTTCGTTAAGTGATGTGATTACTTGCAAGTATACGATGGGCGCATTTATAATTGAAATGGAGGTTGTTATTTATGATTTATGGCATTGGGGAAGCTTTTGGTAAAATAATATTAATGGGGGAACATGCGGTTGTTTATGGTGCACCTGCGATAGCGATGCCCTTTTTTAGCGTGGGCGTGAAGTGTACCGTACATTCACATGAAGGAGATACTTATATCCAAAGTATTTGTTATGATGGCCCTTTAAAGAAATCAGATAACACCATTCAAGGTATTAAAGAACTCATTCAAGTTAGCTTGGATTATTTGGAACAACCCAATCACAATTTAAAATTTATCATTGAATCCCTCATTCCACCCCAAAGGGGATTGGGATCTTCTGCGGCAGTCTCGGTTGCCATTGTCCGTGCCCTTTTTGATGCATATAAAGTAAACCTTTCCATTGACGTTTTAAATCATTTGGTTAATATTGCGGAATCTATTCACCACTTCAATCCCAGTGGTTTGGATTCTGCAACCATTCTCAATGAGGAAATTACCCAATACCAAAAAGGCAATGGCCTACAAAGCATTCAATCCAATATGGAGGGTTTCTTGATAGTGGGTGACTCAGGTATTGAAGGCAACACGAAAGAAGCCGTCAGCGAGGTAAAATCACGAATGGATCAGCATCCTCAAATGATGCAAGCAGAAATTGAAACCATCAGCCAACTTACCTTTAAAGGTGTTTTGGCTTTAGAAGAAAACAACATTCATACCTTGGGTTACTTGATGACCCAAAATCACAGATCTTTGGCTAAATTGGGTGTGAGCAATGAAATCATGGATCACTACGTTGATGTGGCACTTGAAGCAGGGGCCTTTGGCGCCAAACTTACAGGAGGCGGCAAAGGGGGCTGTATGATTGCGATTGTGGATTCAATTGTAGAGGCCAATAAAATTTCTGAAACATTAAAAAAAGAAGGCATGAAAGAAACGTGGATATACAATATGAAAGAGGTTAGTGCGTCATGAGTAAAACAGTAAGAGCCCATGCGAATATCGCATTGATTAAATATTGGGGTAAAGTCGATGAAGTGAATCGCATCCCTGCTAACTCCAGTTTATCTTTAACGTTAGATGGCTTCTATACCGACACAAAAGTAACGTACGATGCGCAATTAACAGAAGATATCTTTTATCTGGATGGCGTGTTAATTGAGGGTAAAGAAAAGATACGTGTTCAAAAGTTCATGGACTACATTAGAAATAAATATGGTCTATCTGAGTATGCGACGATCACCTCAAATAATCATGTTCCCAAGGCAGCCGGATTGGCTTCCAGTGCCAGTGCTTTTGCGGCTTTAGCAAAGGCTGCGACCCTTGACTTAAATTTAGATGATATTGAAACTTCAAGATTGGCAAGAATGGGATCGGGGTCTGCCTCTCGTTCAATCTATGGTGGCTTTTCAATTTGGCACCATGGTCATGATGATGAAAGCAGTTATGCCACTGCCATTGAAATGGAACCCTGGGAAGACATTGTGATGATCGCATGTCTTATTAATGAGTCCACCAAACCCTTCACGAGTTCTGAAGCCATGTATGAGACATCCCAAAACTCTGTTTATTTTGATGCGTGGGTTACACAATCCCATAAGGACATTGCGCTAATGGAAGCGTATGTTAAGGAGCATGATATTAAAAAGGTGGGCGCACTGGCTCAAGAAAATGCGTTGAGAATGCATGCATCCCTCATGGCCATTAATAAATGGTACTTTGAACCAGAAACAATCCGAATTTTAAATCTCATCAGAGAAATTCAAAAAGAAATTCCAGTGTATTTTACCATGGACGCGGGACCCAATGTAAAACTAATCACAACCCAAGCTTACGTTGATACAGTCTTAAAGCATCTTAAAGATATAAAAACAATCACCTCTAAAGCGGGTAAAGGGGTTCATGTTTTATGATTCATGTCCGCTATCCGGGTAAACTTTATATTATGGGGGAATACGTCATTATGGAGCCTGGCAATCATGCGGTTCTCATTTCAGTGAATCGCTA
This sequence comes from uncultured Erysipelothrix sp., assembly GCA_947631935.1. Lineage (GTDB taxonomy): Bacteria > Bacillota_I > Bacilli_A > Erysipelotrichales > Erysipelotrichaceae > Erysipelothrix. Next base: position 4,508 of record CANRNG010000072.1, read on the forward strand.
TCTTGATGTGCAAGTTAAAAAAGCAGACACCCTTCAAGTTACCAGCGCTCATGGTACGCTTAAACAAGGTTTAAACGGTACCTTACCTTACGTAGAAGATGCGATTAAAGTCGCTCAGGAATACCTTATTTATCACCACATTACACCCCATAACTTTGAAATGGATATTGAAAGTGAATTGGATGCGGGTAAGAATAAGAAATATGGCTTTGGGTCTTCAGGTGTGGTCATTGTAGGTGTTATAGATGCACTCTTGAAACTACATAATCTTAAGGTTGAGCCAGAAACACTCTTTAAGTTGGCGGTCTATACTCAAGTTAAAATGAATAAAATCAGTTCAGGGGGAGACTTGGCATGTAGTATTTATGGGGGATTGGTCCATTATCGTAGATATAAGGAATTGCCAAGTAAAATCGAAGACATTGATACACCTTGGGCGTATTTGGAAATCAATCCACTCCAACAATCATTTGAGGTAGAGGTGGGCTATACTGGAAGTGGATTTGATTCGCATGACTTTCTTTCAAAAGTTAAAAAGTTAAAAGAAACAGATCCAGTCCACTACCAATACTATATCGATAAAGGCAATCAGATTGTCAAAAACTTTATTCAAAATCCTCGCGAAATCTCTTATATTCAAGACTATCGTGATTGGATGCTAGAATTCGCCTCATGGGCAGATATTCAAATTGAATCGCACACGCTTACTCATTTAATTGAAACAGCGCTAAAATTGGGATATGTCTCAAAAGTATCTGGTGCGGGTGGGGGTGATTGTGGTATTGCGATTTATAATGAAACTAAAGATCATGCCCTTCTTGAATCAAGATGGGCCACACAAAAGATAGAAAGGATTGAAAACATCCAATGAGTCGTTCCGAAAGAAAAGATGCGCATGTGAAGCATGCTTTAAACCAAGTTATTTCTCACAATGATTTTGACCGTATTCAACTTGTCCACCAAAGCCTGCCAGATTTTGACTTAGATGAAGTGGATTTATCTACGGATTATTTGGGGTATCACTTTGATTATCCAATCTATATCAATGCCATGACAGGGGGCAGTGAAAAAACAAAGAAAATCAATCATGATCTTGCTCAATTGGCTAAGAAATATCATTTGGCAATGTCTGTTGGTTCGCAACACGTTGCACTAGATGATGCCCAATATGAAGCCTCATTTAAGGTAATTCGAGAAGTGAATCCCGATGGCTTTGTGATTGGGAATGTAAACGCAAACGCTACTTTAGAAGAAGCGAAGCGGGCCATTGCGATGATTGATGCCAATGCTTTGGGTATTCATATTAATACGGCTCAAGAATTAACAATGGATGAAGGTGATCGGCACTTTAAACATTGGTCCAAGCATATTGAAACCATTGTGAAGGGTGTGGATGTCCCGGTTATTGTTAAGGAAGTGGGCAATGGCTTGAGTGCAAAGACCATTAAAAAACTCATGGATTTGGGTGTGAAACATGTTGATGTGAGTGGTAAGGGGGGTACCAATTTTATTGACATTGAAAATAATCGTTTGGAATCCAAGCGCTATGATTATTTAAAAAACTGGGGCAATTCAACGGTGGATGCACTTTTGGATACCCGAGCATACCAAAGTAAAATCGAAGTGTTGGCATCGGGGGGTATTAGAAATCCACTGGATGTGATTAAAGCTTTGGCACTGGGCTCAAAGGCCGTGGGTCTTTCTCGCTTTTTCTTAGATGTGGT
>CANRNG010000073.1 GCA_947631935.1 uncultured Erysipelothrix sp.
TTGCCACCAAGGGGCGAATTCAACTTCAGGATAAAGATTCAAAAATCTCATTCGAGGTCTACCCCAAGGAACTTTAATAATGTTCACAATAATAATTTGAGATGCTACAAAGAACACTAAAAATAATGCCAACTTTCGTATCTCTGCTTCACCATACTTACTTACAAGTTTGATAGTCCAGTAAATTGAAACAGCATTAAGTATTATTGCTATTATGAATAGTAAGATTTTTGGTGCTGAAACTAAGTAGTCTGCAGGCTCATAATATGCCATAAAAACACCAAATGCTATAAGGAGCAGACCTACAATAGCACGTATTATATTTGAAACTCCTTTGTATTTTACTGCAGTATATATCCATAGTCCTCCACCAATACTCATGGCTAATGCAGACGGCAATTGTCCATAGGCTGCAAAAAATAAGCCAAATAGACTTTGACTATTATAAAGACGAGAAGATAATTGATAGTCAAACACGCTTCCAATTATCATTGAAAATAGTACGAGACCCATTACAATTTTAAACATATTTGATGATAATATTTTATTGCTTTCCATATTATAATCCTCCTATGTGGCCATTTTAAAATAGAAAATAAACTCTGTCAATGTATGGAAGAACTTATAATCATCGCTTCTATACAGAATATTAGATATCAAAGTTCAAAGTTTATACACATTGATCTTAATGGGTTAATATAGAATAAAGAGTATATTTTTTATGTGCATTTTTAGTATCTGTATAATCAAATCAATACACTAAAAAACATCGTTAGGTTTTTAAGAATTTAAATAAATATTAAATGAATTCACTGAAGTCAGTTAATCCACGTCCTAAGACCAGTTCATTAATTTCGGGTTAACCTTCGCATGTGTCGATTGCTTCTGCATCTTTAAAGAAACTAGCTACATCTGTATCAAGAGTAATTCTGATACCACCAAAGACCTTAAAACCTAAAACTACTGTTTCATGCCTCTTTTCTCCTGTGAAATACTCGTAGTTTCAATCTAAATGCCTAACTGATGGCAAGCATATGAGAAATGAGTGAAGGTGTCTTCTTGTGAGGGAGATGCTTTTTTGTATACTCAAACACGCTGTGTTTATCGGCATATTACATAGACATGTCAGAAACTTATAAACCGTGTTATAGTAATTTATAATCGTCTTCCGTGTATCAAAATAGGCTCCGAAAACTAAACTGGTTGTATCTTCTGTAGCCACATGAAGGTGCGTTTTTACGCCTCCAAACCACAACAATTCAGATATATCCATTTGAATCATTTCATCTAAGTAATTACAACGTGATCGCCGATGTGTGCATCATTCTGGTCTAGCAACGCTTTTTTCTATTTGAAATAAATGAAATCCAAGAATGAACTAAATAAAGTAGTGCAAAGCCTACTACATAGTTGTTTGCAATCAATAAAAAAATAGTTACTAAGATATCTGACAAGATAAAATCAGATTCATACAAATATAGTTCCAAATCACATTATAGTAGTCTTTTAGATAATATGGCTTCATTTTTTCTTGAAAAATATTATAATTATATTGGTTATTTGGAGAAAGAGGTATTGTCGGCAAAAACAGATACCTCTTTTCTTTTTCCTTTCTTTAATCTTAATTAAAGAGGTTACTTATATTATATAGAGACACCCAAGAAAAATAAAAAGGAAGTTATCATAAAATAGCTTCCGCCCCATAAAAATTCACTCAAGACCCCAAACCCCATAAATAATTATTAACTCAAAAAAAGGGATGCGCTGATGCGCATCCCTATTGTTTTATCTAATTAAGTCTAGGACGGCTTTTGCGGCATCCTTGAGGCTTTTTTCTATTCTTTCGGGAATCCCTAAGTGTGTATAGACTTCACCCACCTGGACGTTGTTTTGGTCCATGGCTTCCCAGAATTCATCAATCAATATTCGGCATTTTTCTTCTTGTTGAAGCGGTCCAAAGGGATTCGCAAAGAATGAATGGGTCAATCCCATTTCATGGGTTGTTCCTTTTGCCATTCGTTTTCCTTCAATAAAGACATGTTTAATATCTTCAATCTTTTCTGCAAGATTGACACCTAAGATATCATCATAGTTATTGGCGTACAGGAAGTAATCCACTTCATGATTGGACGAGACTGTTTTATAGTCGGTAATTGGAATGATAACACGGGCATTGGTGGTGGATTCTGGATTCATAAAGATGGAGCGGTCCATCGCTTGATAAGGGAGACTTCTATCTAAATCATCCAATCTCACGAAGGCACCAATTTCTGATCCTTGCGCCATAACGCGTCCGTTTTCATCCTTGATAAGTGTTCCCATATCATCGAAAATAACATCAATGTGGTCAATATCATCACCACCCAAGTTGGTGATTTCTTCAATAATTTCAGACTTGCCAGCGCCAGAGTCGCCCATGAAGACCACACCGCGTTTGTCGCCGTTTCTAAAGTAAACATTGACCATCGCACCATGGATGGGTAAGTTTCCTTTATTCATCATGGATACGTTATAACAGGTTAACATGATTTTTTTCATATAACCAAAGTATTCGATTTTATCTTGGTAAGCAATTTTTGCGGTTATGATATCATTTTCTTTGTCGTGATAAAAGACCATATCATCCGTATTGTCTTTAACCCCAAATGCAATCACAATATCGGGTTTACGAGATGCGATATCTTCTGTAGTAGCCAGTTCGAAAATATTGGATAATGATATACCCGAGAATACGAAGTCTTTGTGGAAATACACAAAGGCCAGTAAAGTCCCGATCTTTGCGGGATAACAATAAAAATCGTTGTTATCGATGCGATCTTCTGGAATTGGGTTTGTGAAGACTTCTTGGAAGTGACCTTCTCGTTTATTGGTTTTTGGATGGAGTAATAGGGGTGAATGTAATAAAACAGAGTCAACAAACATGCCGCCTTTTAAACTTTTGTATGAACTGGGTAAAAGATTGCGTTTTTCTCGTAATGTAATTGCGGCATTGGTACCGGCTCGTAATTGTCGGTAGATTTTATTTTTTCGACCTTGAACTTTTTCTTGGAAGTTACGGTAAAACGATAAAACAATGCGGTTGAATTCAGTGTCTTTATCAATGAAGTTAACCAGTTCAGAATGGGATTTTTTACCCAGGTAGATTACACTGCATCGTTGGTGATCTCTCCAAAATTCATAGATATCTTCAATCAGTTGTGCCACAAAACGAATGTCTCCAATCAATGGATGGTTAATTTCGTGGATTTCATAAACGTGTAATTGTCTGGATAGGTCTAAAATAGACTCAACCAAATCACGGTTATGTAGGATTGATTTTAATTTACGAACGGTGTATTTATCGGCGTTATGAATATAAGCCTCTAATAACGTCTTAAATGACTGACTGTTCAGAATATTCACATTTCTTGTAGGAAACCCTTGGTTATAGTTAATAACGGCTGTATTTCCTTTTAAATATAGTGTTTCAGGCATAAGTTCCTCCTCGCTATTGTTATGATTATACCATAGACTTGAAAACCCGCAAAAACATTTCACATATCTTTTCAAATCTTTACATTTTTATGAATACTTGATACGTTTGTCTTTTCATAGAAGAGAAATTGGTCTATGAAGTGGGTATTATTGGAATAGAAATATTAATATTTCGCATGATCATCAACCGTTTTCTTCTAAATATCATATTCCAGTTAGAAAGAAATGGATGAATAGTCGTTTTCTTTTGACAATAGGGGTCGCACTTGGTAAAATATTGATGATAAAGGGAGTAGAAGGCCTACGGGCATATACTGTCGTCAGTACGGCGCCTATATTTGCGTCCGGCGGTATGTTAAACTTCAAGACTTTATCCAAATTTTTTTGACATTTGGATAAGGTTTTTTTTATTCTTATCCCTAAGGAGGATACTATGAAGTGGTATGTCAATGATTTAGACGCACTTAAAGCGTCATTTGATGTCGTTAATGGACTCAGTGATGCAGAAGTGCTTGAAAGCCGTGAAAAACATGGTGAAAATAAGCTTGAAGAAAAGGGCGCACGTCCTTGGTATTTAAGACTATTGGATCAATTTAAAGATGCAATGATCATCGTGCTCTTAGTTGCAGCAGTGATTTCTTTCTTCTTATCCGATCCAGTTGAAGCCATTATTATTGTGGCAATTGTGGTATTAAATGCAGTAATTGGCTTTGTTCAAGAAAACAAGGCAGAACAATCTTTGGAAGCTTTAAAAGAAATGTCCAGTCCCTATGCGAAAGTTATTCGTAATGGGGTTGAGAAATCCATTCCTTCAAATGAAGTGGTTTTGGGTGACTTACTGGTCTTAGAAGCAGGGGATTTGGTGGGAGCAGATATTCGTTTGTCTGAAACCAGTTCTCTAAAAGTTCAAGAAGCTTCATTAACAGGTGAATCCCTACCGGTTGATAAACATGCGGATTATATTGGAACTGATGAAGATGCTTTGGGTGACCGTAAGAATATGGCTTACTCCTCGGGTATGGTTTCATATGGTCGTGGTAAGGGTATTGTTGTGGGTGTTGGTATGCAAACTGAAGTGGGTAAAATTGCTCAAATGCTTCAAGACACCGAACAAGAAAGTACACCGCTTCAAAAGAGTTTGGATGCTTTGGGAACGAAATTGGGTATTTTCGCAATTTTTGCAGTTATTGCCATCTTTATTCTTTCATTCTTTAGAACCGAAATGGATTTAATAGATAACTTCATGACTGCTGTATCTTTGGCTGTTGCGGTTATTCCTGAAGGATTGCCTGCTGTTTCAACCATCGTATTGGCCATGGGTGTTAAGCGCTTGGTTGAAAGAAATGCGATTGTGCGTAACTTACCTTCTGTTGAGACTTTGGGTAGTGCATCGGTTATCTGTTCAGATAAAACAGGTACCTTAACTCAAAATAAAATGACCATCATGGATTCTTATACTGAGCATGATGTCAATAAATTGGCTTTATACTCTGCGCTATGTAATGATTCTCGTTACTTAGATGGTGCATGGGTTGGAGATCCTACTGAAACAGCCATGACAGCATGGTCTGATACACTTGGATTGCCTACAACTGAAAATATTAAGAAATTTAAACGTATTAATGAAGTGCCTTTTGATTCAGGTCGTAAGAAAATGACGACTATCAATGAAATTGAAGGTCAAATTGTTTCTATCACTAAGGGTGGTGTGGATGAAATTCTTGCCATCACAACCCATATGTATAAGGGTGATGCTGTTGTTGAAATCACCGAAGCGGATAAGAAAGAAATCTTGACTAAAAATGAAGACATGGCTAAAAGAGCCCTTCGTGTCTTGGCTTTAGGAATTCGTCATTTGGATGAAAATCCTGCTGAAGGGGACTTGGCTGTTGAAAGTCATTTAACCTTTGTTGGATTAATTGGCATGATTGACCCACCAAGACCAGAAGTTACTGAAGCGATTCGTGTTGCTAAAACAGCGGGCATTCATCCAGTTATGATTACAGGGGACCATGCTTTGACGGCTGAAGCGATTGCGCGTGAAATTGGATTACTTGATGAAGGTGAATACATCGTTACGGGTCTAGAACTTGATAAGATGGATGATGAAGAGTTGTTTAGACGCGTTAAAGAAATTGGTGTTTATGCACGTGTTTCACCTGAAGATAAATTACGTATTATTAATGCATGGAAACGTCATGGCGAAATTGTAGCGATGACTGGTGATGGTGTTAATGATGCTCCTGCCCTTAAGCGTGCTGACATTGGTGCTGCGATGGGTATTACGGGAACTGAAGTTGCCAAAGGTGCTTCTGATATGGTCTTAACTGATGATAACTTTGCGACTGTTGTTACAGCAGTTGAAGAGGGGCGTCGTATTAAAGACAATATCCAAAAAGCCATCAACTACTTGTTGTCTTGTAA
>CANRNG010000074.1 GCA_947631935.1 uncultured Erysipelothrix sp.
GGTGCCAGTGATGTGATTGCTTCATTGTCAGGTGGCGGTATGCGTAATGCCTTAACCATCCTTGAACAAGCCATTATTATTAATGATGGCCCAATCACAAAAGAGAGCATTTACCTTCAAAACGGTATGGTACTCCCAAGCGAAAAGATGAACCTATTTGAAAGTATCGCGCGTCAAGACCTTGAATCCTTACTCACTCAATTTAATGAAATTATGGAGAAAACCGTAGATGTATCACGGTTTGTGATGGATTTGGTAAAAAGTATCAAAGACAGCATGGTATATCAAGTCACTTTAAATAAAGCCTATATTGATGAAAACGATTTTGAATTAATCACGGCCCTTTGTGATCGTTTCACAAGAGACGTAAGAATTGAATTCATTAACTTACTACTGGATTATCATGAAAAGATTCGTTTTTCATCCACCCCAGCCTTACATCTTGAAATTGCTTTTATTGAGATGTTTGAGAAGTTTAAACCTCAAGATTCAAAACCAACTGTAATCATTGAAACAAAAAAAGAACCAACTGTGGTAGTTGAAAAAGTGGAGCCAGAAGAAGTGGTTGATCCTACTCCAGAAACGCCTGTTTTAGAGTTGGAACCAGAACCGATTGAAGAAACTCCAGTCTTAGATTTAGAACCAGACCCAATTGAAGAGACGCCGATCTTAGAACCAGACGAAGAAACAATAGAACCTGAAACTGTAGAAGCAGTGGTTTCTATTAATCGTATGGGAACATTGGATTTATCCATTGAAGAAATCGTGCAGTTCATGGTAAGTGCTGATAAGACGTCTCGTCATCAAGATGCGCCCAGTTTTACTGATATAAAATCATATTTGTCCAATCCAAATTGGGCGAAAGAAGCAAAATTATTAAACAATACACAACTTGTATTGAGCGGTGAAGCGTTTGTGGTGGTGGCAACTAAGAACCAAACCCAATCTCGGGCAATTTTAGATGAAACCAATTTATATGGGTTAATTGAATTTTCAAAGTTGATCTTTGGAAAAGGCAAACAAATCTTTGCGACTACCGAAACTGATTTTAAAGTGGCGATTGAATTGTTTAAGGATTTAAGTTCTAAAAATGAATTGCCAGATGCTTTAAACTCAGAAGATTTTATTACAGAATTACAACCACAAAAAGACGAATTAGAAATGAAGCTATTCGACTTATTTGGAGACAATATTGAAATTAAGGAGTCATAAAATGTATCCTGATAGTATTGAAAAATTAATAGAACAATTTATGTTGCTTCCTGGAGTGGGAAGAAAAACGGCGGAACGTTATGTTTTGCATTTGTTGGATTTAGATAAAGCAGTCTTCATTGATACCGCCAAGGCGTTGATTGATGTGAATGAGAAAGTGCGTGAATGTGAGGTATGTCATAATATCTCGGAAGATAGTTTATGTCATGTTTGTCGTGATAAGACAAGAAACGCACATCAAATTTGCGTTGTTTCTTCTTCAAAGGAAGTCATTTCAATTGAGAGAACGGGACAGTATCATGGCTTGTATCATGTTTTAGGGGGTTTGATTTCAACTCGAAAAGGCATTATGCCAGACGATTTGAATATCAATGCCTTAAAAGAAAGAATTATCCATAACAACACAGAAATTATCTTGGGATTGAATGCGACTGTTGAAGGAGAAACAACAGCCCTCTATATCGCCAAAAAATATGGAGATGTTGCCCATATAACCCGTCTTGCTTTTGGATTACCCATTGGTGGACAACTTGATTATGCGGATGATCTAACCTTGCTTAAAGCCTTTGAGGGAAGGAAGAAGATGTAGTATGAGTTCAATCGCCTATCTTACTGATACCAATATGTTGGATTACCATCGTTTAAAAGGAAACCAAACGATGGCTTTTTGGCGTTTTAGTTTAAAAGACTTTGCGCGTTTTTCTCAAGGCGATTTATTTTTCTTTATTGATCGAAGAGAACGTCATCCCCATACCAACGAAAAAGGGTTGGTAGGATATGGAAGATGCGCATCTATTAAAAATCTATCAATCAGCCAAACATGGAAAACCTATAAAACAGCGACTGGATATAACACCTATAAAAACTTTCAAGATTCAGTGCGATATTATAGAAAAAATGATCATCGTTTGCCAGCTCAGATTCAAACCATCTTATTGGAGGATGTAATTTTCTTTCAACACCCAATCTTTTTAAGTGAAATCGGTATTGCATTGAATGAACGACTAGAATCTTTTACGTATATAGAAAAAGAAGGCAGAGATGCTTCAAATGAGTTGATTGATATTGCAAGCAAAGTGGGTATGGATCTTTGGATGATGTCCCAAAATCCTGAAGTCTTTGATTATGAGATGGATAAAGACCGGGAACATCAAGCCTTGAGAAATCAGATGATGCTTATAGATGTTGAATATGATAAAGAACAAATCAGATTATTAAAAAACCACACAAAGAGTGTGGCGCACCATAATATATATTATAGTTTTGAAAATAGCAATCTTATCCTATATCTACCCCTAACAAAACGCAGTCAATTCAATGCAATAATTGGAATCTATACGTTATTAAAGGCCAGTATCGATTATGACAAAACGCAATATGTTTTAATAACCAATCTTAATCTTGATTCGAAGATGGTACATCTTTTAAATCTTTTGAATTTAGAGCTCGAACAAATTTAGGATCGATTTCTTCAAATTCAATACCAATGGATTTCAAAGTGGAGTAGTAATGCTTCTCTGCTTGGTCCTCATCATGATAGAGTTCATATTCAAGCTCAAAATCACGATGGTGTTCAAATTGAGTAATATCCAAGCACCACGTTCCAAACGCATCTTTATATTCATAGCGAACTGTATTACTAAAAGTAATTTCAACTAGATCGCTGCCTTTTAGATTAAATTCATCCAAAACTATTTGAACATTTCCACAGTCATGAATGGTTCCAACAACCGTGGCTTCATACTCCATGATACCAAAGTCCTGGGGTACTTTAACAGTTAATACAACATGATCCTTTATTTTACGCGTACGACACATAATGCCTTTCTTAAATAAATCTTGATTTTCTGTATCGTAATAACGGTTCTCTTGAAAAATAGGTTCAGAGAAAGGGAAGTAATCAAAGATTATATGTTGATCTTCCGGATTAATTCTTGTTTTATATTCTATTTCTAAATGTTTTTCCATATGACAATAATACAATAAATTAAAATATGATACAATGGTTAAAAGAGGTTGGTGCTATGAAAAGATTTACTTTAGTCCATCGAGGCGACACATTTTCAGAAGAAAATTGTTCCCAGATTAAAAAAAGATTGATTGAAATGGGGAAAATCTTTGACCCCGTTAACCCTGAACTTGTGATTACAGTGGGTGGAGACGGTACGCTTTTACATGCCTTTCACCATTATATGGATATCATTGATGAAGTGGCTTTTGTGGGCATCCACACAGGTACTTTGGGCTTTTCTGCAGACTATGTCATGGCAGAGATTGATCAGTTTTATAAAGACATTGAAAACAATGACTATATCATTGAAGAAAAAAGAATCCTAGAGGCGAAGTGCTATCGCCAAGATGAAGTGATGACCCTTCATGCACTCAATGAAATTAGAGTTGAAAATATTGTGAAAACACAACATATCAATGTTTATCTGAACAATCAATACTTCGAATTGTTCAGAGGCAATGGCTTATGTGTATCTGGACAATATGGTTCAACAGCCTATAATCGCTCAATTGGGGGTGCTGTAATTTACCAAGGTTTGGATTTACTGCAGTTAACTGAAATTTCCGGTATTCATCATCGCCATGCGCGTTCATTGGATGCCCCGCTTATTTTAGACCCTGAGACTGTGATTACCATGGAATATGATAATTTCGATCATGCCCTACTGTGTTATGACCACCTTCATATTCATTTGGAGAACATTCATAAGATTGTCGTGAAACACAACGCCAAGAAAATGCGCTTTGTGCACTTTAAAGGCTATTCCTATATTGATAAATTAAATGCATTGTTTTAAAAAAAAGCTTGGAAACAAGCTTTTTTAGTGTTGGTGTGCATTTTTAATTTCACTATAAGTATGAAAGGCCACCGATATTGGAATAATATACGATAAGATTGAAGAACCACCATAAGAGACAAAGGGAAGGGTAATCCCGGTAATGGGCAAGATACCAATTACCATCCCAATATTTTGGAAGTGTTGGAAGATAAGCATTCCTAAGACCCCAATCAGTAAGACTTTTTCTCTTTGGAGGTCTGTACTTAAAGCAATCCAAGCAATTCTTAAATCCAGTGAGAAAGCCAATATAATCACAGCTGCAGAGCCAATGAATCCAAAGTTTTGAGATAGGACTGCAAAGATAAAGTCAGTTTGAGATTCAGGGAACTGTAAGATAACAGTTTTTAATGGGTGACCAAACCACCCAGCGGTACCCAGCGAGGCAATGGCATTGTACAAGTGGTGCCCCTGGTCATTTGCGTATTTCTCAAAATCAAGCCAACCATAGAAACGATTCAAGCGATAGTTTTGAGCGGTTCCCCCAAAGAGTTTATTAAGAAGGGCTGGATTATTGTAATATAGGAAAATAATTCCAAAAAACACAACAGCAACCAAAGATCCAATAATAACAATCCATTCTCTACGAACCCCTGACATAAAGAACATGACTGCCAAACTCACCACAATAATAATGGGAATTCCTGTATCGGGTTGTAACACAATCAAGGCCAATGGTGGCAAAGCATATCGCGCTATTTTAAATATAAGCGCAATGTCTTCACTGAATAGCATGCCTTCTTTCTCTTTATTGTGTTTGGTAATGATGTTTGCGGTAATAAAAATTAATGTTATTTTCATGAACTCCGAAGGTTGAAAAGATCCAATACCTGGAATTTGATACCAAGCATAAGCCCCATTAACAGGGGTAATGAAACTGGTACTAAAAACACCATATCTCGCAAGCACTTGTCCAAATAATAAAATCAATAATATATAGTAGACTGGATAGGCCATCGTAAAGATACGATCCACCCCCATCTTAATTAACACAAAAGAAAAAGAACCACTGATTATAAACCATATAATTTGACGCACAATGTCACTATGGCTGTCGTCTAAGTTGTTTAAGGGTGAGGAAAGATAAATTCCCACAATTCCAGCAAAAGCACTTAATCCGATAATTATAACAAGTAGGTAGTCGAGATGGAAGGTTCTTTTACTTTCGTTCATCCAATTTGTCATGGTTCACTCCTTTAATCAAAATTGATAATAGTGTATAATATATAAATGAATAGTAGAGGTGCTTTATGAATAAATTACAAGTCTATTATGAAGAATTATTACTTCCAATTAAGTCACTCTTTGTAGCGCTTGGGATGATTGCTTTGGGAACCATTTTGGGTAATCCCTTTATCAACGATCTGTTTAGCAGGTTTTCCCATCCTCTATTAACGACCATCACAAATGTTTTACTTGTTTCTGGTGGTCTTATTTTAACATGTTTTCCATACTTTGTTTTTGTGAAATTACTGTACACCAGAACAGAAGAGAAAAACATAGTAGTCGTTGGCATTATATCATATTTAATGTTTATAATCATGGTTATGTTCTTTGGCCCTAAAAATATGCCAGCCAACATGTACATGCCCTTTATTAATATCAGTATAAATCGTGTGGATTATCGTATTGCCAATACGGGAATACTGGGTTTAATCGGTATCTATTTAATTGTTAAACGCGTATATGCCAAGCCCATGATTGCCAAAAATACAAACTA
>CANRNG010000075.1 GCA_947631935.1 uncultured Erysipelothrix sp.
CAAAAGATTCCCTATGCCATTGATAAATCAAATCTAGAAACCATTTATACTAGAAATAAAATAAGGCACGCTCTTGTTAATAATGAGTTAATAAACTTGGGCTATAATAATAAAGACGCTTTAATTCATGAGTTAATGAAGAAGAAGCGTGAGAGAGAGATTTTCCTAGAAACATTAGAAAAGGATTTAATTCGTGAAAATCCTTTTAATATCAATCTATACAGAAAGCTTCCATCTGATAAACGGATTTGGATCTTAAGGGATTGGCTTGAATATGTGGGTGTAAATCCATATGAAATGCGCGAAGCATATTTGAATCACTTGGATTCTTTGATTTTGATGGGTGATGCAAAAGAGCCCATGGGTGCTAAAGTACTGAGTGTGAGTTATGGTGAGGTTTGTGTATTTGAGCCTGAATCCTTTGTTTATGAATTCGACAAAATATGGTATCATAAAACAGGTCATTTCGAACTGAAACGTGAAGGTAAAACCATTGAGGGTTTGACTTTGAGTGCTGATGATTTTCCAATCAAGGTGCGTTCGGTTCAAGGTGGGGATAAAATCAAAATGCGTTTTGGAACCAAAGCTGTGAATCGCTTCTTTATTGATCGCAAGATTCCTTATCATAAACGGCACAATTGGCTCGTTGTTGAAAATTGTGTGAGAGATGTCGTATTTGTTGCGGAAATGGGATGTGATGTGTGTCATTACTCTAACAATCCAAACGTATTTGTGGTAAACTTATGATTATCGTAGGAGGAAATAGTGTAATGCATAAGGATGTTAAAAAAATTATGATTTCACACGAAGAAATCGATCAGAAATGTCAAGAATTGGGTAAAGTTATTACGGATTATTATAAAGAGAGAAAAACCCCCCCTGTCTTGGTTGCATTGTTGAAAGGATCTGTACCGTTCCTTGCACAATTAATTAAATATATTGATTTAGATATTGAATATGATTTTATGGATGTTTCTAGTTATGAGGGAACTGAATCAGTGCGCGATATTCGTATTTTAAAAGATTTGGATCGTTCTATTAAGGATAGCGATATTCTCTTGGTTGAAGATATCGTAGATACAGGACATACCATTCAAGCCATTATTAAGATGCTTGAAAATAAGGGTGCAGCGGAAATTAAAGTTGTTTCATTATTAGACAAACCTTCGCGTCGTGAAGTGGATGTTCAGGCTGATTTTATTGGTTTTGAGATTCCAAATGAATTTGTGATTGGATTTGGTTTGGATTTTAATGAAAAATACCGCAACCTACCTTATGTCGGTGTCCTCAAAGACGAATTTTATCAATAATAAACTGTAAGGAGTGAAGAGAGTTTGAAAAATAGACAAACAAGAAACAACCTCATTGTATTTGTGATGATTGCTTCGATGATGCTAACCATGTATAGCTTGATGAGTTCACAGAGTTCTCAAAAAGTGAGTATTCGTGAATTCGAACAAATTGTAGCGACACGTGAGATTAGTAATACCGTAATTTCACCGAGATACAATGTTGTAAATATCTCAGGAACTTATGAAGAAAATGGCCGTGTCGTTGGCTTTGAAGTGCGTTATCCATTGAGTGATGGTATCGTGACTGAATTGGTTGCGACTTTGAGTGCTAAAGATACTGGGATGTTGGTTGAAGACCCTTTTGAGGGTAATTTTTTAACTGATTATATATTGCCATTTATTCCATATTTATTAATCTTTGGTTTTATGTTCTTTATGATGCGTAATGCCGGTGGTGGACAAAATAAGGCCTTTGAGTTTGGTAAATCAAAAGCCAAGGTTCAAGGTAACGTTAAAGTTAGATTTGATGATGTTGCCGGTGCTGTGGAAGAAAAAGAAGAGATGAAAGAGTTAATCGATTATCTTAAGAGTCCAAAGCGATTTGAAAAAATGGGTGCCCGTATTCCTAAGGGAATGTTATTGGTGGGACCTCCTGGAACAGGTAAGACCTTACTTGCAAAAGCAGCCGCTGGTGAAGCGGATGTGCCTTTCTATTCAATTTCTGGTTCAGACTTTGTTGAGATGTTTGTGGGTGTGGGTGCAAGCCGTGTTCGTGATATGTTTAAGAAAGCCAAAGCAACTGCGCCATGTATCATCTTTATTGATGAGATTGATGCCGTTGGTAGACAGCGTGGTGCTGGTTTGGGTGGGGGTCACGATGAGCGTGAACAAACCTTAAACCAATTGTTGGTTGAAATGGATGGTATGGATGAGAACTCAGGTGTGGTAATTGTTGCTGCCACAAACCGTGAAGACGTTCTTGACCCTGCGTTATTGAGACCGGGTCGTTTCGATAGAACCATCACCGTTGGATTGCCTGATGTTAGGGGTCGTGAAGCCATTCTTAAAGTGCACGCGCGTAATAAGAAATTGGCTGAAGATGCTTCTTTGGAAAATCTTGCGAAAAGAACTCCTGGATTCTCAGGTGCTGATTTGGAAAACGTATTAAATGAAGCTGCAATCTTGGCTGTGCGTACCAATGACACAGAAATTCAAATGCATCATCTTGATGAGGCGATTGACCGTGTTATTGCGGGTCCTGCTAAGAAGAGTCGTAAATATTCTGAAAAAGAAAAATATATGGTTGCGGTCCATGAAGTTGGACATACACTCATTGGTCTAAAACTGAGATCGGCCAATGTGGTTCAAAAGGTAACCATCATTCCTCGTGGAGATTCAGGTGGTTATAACTTGATGACCCCACGTGAAGAAACCTTTACCCAAAGTAAATCAGACCTCATCGGTATGATTACTGGATATCTGGGTGGACGTGTTGCTGAGGAAATCGTCTTTGATGAAATCTCAACGGGTGCCTTTGCTGATATTCAATCCGCAACGAAGATTGCGCGATCCATGGTTACTGTTTATGGTATGAGTAATCTTGGACCTATCCAATACGAAAACCCTCAGGGTTCTGTGTTCTTGGGTCGTGATTACCAAATGGAAAAAAATCACTCAGGTGAAATTGCCTTTGAGATTGACAAGGAAGTGCGTCGCATCATTGATGAAGCGTATGAACAGGCGCGTGTTATTATTGAGAATAACCGTCCTCTGTTGGATGCCATTGTTGAAGAACTCCTTGAACAAGAAACATTGACTGCTGAACAAATTAACGCAATCGTTGTTAGAGTTGAAGGTAATGATACTGTAGAAGAAACAGGAAATGAAACAGACTCTTAATGAGTCTGTTTTTTAAGGAGATTAAAACATATGCAAGATAAACTAATTCGTGGACTCGCTCGAGATGGCAACATTCGCGTGCTGATGATTCAGTCCACAAACTTAATTCAAGAAGTAAAAGAAATTCATGATCTTTATCCTACAGTGAGTGCTGCTGTGGGTAGAAGTATCAATGCGAGTTTGATGATGGCACAATCCTTAAAAGACGATGATGAACAGCTCACGATTGAATTAAGAGGCAATGGTGATATGAAACACATTTTAATCAATGCAGATCGAAATGGTTTGGTTCGTGCCAGTGTCAGTCATCCCCATTTATTGAAAATCAATGAAGCCACTGGAAAACTAGATGTGGGTGGCTTATTTGAGGGTGGTACCTTAAAGGTCTCAAGATCCATGGGCAATAAGATTGTCTATAATTCATTGGTTGACCTCCAATCAGGAGAAATTGGCGATGACTTTGCCTACTATTTTGCACAGTCGGAACAAATTCCTTCTGTCGTGAGTTTGGGTGTGTTGGTGAATGAAGACTATGATGTGATCTCCGCTGGTGGATTGATCATTCAAGTTTTACCCAGCGCAACGGAAGATGATATTGTGGCGATGGAAACCTTAATTAAGGATTTAAAACCCATGTCTACCTATTTCTTAGAAAAAGATGTTTACACTCTTTTCACAGAACTCTTTGAGGATGGTGTCATCTTGGGTAGCAGTGATATTGCCTATCACTGTGGCTGTAATCGTGAACAGATGCATCAAGTCTTGGTTACCTTGAGTAAGGAAGATATCAAGGAGTTAATTGAGAAAGATAAGGGTGCTACTTTGATTTGTCATTACTGTAATAAATCGTATCATTTTGATGAATCGGAATTAAAATCAATAATAGATGAAAAATAGTCTTTTATTTGTTAGAATAAGAGCGTACAAATTTAGAAATGAGTGAAAAACATGAGTCATGAATTAAATGATCAGGAAATCGTACGTCGGGAGAAAATGGAAGCCCTTCGTGAAAAGGGAATTGATCCCTTTGGTGTTCCATTTAAACCAGAAGTACATTCCAAAGATTTGTTTGATGCCTATGAAGCAAAAACAAAAGAAGAATTAGCGGAATTAGACATTCCGACCAAAGTCGCAGGACGCGTAATGACCAAGCGTGTTATGGGTAAGGCAGGATTTATGCATATCCAAGATTTGGAGGGACAAATCCAAATCTACGTTAGAAAAAATGATGTCGGTGATGACGCTTTTGAATATTTCCAAGACCTAGACTTGGGAGATATCGTGGGTGTGAGTGGTAAAGTCTTTAAAACCAATAAAGACGAACTGTCAGTTTACGCTGAAACCCTAGTACACCTCAGTAAGGCACTGAGACCCTTGCCCGATAAGTTCCATGGTTTAACCGATAAAGAAGAACGTTACCGTCGTCGTTATCTTGACTTAATCATGAATGAAGCGTCAAGAAATACCGCCCGTAAACGTTCCTTATTTATGAGAAAACTAAGAGAATTTTTAGATAACGAAAATATGATTGAAGTTGAGACCCCTGTCTTAACGCCGATTTTAGGGGGTGCAGCCGCAAGACCTTTTGTGACCCACCACAACACCCTTGATATGGACTTCTACTTAAGAATCGCCACAGAACTCCCCCTCAAACGACTCATCGTTGGCGGATTGGAAGGTGTTTACGAAATTGGACGTCTCTTTAGAAATGAAGGCATGAGCCCCAAACATAATCCAGAATTCACCACCGTCGAAGCCTATAAAGCTTACTCCGACATGTATGGTATGATGGACCTTGCTGAGAGACTCTTTGAATACCTCGCAAAAGAAGTTACAGGCTCAACTGAGATCACCTACCAAGGCATAGAACTCTCACTAAAAGCCCCTTATAAACGCCTTCACATGGTAGATGCCATCACTGAAGCAACCGGTATTAACTTCTTTGAGATTGATGATTTGGATGAGATGTTAAAACTCGCCAAAGAAAAAGGCATTGAAGTTGAAAAACACCAAAGAACCTATGGTCATATCGTTAACCTATTCTTTGAAAGATTCGCAGAAGAAAGAATCATTCAACCTACTATTATTTATGGTCATCCTCTAGAGATCTCACCACTGGCTAAGAAAAACACAGACGACCCCCGTTTCACGGAACGTTTCGAACTCTTTATCAATGGTGTTGAGTATGGTAACGCATTCTCCGAACTCAATGACCCCATTGACCAACGTGAACGCTTTGAGGCACAACTCAAAGAAGCAGCACTCGGAAATGATGAAGCCAATGAAATGGATGAAGATTTCGTAGAAGCATTGGAATACGGCATGCCCCCAGCAGGTGGTATCGGGATTGGTCTTGACAGACTCATCATGTTATTGACGGATAGTAAGAGTATCCGTGATGTGTTGTTGTTTCCACATATGAAACATAGATA
>CANRNG010000076.1 GCA_947631935.1 uncultured Erysipelothrix sp.
ATCATGACCACACATTCTGTATGCCATCCAGGTCTTCCCATTCCCCATGGAGAATCCCATTTAATGCCTTCATCATCTGTATTTTTCCACAGCACAAAATCAAGCGCATTTTCTTTCGCTTCATTTTCATCAATCCGTGCACCCACCCGTAATTCATCGAGTTTTTGGTGGGAAATACTGCCGTAGCTTTTAACGCGATCGACTCTAAAGTAAACATCCCCATCCACCGCATAGGCATATCCTTTATCCATTAGAGCTGTAATAAATTCAATAATATCATCGATTACCTGTGTCACACGTGGTGTCTCATCCACATGTCCAGCATGCAAATTATCACGGACCCATTCATAAGCGTCGATATAACGTTGTGCAATTTCACTTTCACTGACCATTTCATCTAAGGCTTTCTGAATAATACGATCATCGATATCCGTATAGTTTGAAACATACTTCACCTCATATCCACTCGCTTTTAAAACACGTCTCAACAAGTCAAATACAACAATGGGACGGGCATTTCCAATATGCGCATGATTATAGACAGTCGGTCCACACAAATAAAAACTAACTTTACCTGGTTCAATGGGGACGAATGTTTCAACTTTATTAGATTTTGAATTAAATATTTTCATAAAAACCTCCATTACCTCTAGTTTAACAAATCTTTATGTATTCACAAAGACTAATTTCACATTTTTAAATTAATCTATGTCAATACATAAAAAAAGGTGTGGATCAACCACACCTTAAGTTAGCGTCAATTAAATTTGACTTGCAACATATTTTGCAGTACGGATTAATTGATGTGTATAGGAAGCTTCGTTATCATACCAAGCTGCAACTTTAACCAAGTTAATACCACCAACGGTTGAAACTTTAGTTTGTGTAGCATCGAATAATGATCCGAATTCCATACCAATAATGTCAGATGAAACCAATGGTTCTTCTGTATATCCGTATGATTCGTCAACAGCTGCTTTCATTGCTGCGTTAACTGATTCAACAGTTGCATCTTTTGAAACTACTGCTACAAGTTCAGTAATTGAACCTGTGATAACTGGAACACGTTGTGCACCACCATCAAGAACACCTTGTAATTCAGGAATTACAAGTCCGATAGCTTTAGCTGCTCCTGTTGAGTTAGGAATGATGTTTTCTGCTGCTGCACGCGCACGACGCAAGTCTTTCTTGTGAGGTGCATCCAATGTATTTTGGTCATTGGTGTATGCGTGAATTGTAGTCATTTGACCACTTACGATATTAAATTGATCATGTAATACTTTAGCCATAGGTGCCAAGCAGTTTGTTGTACATGATGCTCCGGAGATTACTGTCTCTGATCCATCTAAGATATCGTGGTTTGTGTTATATACAACTGTTTTAATGTTTCCTGTTGCAGGTGCTGAAATAATAACTTTCTTTGCACCAGCGTCTAAGTGAAGACCGGCTTTTTCTTCAGTAGTGAAGAATCCTGTACTTTCGATAACAACGTCTACACCCAATTCGCCCCAAGGTAAGTCAGCAGGGTTTGCTTCGCTAAGAACTTTAATTTCATGTCCGTCTACAACGAATGCACCTTCTTTAACTTCTACTTCTTTTCCAAGACGACCTTGTGCTGAGTCATATTTGAATAAGTGTGCTAATGTATTAGCATCTGTTAAGTCGTTAACTGCGACAAGCTCCATACCTTCTGTATCTAGTAGGTAACGTGCTGCCAAGCGTCCAATACGACCAAAACCGTTAATTGCAACTTTTACTGCCATAGTAATAAATCCTCCTTTTGTTACTCTTTAATTATAGTAAGGTTTCAACCCTTTGTCAATTGTGAAACCACGAACAACCTACTGGAAATCGCGATTAAACAAAGGTTTTTCAAAAGCTTTAAAAGCCGAGTATGCAGAAATAATTCGAATATCATATAAACGCTCAAACAATTCCTGATCATTGATACGCGCAAGTAAGAAAGGTTGGGTATTTTTAGTAGCATAAGGCATGACCTTTAAGATATTTTCCTTCTCACTGGCATAATAAATAAGACGCTGTTTTCCCTTTGAAACAAAAGACAACAAACGCAACAAAGTACCACTGGTATCATAAGCACATTCTAAGACTTCCACATGTGATGGATAATTTTTATAGATGCAATAACCCTGCAATTGACCCTTATGACTTAAGCCCACAATGCTACCGCCTTGGGCAGCCATGAAACTACGAATTTGTTCAAAGTCATCTTGATTCCTTAGAAAATAACCATCAAAGTGTTGGGTGAAGTTTTCATAAACACGCATCAAGCCCTCACTTTTGGGTTGGGGCACAATGCCATCAATGCTAAATTTAGGTAACTTATTCACACTGGCACTATACTGAACCGTTTGAATGGCGCTCTCAAACCCAAATTTTTCAAATATTTTAGGCTCATAAGCCCGCAATAAGGTCATGATATCTGTCTTAGCAAAATGATTTAATATCCCTTCCACCAATAAATTCATATAACCCTTACCTTGTTGGTGTGGTAGGGTCATGATGCGATTGATATAAGAAACCTTAACATTCTTATCATTGAGATGAATGATTTTAGGACGCACTGAAGCAATCCCCAACATCTCACCCACTTCATCTCTTAAAACGAAGGTTTCCTCATGTTTGTAATAAACTTTGAAATAAGCATCCAATTGAACAGCATGGGCATCGGGATAGGCTGCTTTATAATACTTTAAAATTTGTTCCTTATCTTCAGGCAATGCATGATCAATCTTCATCAACATCTTTTACCGTAAATTCCACATCAACCACATCACCTTGTGTATACGGCTTCCTTTCATTTTTTTTGCCATTCTTTTCATCAATCAATCCCTTAATAATGTAAATCCCGATTATAATTAAGATAAAGGGTAAGAAAAAGAAGAACAGTCTTAAAATCGTGGAAATAATAATAATCACCAATATAATTAAAATAAAAGCCCACAAACTAGTCATTCGATTCACCCACTTCCAATTTATCTGATAACTCAATAATTTTATTAAAACGATGTTGAAGACCAGATTTACTAATCCGCGTACCCGTTTCTTGATAATATATTTCTAGCAATTCATTCAAGCTATTATCTGGGTAGCGCATCCGAAGATCCCCCACTTCAATTAATTTTTGATCCAGATGATTATAACGGTTATGCGAAATCAAAGCCTGAATCGCATCAATCTGTGTATTCCCCGCTTTAATGGTTTTCATTTCATTGGCAACCTCACAATTATCAAGACGCGTCAATGAATTCCTGAAATCCCTTTGAATTCGAATATCTTCAAACTCCATCGTTTTATTATAAGCACCCACAATTTTCAAGAAATCCGCAATTTGATCGGCTGCCTTAAGATAAACAATGGGTTTCTTACGACGCTGGGTAATTTTCGCTTCTAACCCAAAACGACCCATGAGCTTCACTAAAAATTTGGCCATCTCTTCTGTGTTTGCACCCAATTCCAAATGGTAATTCGATTTTGTGGGCGCATTAACACTTCCTGAAGCCAAGAAACAGCCTGCCAAATAACTTTGAGCATAAGGTGCCTGCACCACAATCATCGATAGGGGTACTTTTCTAAAACCCTTGGTATCATAAATCCCCAAGTCTTCTAAAATTAGGATTGCCTTTTCTTTAATACGTAAGCGAAAGTAATTACTTTTATCCAAGTTTTGTCTTTTTAAAACGGTTAATTCCATGTCTACGTCATAACGCGATTTTAAAAGCGAGAACATTTGACGGGCAATGGTGGCGTTTGCGATTTCGATTTGAAGTTGCATACTGCGATCTGCAATTCTTAAACTCGCATTCAAATGCATAAAGCCAGAAAGTTGTGCACGAATTTGCCCCTCAGTGAGATCCCTCGTGGTTATTTCATGTTTCACTTCACTGCTAAACGACATTAAATCACCTCCAATATTTTCTTAAAGTTATTATAAATCTTTTTGGCATCATGACGAATCAATCCAGAACTTGTGCTGGCCAAGTCATCATAAATAATTTTATAGGCATGTGCATCCGTATTAAAACGCACCACATTGGAAGACTCTTCATCATATTTCTTTAAGATATCTTCAGAAAAAAGATTGTTGTCGACCACAACCATATCAATGGGACTTTCCATATGTTTGAGTAAAGCATTCACATGCTCCTCACCTGAATAGTTATCTGTTTCACCAGGTTGGGTCATCACATTACAATAATAAATTTTCTTTGCCTTTGTAATGGAGAGTGCACGCTTAATTTCTGGAATAATTATGTTTGGAATGATGGATGTATAAAGCGAACCAATTCCCAAAATAATCACATCTGAGTTCACAATCGCATCGACAGCTTCCTTGGTAGCCTCAACAGGGTGATCATAAAAAATATCTTCGATGTGATTGCTGAATAGCGGGATATTGGATTCACCACGAACAATGGTGCCATCTTTCATTCTCGCCAGTAAAGTAAGCTCTTGAAGCGATGCAGGAATGATTTCACCCTTCACATTTAATATCTTTGAAATTGAACCGATGGCTTCCATAAAATTACCTGTTTTGTGCGCCATGGCGGTTAAAATGAGATTCCCCAAGCTATGACCCCCTAGGGCTTTTGAATCCATCTCATCGAATCTAAATTCCATAATATGAGACAACAGTGGCTCCGACTCAGAAAGTGCCACCATAACATTTCGAATATCGCCCATGGCCGGTAAGCTAAATTCACTTCGCAAACGACCCGTTGAACCCCCATCATCCGATACAGAAACAATGGCCCGAATATCCAAACCTTCAATGTTTTTAAGGCCTCTTAGAATCAGGGATTGACCTTTACCCCCTCCAATAACTGTCACTCTAGTCATTATTATCAGACTCCTTAACATCACGGTGATTCACAAAAACATCCAGCTGATCACGATAGTTACGATACAACCAATTCGCAATGGAGACCGATCGATGTTGACCACCTGTACATCCAATCGCAATGGTTAAGTGATGTTTCGTATCCGTTTTATACATTTCAATGACCATGTCCAAATAAGGCATCAATTTAGATAGGTATGTTACCGTATCTGCATCCTTAATAACATAATCATACACCGCTTTGTTATTACCACTTTTCTCTC
This sequence comes from uncultured Erysipelothrix sp., assembly GCA_947631935.1. Classification (GTDB taxonomy): domain Bacteria; phylum Bacillota_I; class Bacilli_A; order Erysipelotrichales; family Erysipelotrichaceae; genus Erysipelothrix. The sequence goes on from CANRNG010000076.1 coordinate 5,125, forward strand.
TAAGTGATACATCCCAATAGGGATTCTTTAAGACACGAACATCGATCACAATATCCGCATCACGCGGTACCCCATGTCTAAAACCAAAGGATAAGAAGCTTACGGTTAAAGTATGTTTGGCAGAAATAGAGAAAACATTTTGAATTCTACGCGACAAATCATGAACTGATGTTTGTGAGGTATCAATAATAATTGTAGCACTTTCTTTAATTTTAGAGAAAGCATCGGTTTCTAAGGTTATCGCTTCTTCTAAAGAGTTTGCGACTTTAGCAACCAATAAGGGATGATGTCTTCTATTATATTTATATCTCAGTAGCAAGGACTCATAGGATGCATCCAAATAGAGCACCGTTAAATCAATCATGCCATTCTCAAA
>CANRNG010000077.1 GCA_947631935.1 uncultured Erysipelothrix sp.
ATGCACTTCCATACTAAAGAACTCACCAAAGTAGCCATGAATGTGCTGTTGATTGGCATCGCTTCAAAGATTACCATCCCCCTTGGATGGGTGCCCTTTACCCTTCAACTCTTCGCCATCTGTTTGATCGCCATAATCAATACACAAAAAATTGCGATGACTTCAATTGGACTCTATGTAATTTTGGGTTCACTGGGTTTGCCCCTATTCGCAATGGGATGGTTATCCCCAAGCTATGGTTTTGTGGTCGGTTTCATCCCCTTTACTTACCTTATTTCTAAGCAACACTTCATTCTCGCAGAATGCACCTTATATTTCATCGGCTTAAGCTACCTTGCTTTTTACTTTAAGTTAATCTTAAACATGACCTTACCCTTTCATATGTTTCTCTTCCAATATATGTTGATATTTATTCCTACAGACCTTATGGCTTATTTATTAGCACGAAAACTATCAAATTATTTCCAATGAGGTATAATGGTAAGGGTGATGAAATGAAAACGATCCTAGCATTTTATAAAAACTTAGATTCCAAGGATATTAAAATTGAGGGACTTTATGAGAAACTCAATAGTTTATACGATACCTACAAAAAACATCAGTTATCTGATGCTTTTTTTCAAGGATCAATTGAAGATATTAAAAATAGAATCCAAGCCAAAGAAAAACCGATGTTAGATGATAATGATGTAAAGTGGGTTAATATGATTTTAAACTTTGAAATCTTTCGAATCGGTACTTTACGCTTCCAATTATTTCCCATGGACCATGAAGAAATCGAAAGAAATGGCCAGGATTTCATGCATATTGATAAAACCCGTTTTCATAAAGGACGTCCTTTAATCAACATTCATATCGAAGATGGTGCCGATATCAGTCCACAAGCAGTGGATGCATCCATCAATCAAGCCCGTATTTTCTTTACAAGGATTTTTCCCCAATACTCTTTTGATGGCTTTGTGATCCGGTCTTGGTTAATTCACCCAAATTTGGTATCACTTTTAAATCCCAACAGTAAGATTGCGCAGTTTGCGAAACGATTTGAGATGGTATCAATGAACCATGCTTTCCCTCAAACATTAAAAAGAGTCTATGGGACTGAGGATTTAGAAGTCATTAAAGACCACGTACCCCATACCACCCTTGAGAAATTAGTGTATCCAAATTATCAAAAATTAGGGAACGCTTTTGGCTATTTACCATTTGGTGAAATTGTGTGAAGCCAACATATTTTCTACAAGCTTATGTATAATATAAGATGTTTTAAGGGAGATTTTAGACTATGAATAAAAACGCTAAATTTATGATGAAAATGGGTGCAATTGGAATTGCTGTTTTTTTAGTTTACTTAGCCATCCCAAAAATCAATGTAGTCCAATCAGCAGTCCAGTTAGAATTGGAAAGATACGAATATTACATCCCCTTAGAAATATTAGAAACATATGTATTGGAAGATTCAGAACTCTATATTCAAAATAACTTGGGATTTAGAAAAATTGCGATGGATGAACCCTTCGCACTTGAAAATGACACCACTTTAAAAATTGTTCAAAAAACGAATTTTTATAAATCGGAAGCCATTACTTTTGAAATCAAAGCCATTGATACCATCCCTCCCATCATCGTTTCAGATGACAGTGTTGTTTTGGGCGGTGGCATCAATTTAAGAGATATCTTAAATGTCCAAGTTTTGGATTATCGCTATGGTGAATTTGACTTTGAGCTTAAAAACCCTTCGATTGATTTTGTCAGTATTATTTTAGGTAATTTTGAATATATTATTAATAGCGAAGATTTAGCAGGCAATATCATAACGAAAACCATTCAAATTGAAGTGGTCCCCTATACCATCAAACAAAGTGAACTCAGTAAAATTGATATTTGGGTCAATCAAGCCCGTATCTTACCTGAAGACTTTGTGCCTGAATTGGTCGCAATGGATGCAACCTACAGTTTGAATCATGAAACTTTTTTACTTCAAGAGCCAGTACGGAATGCGTTTGATTTATTAACAGAAGCACTCTTCAGTGATCTTGAACTGGAACTCTATATTGAAAATGCCTACCTTTCATTTGAAAGTGCCGTGACCTCACCTGAATACCAAAGTGGTTTGAGTTTGGATGTTGTGAATAATGATGAAGTAGATTTCAAAGACACCCAACAGTATCAGTGGTTAATGGAACACGCACATGAACATGGATTTATTCTACGGTATCCTGAAGGTAAGGAATCTGTCACAGGATATCCATACAATCCGCAAACCCTTCGTTATGTGGGCCAAGAAGTTGCTTCATATCTTTACCAAAATGAACTCACCTTTGATGAGTATAAATTGATGAATCTAAAATAATTATGGTATTTATCACATGTTTTAGCAATCTTCTTATCAGTGTGCTAAAATATAGCAAGGTGATAAAAATGAATAACATAAAACAGAAACTACAACGCTTTATGCAAGGACGCTATGGCATCGATATCCTGTCTAGAGACCTGTCTTACTTGTCTTTAGGATTGTTTGTGCTGAATCTCTTTGTAAGAAATACTTGGTTATACGCAATTGCGTTAATACTCTTATTGATCAGTTACTTGAGAATGTTCTCAAAAAAGTACACGAAACGTTATAACGAAAATAGAGTTTACGCAAACTTAACCAACAATATGAGAAAGAAATTTAAACGTTTCTTTACGCGTATTAAGGATTTTCCAAAATATAAATATATTCGTTGTACACATTGTAACAAACAATTGCGTTTACCCCGTGGTAAGAAGGAAATTGTGGTTACATGCCCTGTATGTCGACAAAAATTTGATGCAAAAACGTAATCGAAGGAGGCATGATTGATGTCAGATTACTATCAGATTCTGGGTATCAGTCATGATGCTACCCAGGACCAAATAAAAAAGGCTTATCGTAAACAAGCCCAAACTTACCATCCAGATGTCAATAAAACACCTGAAGCCGAATCCATGATGAAACAGGTTAACCAAGCCTATGATGTATTGGGAGATGCGAATAAACGCGCACAATACGATCAATACCGGTCTAACCCCTATTCACAAGGACAACCCTTTACAGGTCAACAACAAAGACAATATCACTCACAAGAAGAAATGTTTGAAGAAATGTTCAGACAGTTCTATCAGGGCCAAAACACACAAAACAGGCAATCACGCCGTGTGGTCATCAATCCTATCGGTTTCTTCTTTAGAGTTATGTTTGGCTGGTATATCTTCAATGCGATTGTCAATTTCATTTTTAGATTAATTTTCTAACCATTCAATAATCCCGAGCCTTGATGGCTCTTTTTTTATGTCAATTACAACAAAAAAAGATCGCACTCATTGATGCGATCTTTCTTATATTTATTCGTTTATGACAATGTCACCCAACACAGATGCGCCTGCATCTTCTTTATTCAAGTCACTGGAGTCATGATATTCTTGGTTACCAAAGATAATATTGCCTTCTACAACTGTACCTTGTAGGGCAAAGCCATTTGCGTTAACATAGATATCCCCTTTGATGGTTCCATAGAATACGGTGAAGTTTTCTGACTCAACCACCACTGAAGGTGCTGTTAAGGTAAAGTTATCAATAATGTTGTAACTTTCATCTTGAGTATGTAAGGCCAATTTACGGTATACAGCATTGGCAGTATCGCCTTTATCATTAAAAGCTCCCGTAACAACAACTTCACTATCAAATGTGATATCTGCAGTCGCAGCAGTAATCCAATTACCCTCTTTTCCTAAAGATTCACGAATTACACTCGCATCCCCACTGATTGAGGCCACAGTTTTCACATCAGGTTCTTGATTGTCGTTGCCATCATTGTTTGATCCGCAAGCAACAAGCGCTAAGAGTAACGCCAACATAAGTGTTATTTTTTTCATAAAAACACTCCTTCCTTCAAAATAAAACTACTCCAATAATGAAGGAAAATCAATTCATATGAACTTATTTTGATATATAATTAACGATTGCACTGATGCCACCATATAAAACGCCACCAATCGCAAAGATAATCCAGGACATATGCCAGGCACTATAAACAAAGCTTACCAGTAAGTAAATCGCAGTCACCAATGTCCAATAGACAGACGCAACCGTCCCTGATAAATCTTTTTGGTCATTGGCTTTTGGACTGTAGTCCCCTACTTGAAGTAATTTCTCATAGGCACCATTTCTCATGCCAACGATAATAAAGATATGAATGGCCAAAGATAGTATTAAGAGTAACATGGGAATGCCCAATACCTCCAGTACTGGAAATACTGAAGACAAGATCACCGGAATCGCACACAGAATCGTGAGGGATACCCCCACCACAAGCCCTTTGGTATAAGTTTCTTTATAATTGGCTTTGGCTTCATTTAAAACCCCTTCAACCCCATATTCAAGTTCAAATGCGTCTTTCTCTAAATACGCATACTGTTCCACTTTTGAACTCGCTAAAATAAGGTTTGCGACACCCAACACAACAAGTAGCAATAAAAACACAACACCCAATATAATGAATCGATCATCCATTTCATTTAAGGCCAATATCACAAGCACAAGGGGTGATAGAATAAACATCGAAACAGAACGCGCTACTTTCTTAGAATAAATCACCGTGTCCTCAATAAAGGTATGCGCATATTCTAATGAAATTTTACGGTAACCTTTTGAAGTGTCCTCCACATAATCACTTTCTGAAAGTTCATCTTTGATTAAGTAATCAACACTGACTTCAAATATACGACTCATCAATAACAGTTTGTCAATATCTGGAATGGATTGTGCCCCTTCCCATTTGGATACAGCTTGACGTGATACATTCATTTTTTCAGCAAACTCTTCTTGCGTCCAGTTTTGTTTCTTACGCAGTTCAATAATTTTATCTCCTAGAATCATTTTGATTCCTCCTTTTTCTACTTAAATTATAGGTTTATACCAAGTTGCAAACCATAAAGTAGACATTGAAATTTGTTAACCAGCAGTTGCATTCTCATTATAAATGGTTTTTAAGTAAATAAAAAGGAATGAATCCATCCCTATTCTACTTTATTTTCTTTCAAAAGATTTAATGACAACAAATCGTTCATATCGTATTCATAAATCAGTGCATCATCACCCACACTCACATTGACCTCTAAAAGATAGACTTCATCTTGTGCTGATAATAACCAATGTTCAATAATGGCTGAATCTTCATGCTTTTGGATTAAATGCGATTCAAGGGTTAGGACATCCTCCAACATCGAAACTTGAATATCCGATGTTTCACTAAAGTTAATATAG
>CANRNG010000078.1 GCA_947631935.1 uncultured Erysipelothrix sp.
CATAAATTAATCAGCACCAAGGAAGCCTTTGAGTTACTCAATAAGGATACATTGGTTGTGATGGTAGACCACCACAATCTTCAACAATGCCAAGTGCCTGAATTGGTTGAAAAAGCTGAAAACATTGCGGTTATTGACCATCACCGCAGAACCGGTGCCTTTGCGTTTGATAGAAAACTAACCTATATTGAACCTTCCGCATCCTCTGCCAGTGAATTGGTGATTGAGTTTTTCCCATATCACCACTATAACGTACAAATTTCTCCCTTTGATGCGACCATTATGTATACAGGGATTCTCATTGATACCAATCGTTTTAGAAATAGAACTGGAAGTCGTACCTTTGATGCCTTGGCTGAATTGCGTAAATATGGAGCCGATATTTCAAAATCAGAAAACATGTTGCGAGATGAATTTGAAGACTTTGAGCTCAAGAATCGGGTTATTATTCAATCCGAGATGTTTGATGATGGGTATATTATTACCCCCTATAAGGATCACAATCTCAAACGCAGCTTGATGTCACAAGTTGCGGACGAAATTCTTAAAGTTAGAAATGTTGAAGCCTCCTTTGTGGTTGCCTTCACCAAGGAAAACACAGTTGCGATCTCTGCCCGATCTAAAGGCGATTTAAATGTACAACGGGTTATGGAAAAACTGGGCGGTGGCGGCCACTTTACCGGTGCAGCAACCCAGATTATTGGACACAGCATCAACGATGTGGTAGAGATGCTTAAAAAAGTAATCTTAGAAGTGAAAGAAGAGGTATAATATGAAAGTTATTTTATTAAAAGATGTTAAAAAAATTGGAAAAAAAGATGAAATTGTCAATGTAGCTGACGGCTATGCCCGTAACTACTTAATTCCCAATGGATTGGCTGTAGGAGCCAGTGAAAAAGGAAGGGAAATATTGGCACAAGAAAAAACTGATCGTAAGGCTGAACACGAAAAAATGCGTCAAGATGCCATGAAAGTTGCCCAAAAGCTCGAAGGCATTGTTTTACAGTTTGATGTGAAAGCTGGAAAAGATGGCCGCGTCTTTGGATCTGTTTCAACCAAACAAGTTGAAGAGAAATTAAATCGTGAACATAAAATTAAATTAGACAAACGTAAATTTAAACCCAGTTCTCCTATCGGAACATTGGGCTTCAATAAAATTGAAGCAACTATCTATGATGATGTGACTGGAACCATTACTGTGAAATTAAATCAAATTCAATAAGGAGTGTTTAAAACATGACGCTAAGACAATTACCCCAGAGTATAGAAGCTGAAATTGCGCTACTGGGTACCCTTTTGGTATATCCAGAGACAACCCGAACTGTAGCACAATATGGGCTCAAAGCCCCAGATTTTTTCGACGCGAAAAACCGTCGTATTTTTGAAAGTATGATGGAAGTGATTGATTCAGATTCGCTCTTAGATGTCACAACGCTTATCACAAAACTAAAAGACAAAGCCATTTTTGATGAAGTGGGGGGCATGGAATACCTGGCCTTCTTAACAGACGGATCTGCTTCTCCTTCAAGTCTTGATTACTATGTGGACATCGTCCAAGAAAAAGCCCAAAAGCGTGTTTTAATTGAAACCACACAACGCATTACAGAAAGTAGCTTTGACGGTTCTGTTGATGTGAATGAACTTTTGGAAAAAGCTGAAAAATCAATTCAGGATATTGCACAAAGTAGACGTACTGAAGAAATGCAAAGAGGACCCGATGTGGTTGATGCAGTCTACAAACAAATTAAGGAATTTGGGGATTCAGGAAACCGAGTTACAGGTCTATATACAGGGTATACAGCACTCAATGAACTGACAAACGGCCTTCAAAATGGTGACTTGATTATCCTTGCGGCCAGACCCTCTGTGGGTAAGACCGCCTTTGCGCTTAACTTGGCAATGAATGTGGCAGCCATGAATAAAGATGGCAAAGCATCGGTTGCGATTTTCTCACTTGAGATGCCTGCAACCCATTTGATGAGCCGTATGTTATCGGCTCAATCAGAAGTTCATGGAACCACCTTAAGAAATGGAAAACTTGATTCAGAAGAATGGAATCGATTAAACCATGCGGTCGGTGTTATGAAAACACGCAATATCTTTATTGACGATGCCTCTTCAATTACCCTTTCAGAAATGTTTGCGAAATGTAGAAAACTCAAGAATGAAGGCATGCTGGATTTCATTGTAATTGACTATATCCAGCTGATATCAGGAAGAAGCAATTCAGAAAGCCGCCAACAAGAGGTTTCTGAAATTTCCCGTGGACTCAAGCAATTGGCCCGTGAATTGGAAGTGCCAGTTTTGGCCTTGTCCCAATTATCCCGTTTGGTTGAAAGACGTGAAGGAAACATTCCGCAGTTGAGTGACTTACGTGAATCAGGATCCATTGAGCAAGATGCGGATATCGTTATGTTCTTATATCGCGAAGCCTATCATGATCAGGATGCAAAAGCAGAACAAAGAGAGACAGAAAACTCAAAACTCCTCATTCGTAAACACCGTAATGGGGGCTTGGGAGACATTCAGCTCACTTTCACACCCAAAATCAATCGCTTCCACTCATCCACCCTGCGTCCGGAGGACTTTTAATGAAGTTTCACGTATTGGCCAGTGGGTCAAAGGGGAACGCATTTGTATTGGAGAAAAAGGATACCAAAATATTAATTGATTGTGGTACCACCAAGAAATATTTAAACGATAGTTTTAAAACGTTGAATCTAGACATGAATACCTTGAATTCAATTTTTATCACCCATAACCACAGTGATCATATTCGTCAAATCAATATGTTTAAGAAGCATCCCTTCTTATATGCTCCCGAAAAACTTCTGTTTGAGCATAATTTGGTTTTACCTTATGAACCGTTCACGATTGGGGATTTTAACATCATGCCCCTTCCCACATCCCATGACGCGGATGTATCGGTGGGTTATGTGATTCAAGATTTTGAACACAAGTTAATCTATATGACCGATACAGGTTATGTTCAACAAACACATTTAAAGTATATGCAAGATGCAGATTATATTATATTGGAAAGCAATCACGATCCAGATTTATTGATGAAAACAAACCGTCCTTACTTTATTAAACAACGCATCCTTTCAGATAAGGGACACTTATCCAATGATGGTGCGGGGGAAGTTTTGAATCAAATTGTTGGCACCAACACAAAAGAAATTGTTTTGGCACACTTAAGTGAAGAAGGTAATACTGAAACACTGGCACTTGAAACGGTCTCAAAATATTTAAATGGATACAAAGGTAAATTAAAGGTGGCGAAGCAATATGAAGTTGTTTCATCTGATTGAAAACAATGATTTCTCACTGTTTTTTCACGATGATTTCATATGCGTACATTATCATTTGTAAAGGTGGATAGTTATGAATAGAAACAAAGGAATACAAATAGGATTAATTTTAGTAGCTTTGGTTGCCAGTATTTTCTTAGGCCAATGGACTGATAAAAGCCAAAATACGGCGGTATCGGCCTTGGAAACCTTGGAAGTTGAGACCAATGTGATTGGTCAAGCGGTCATTGGTACCCTGTCCTCACCCACTAAAGTTAAGAAGTTATATGATAAAGACCAACTTATTGGTGTTATCAAAAATCAACGGAATGTTGAATTGCTTTTACAAGCAGTTTATGAAAACGAATATAAGGATGAATTTCCAGACACAACACTTGGTTTTATCGATGATATTTACATGGTAGAGGAATTAACCTACAGTGAATATGAAGATATGGACCAAGAGATTTTCGATTACGTTTATGAAGAAGATCGCATTGCGATTCAAGTACCTAAAATTGAATTCTCAAATGGTGCTACCATTTATGTTAAGCAAGTCTCTGATTTTAATAAAGCACGAGAGATGTTTATCAAATCTTATATTTCTGAAGATGCGTATAACCGATTGATTAACAATGAAAAGGTACCTCCACTTAAAACCTATGGTGAACAAGAAGTGGATTTTTCTGTTAACGAGTCCATTGTTATATCTAAAGGATATGCTTCTATTGATAATATTTATCTCAATGATGTAGAAGTGTTGAACTTCTTAAGTTTTGGGGATGAACCTGAATATAAAACCTATGAAGTTCAAGAATTTGACATGATTGAAGGGATTGCGATGTTGAATGCATTGAGTGTGAACCAATTGATGTCGATGAACTCAGATAAAATTAGCTCGGAGCAACAGATTCTTGCACCTGGTCTTGAACTCAACGTTACGGAATTTAATTCTCCACTGAATGTCGTTGTTACCAAGGAGCGGATGGTTGAAGAAGTCATTCACCCTGAAGATACGATTTATAGAAATGATCCCAGTTTAAGAGAAGGATTGACCCGTGTTGAGGTTTATGAAGAAAAAGGGCTTCGTGATGTTGTTTATAAAGATATCTACGTAAATGATGAGCCTATTGAATCTAATTTAATCAGTTCCAAAACCACCAAAGAACCAGTTCGGGGTGTGGTCTTGGTTGGAACTTATGAAGAACCAAGAGTGGGTAGTGGAAACTTTGCCTGGCCTATGAACAATGCCCGTATTATTTGTGGATGGTATTGCTATGCTGGACATGCAGCGGTCGATGTTGCTTCACGTTCAAATCGTGGCTATGGACCAGTCTATGCTTCAGACCGCGGTTATGTTGCTTCTAGAGGTTATGATGGTTCCCGTGGATACTATGTTGTCATCAACCACAATAATGGATTCAGCACCTATTACTATCACTTAAATGCCCCAGGTTATGTACCTTTGGGTGTAACGGTTAGAAAAGGTGAGCAAATTGGTTATGTTGGTATGACTGGACGAACATCAGCGCCTCATGTTCACTTTGAGATTCGATATAATGGAACGAAAGTCCATCCATGTAAATATATTGGTTGCTAGAGGTTATGATCTATGAAAAAAAGTATGCGTTTATTGTGGGTAATTTTATTGGCTTTTAATCTCTATTTGGGATACGAAGTCTATCAAATGAAAAATATTGAACAGCCTCAAAAGTCTATTAAGGAAATTACCACGAAAGTTTCTGAATTTGAAACTGACGTTACCCGCGTTGTGTCTGTTGTTGAACCAAAGGTTGTCAGTGTACTTCGATATGCTCAAAACCAACTCAGCGGCAGCGGCAGCGGCGTCATCTATGAGCTTGAATCCGATGCGACCTATATTATCACCAACCATCATGTCATTGAGGGTGGTGACAGTTTAAAGGTAAAGCTATCGTCTGGTGA
>CANRNG010000079.1 GCA_947631935.1 uncultured Erysipelothrix sp.
TCCATCACCTACATCGTCATTGATAATTAGATCATCCAATAGTCTGCAACATTCCAGTACATTTTTATCATTTGGTAATGTTTATGCAGTAAACACATCAGAAAGAGTATTACCTACCACAATCTCATAATCATTTTCTTGTAAATAGGTTAATACATTACTATTAAAAAACAGCAATCACTTGCTGCTTCAATTAACGGGATTTTATAAACATCTGAACCCAAATACCATTTTCACAACCCACTCCAATATGGGTATAGGATGCATTTAAAATATTATCGCGATGACCACTTGAATCCATCCACCCCTTCATGACCGATTCAGCAGTATCATAACCCGAAGCGATATTCTCTCCCGCATCCCAATAGGAAATCCCAAATGACTTCATCATGTCATAAGGACTACCATAAGTTGGAGAAGTGTGGCTAAAGTATTTATTCTTAACCATATCTTGCGCTTTAATCTGTGCGACTTCAGCTAACTTAGTATGGTTTTTTAGTGACGCCACCCCCACTTTAGAACGTTGTTCATTGGTAATACGGATCACACCCGCAAGATCACAAGCACTGTGAGAAACTACCGGTTCAACTTTTTCAGCCGCTTTGGCTGTCTCTTTTTTTACCGGTTGATTCGCCACATTATTTGACGTAACCACAACCGGTTTCTTTTTCACAATCACTTCAACCGCTTTAATCGCTTCATTACCACTCGAATCAACAGCTTTAATTGTAATTGAATAGGTCCCGACTTTATCGGTATCAAATGTACCTTCAACTTCAAAACCCAATTCACCCTCAAAACCATCTTTGACATGCACATACTCACTTAACTGAAGGGTTTCACCTACCTCAATCTCAATAACATCTGAATCCAACACAAAAACGGGCTGTGTCGTATCGATTAAAGTATATCCCACTGAATATTTTGAAGTCCCTTCTTTAGACTTAAAAGTAAGCGTTGCTGAATTATCCCCCAAATGACTTAAATCAACGGTGTGCGAAACCAAATCCAAACCCTCAGTCTCACCTTCAACAAATAAGTTTATTAGAAAAGCCGTATCTAAAGTATCTTCATAATTCAAGAAAACACCTTGCTTCATGACCAAGATTACCTCATATTCAAAAGTGTCTTCATAAGTTCTTCCTTTATATTGGTATTTAACACTCCCCACAGAACCAGAATCTGATAGTTGATAAACATCCACATCATGTTCCAATATATCAACATCTTCTTCAAATAAATGATCCACAAAGGATTCTGATCCATAGTGAATAATCATAGGACTCTGAATATTAAGATCATGGCCTCGTGTCAGTACATACACAAACACGCCCACCAGTAATACCATCGTAATCGCAATCAACCGCTTCTTATTTCGCATCTTTATACCTCAAAATAAAAGAGGAAACCGGTCCCCTTTTATAGCTAAATTTATTATACACCAATCAAAAAATAATTATAGACTATTCATTGAGTTTTTGATGAATATACGAAACCATGGTCTCAAAGTTCTCAAAACCATCCGCATCTAAGATAAATTGATTCTCATGATCATGGAGCGGCAAATGATCATCCTCATAAAATAAGGTTGTAACTGATACACCCATATCGGAAAGTGCTTCTGCCATGGGTTTAGATTGCATGTTGGTTAAACCATCTCCATGTCCTCCTGAAATAAAGGTATCTGGGAAGTTTGGCGTTATATAGCGAATCGAAGAAGCCTGTTCATATACTTCTGGGTTTTGGTCATAATTTTCACCAAAATAAGCCCAAGTTGCGGCTTTAAAGCCCCAAGCAATAATTCCAGAATCAATGCCTTCCCCAGAACCCAAGATACGCATATCATAAACACCACAATACAGAATCATCCCTTTGATATCCTCAGCACTTAAACTGGGCTCAAACGTAAAAGTACTTTGATACGATGGATTCGTAATTATAGCGGCCATTTGCGAAGATAGCTGGGCTCCAGCAGAATCTCCCGCCAAAAATATACTGTTTGTATCCATTTGATAATCATCAGCATGATCCAGAATATATTGATGGGCTACATTGAGCTGTTGTAATTGTGTGGGATATAGATTCTTAGGTCCCAAGCTATAATTAATGGATACGACCACAAAACCACGATCCGCCAACAATTGAAAATAGGGACTTGCATCCATTTTATCGCCCGATATCCAAGCCCCACCATGCGTCCAGATAATGACCGGCAATTTTTCTTGAGTGTTATTTGGAACATAGATATCTAAAAGCGCATCATCCATATCCCCATAAACCAAGTCAGTATAAATTTTTACATCCACTTCAGGGATTGCTTCTGCCATTGCTTCTCTTTTCATTCGCGCATCTTTATCAAAAAGCAAACGAATTAAAAGACTCCTTGGAGCGGGACTCACAAAACAATAAATGATGGTCACAACCAACAACAATACCAATACCATCCCTACATTTCTTCTAACATCACTAAACATAGTTCACCTCATACGGTTATTAATTCATTATACCACATGCATGATATAATGGACCCAATAGAAGGATGTGGAAACCATGAACTATAAAACCACCTATCAATCCCCCTTGGGTGTGCTCACCCTTATCAGTGAAAACGATGATACCTTGATTGCACTTAATTATCAAAAACAAATATATCAAGACGCGGTACTTGAAAATAAGGCCACTCTCAATCACGACATCCCTATTTTTATTCAAGTTAAAAATTGGCTTGATCGCTATTTTAAAGGTGACGTGGTTGATATCAATGAACTGAATATAAAACTCTATGGCAGTGAATTCAGACAATCTGTTTGGGACATCCTAAAAAAAATCCCATATGGCCAAACCATGACCTATGGGGAAATTGCCAAAACAATAGCAAATGAAAAAGGCATCAAAACCATGTCTTCACAAGCTGTGGGTGGTGCGGTAGGACACAATCCAATCGCCATCATCGTGCCTTGCCATCGTGTTGTTGGATCAAAGCTCAAACTCACCGGATATACCGGAGGTATCGACAAGAAAATATACTTACTCAACGTTGAAGGCATTGCGTATAAACTTTGAAGATTCTGATTACTCGTTTTTTATAAAAAGTAATGGATGATGTTCATTATAAAACAGGTATCATCTCTTTTAGTTGCTTTTGGGAAAATGAATCTCCTCACACAAAAAAGTAAATTCAACCATTTCATCCCCATCAAGTAGTATATGTACTTCATATCCCCCATCAACCCTATACAGTTCATGATAGATCCAATACTTTGATAATATTGAAGCTCCTTCAATAATCTTGGGTTTCACAAACACAACTTCATCTATAGTAGTGAAGCCCGATTTTGTATCAAACTTTAGTACCAGTTTATCTTGTTCTTGGATAACTACAGTTATGAGACAATCATGAAATCCAAAGTTCTCTAAAATACGCTCCGGTATATTTTGGGCTTCTTGTGCTTGATGATACTCACTTAAAACTGTATCTACATACTTTTGATTCTCTTTGCCAAATTGTTTGAGAATATTATATATTTCCTTTGTGCAATATCCCAACGCAAACATGCGTTCATCTTTAATCTGATCGACAATGTGTTCTGGGATTTTTTTTATAGACTCAAGATCAGATTCATATATTTGTTTAAACTGAAGCTTGGCAGCTTCAACATCAAAAGGGCTTCGATTATCAAACGCTTCAATTTCCTTTTTAATTGCCACTTTTTCATCTTCAGTCATTTCTACAATCAAGATATCTTCTGGTGTCAATTCAATGCCCCAAGTCAGTCTACTTTCCAAGATTATATCTTCCACAGTAGGTTTATACTCCCCACTCAACACACTTTCAATCGATACCCCATCTGGCGCATAAATATCCCGCGGGTCGACATTATAAACTTCCCTTTCTTGTTTCACAAACGCATTTTCTCTGCGCTTATAAAAACGTTTGAATAAATCGTCATCGTAATAAGCTGCTTTTTCATTAATTCTTTTATCGAAATGTAAATCCGTGAACTGCATTGTTTCGTACCATGCTTTGGTTAGATATTTCATATTTATACCTCGTTTTCTAAATTCATTATATCTCAAACTCAAACTTATTGGAAATCTAATTTATGTACGTAAAAAAGGCCTTGTTAAATTCTAAACAAGGCCTTTAAATCTAAATATTTTCTATGTCCACTAAGATTAATTCATCTGTTGATAAACTAGAATTTGTTGTAGCATTAAAAATATCTGTAAAATAATCAAAATATTCTTTTGTATCCAACACAGCCTCTGGGGCATATACTCCTGGTTTATCTATAGCTCCTTTGGCAAGTAAATAAGCACCAATCGCTTGAGCACCATAATTATACGGCACCATATCCAAATGACTCATCATCAATCGTACTGTAACACGTTTTCTAACGCCATCTTTTAAGCCCTCAGCGATGGCCGCTTGCCCTGCCCATACGCCGCGGTCTCTCCAAAACTTTGGAGCTTCCCATAAAGGCGTTTCAGGGTCTACCGGTGGATTTAATGCAAACTGATGTCCTCTTGCTGTTTGTCTAAGTTCTTGAGTTACCTTCGGCATCAAAGCACCCAGACAAGCAGAGAAATCGTTAATCTTCAAATAACGAGGTAAGGTAATGGGTTCTGCATGACCTAAAAAATAGGACTCAGCACGGC
The DNA here is from genome assembly GCA_947631935.1 of uncultured Erysipelothrix sp. Lineage (GTDB taxonomy): Bacteria > Bacillota_I > Bacilli_A > Erysipelotrichales > Erysipelotrichaceae > Erysipelothrix. Next base: position 4,660 of record CANRNG010000079.1, read on the forward strand.
CCAAAGGCAATGCAAAATCAACATACTCACCATATTCAAGTGCAGGCATGGTGTCCCATTTTCCACCTTTCCAAATCGGAATATCTCCAGTTGAAACATGAAGCATATGCTCCCAGGCTGCAGGTGACAATAGTTCTCGACCCGATGATTTGGCAGCAAACTCAAGCGGTGTTCCCTTCACTTTTTCAAGTTCAGGAAGTCCCACTGCCCAACAAACCTTCAAAACATCAACATCATCCAAATGTTCATGCGCCAACTTCGCTTGCATATTGGTAGTACCTGGTGTTGTTCCCATACATATGATAGCAGGCACACCCGCCTTCACTGCCTTGTCGTTCAATTTAAGCAGTTCTTCAGTCGCATCATGGTCATCACAAACATCAACATAAGGTACGCCCGCTTCAATAATCGCATCCAATACCATTACCCCAAATCGAGTATACGGTCCAACAGCACTTAAGACAGAATCATACCCTTTCACAAGGGCAA
>CANRNG010000080.1 GCA_947631935.1 uncultured Erysipelothrix sp.
CGTCCCAAATCATCTGTTCCCATTATATGTGTTCCATTTGGGAACTGAAGGGCATTGGAAAGATTTTGTTGGTTCATGCCATAGGGTGCCACAAAGTCAGCAAAAATAGCCAACAGGACCATTACAATGATAAAAATAAGGCCTGCCATGGCGCGTTTATTGCGTTTGAGTGTGACCCAAATTTCCTTCATTGAACCATAAGGAACATTGGCCAAGTCATCTATTTGATTTTTTTTCGATTTAAACATACGGCCTCCTATTTATATTGCGCACGAATGCGTGGATCAATGTAAGCATAAAGGACATCGACACCCAAGTTAACCAAGGTAAAGAGAAAGGCAATAAATAAGACCCCACCTTGAACCATCATACTGTCCCGTTGACGAATCGCATTCACCATCAAAGTACCCAAACCATTGATACTAAAAATAGTTTCTGTTAAGACAGCCCCACCGAGTAAAGCCCCAAACTGAAGGCCCACTACTGTGACAATAGGGATGAGTGCATTTCTCAGTGCATGATAATTTACAACCCGGGCATCTTTAACCCCCTTGGCTTGCGCTGTTCTAATATAATCTTGGTCCAGCACATCCAACATCGAGGAACGGGTAATTCTGGCAATGGTTCCCATCGAAGAAGTGGATAAAGCTGTGACCGGTAAGATCATTTGTTGCCAAGAATCAAATCCTGTAGCGGGCAACCAACGTAAGTTAGCAGAAAATAAAATGATTAATAATAACGCTTGCCAAAAAGTAGGCATAGAAACCCCCAAGAGTGAAAACATCATGGTGGCGTTATCTACTTTAGAATAAGGTTTTGTTGCTGAAAGGACACCCAAAGGAATCCCAATGGAAGCTGCCACAACCACTGAAATGGTCGCCAATTTAATGGTGTTGGGCAAACGAGAAATAATTTCAGTTAAGACAACACGGTTGCTGATGTAAGAGCGACCAAAATCAAATTTAAAGAAAACATTATAAACATAGGAAAAAAACTGAATAATAAAGGGTCTATTCAAACCCATTTGTTCACGCAAAGCCTCAAGAGCTTCGGGTGTCGCATTTTCTCCCAGGATACTGCGCGCAGGATCCCCAGGTGATAAATACATAATCGTAAAAACGACAAAGGTTACCCCTATTAATATGGGTATTAACCAAAGAATTCGCTTGAGAATATATCGAAACATTTTGTTACCTCCAAGAAATAAAGGGTCATGGAAGACCCTTTATATAAAATTTTTAACACACTTAATCTGATACTGAAACATCAACGAGGAAGTAAGATCCTGTTGGGTGATGTTCAAAACCTTTCACGCGATTGCTGATACCAGTTACGTTTTCACGGGTTTGTAAGAAAATCCATGGTAACTCATCGTGAATGATTTCCTGTGCTTCTTGGTATGCAGCCAAACGTGCATCCGAATCTTCAGATGATGTAAAGCGACCGGCTTCTAATAGCGCATCCACTTTATCATTTGCATAGAAGGATCTGTTTCCAGCTGATCCAAACTGTGAAGAGTGGAAGAGTGGGTAAAGACCATAATCACCATCAGTTGTTACAGTGGTCCATCCAAGTAGGAAGAGATCGGCTTCACCTTTAGATGTAGAATCTAAGTATGAACTCCATTCCAATTGTTGAACATCAACCGTAATTCCCAATTCAGCCAATGAGGCTTTGACAACTTGTGAAACTTTAATACGTTCTTGAGAGTTATCTCCAACTTGTAGTGTTAAAGTAAAGCCACCATCAGGGTATCCTGCATCCACAAGATATTGCTTCGCTTTATCTAAATCATAGTCATAAGCTGATAATTTGTCGTTATATCCAAATACCAATTCGTTAATTGGACCGGTCATTTGTGAACCAACATTGAGGTAAATGGTTTCAATAATTGATTTGACATCCACTGCATGTGCAATGGCTTTACGTACATTCTTATCTCTTAGTGGCGTATCACTGGCCATGTTGATTCCCATATACTCAGCACCTAAGTTAGGAGTGTTGAGCAGTGTCAATGTGTCATTGCTACGTACTTTTTCAATATCAGGAGGTGAAATGTCATACGCAATATGAACGGCTCCTGTTTCAAGTTCAATTAAACGAACGGATGGATCTGCAATCGTTCTAAACTCAATTTTATCGACTTTCGCAGCATCGCCCCAATAGTCATCATTACGTGTTGCGACGACCTTATCACCTGTAGTCCAGCTTTCAAATTTGAAAGGACCAGTTCCGACTACAACCAATGTTCCATAGTCTTCGCCTGCTTCTGTAACAGCTTTTTCATTTAGAATGGCCGTTGCAGGGTGTGCAAGGTGAGTAAGGAATGGACCAAAGGCACCCAGAGTTCCAATTTGGATGGTATAGTCATCAATAACTTTGATACTATCAGGATCTACTGATCCCACAATATGCCCAATCGTTGGCGATGCAATCGCACGCTTGATGGTATACTCAACATCTTTTGCAGTGAAAGGTTCCCCATTGTGGAACACAACGTCATCTCTAAGTTTAAACTCAAATACGTTTTCCGCAACTTCTTCCCAACTGACAGCAAGTGCAGGCTCCAAAGTTAAATCATTACTTTGTTTAATCAAAGTATCGTAAATTTGCCTCGCAATACGGGTTGTTGACTGGTCATTGGTTGCCTGAATGTCAAATGTAACAGGGTCCGAACCATTGGCCACAATCAAAGTACTCGTATCACTGCCACCATTACCGCTTGAACAACCAGTAATGAGGAGCGCGATCGCAATAAATGCAAATAAGGACTTTAACAGTCTATTTCTCTTTCGTTCCATAAATATACTTCTCCTTTTGTATTGATTACTATTTTTGCACAATGAAAACAATAAGTCAACAAAAAATGTAAAACTTTCTTAAATAATGTAATATATTTACATTACAACATGAAAATATTTACATTTGTCACAAATAAAAAGGCGACTGTATAATCGCCTCACACTTATAATTGATCACTCTCTAAGATCGCTTTTACCCATTTAACCAAAGCCAAGGATGCTTTATTCGCAATCTCTACCACTTCCTGATGAGAATGCGCACCATCTCTTAAACCCGTTGCCATATTCGTAATCACTGAGATACCCAATGTTTTCAGTCCCAAGTAATTTGAAACAATGGTTTCAGGAACGGTACTCATCCCAATGGCATCTGCCCCCAAGCGACCATACATCTTAATCTCAGCTCGAGTTTCATAATATGGACCTTGAAAGAAAGCATAGATCCCTTCTTTATAATCAATCTTCAAATCATGGGCAACATCACGTGCCACTTGTCTCAATTCAGAATTATAAGGATCTGACATATCAGGAAAACGCACACCCAACCGCGCATCATTGGGACCATGGAGTGGGTTGGTTCCCACGCCATTGATAAAATCATCAATGATCATCAAATCACCCGGTGTAAAATCGGGATTGATTCCCCCACATGCGTTGGTAATCAACAAATGGGTCACACCCATCTCTTTCATCACAAAGATAGGATAGGTTACTTCCTTCATTTCAAAACCTTCATAGAAATGAAAGCGACCTTGCATCACCATCACATCATAGAGACCCAATTTACCAAAAACCAAGTTTCCGGCATGACCCTCTAGTGAAGATTTGGGAAAATACGGAATTAAATCATAACCAATTGAGGCTTCAACCTCAATGTCATCTACCAATGAACCCAATCCAGACCCCAAAATAATCCCCACCTTCGGCTTTATCTGGGTGTTCTTTTCTAAAAACAACTTGGATTGTATGACTTTATCATAAAATTTCATGCACTAACCAACCTTTCTTTTAAATAAGTATTTCTTTTTATTTCACTGTCTTCTTTTGATGCTTTTGTAAAAGCAGACATCTCACCAATCAGAACCAAGGACTTTGAAGAACGGGTGATTCCCGTATAATAGAGCCTTTTGGTTAACATCCCTTGATACTGATCCAGTGCCAGTAAAATCACAATTGGATATTCACTTCCTTGGGATTTGTGAACAGACATACAATAGGCATGGGTAATGTTTATTAAATCCCCCATATCGTACGTAACATAGTTACCATCATAATCAACGATGATACTACGATCATCCCCCACTTCAACCAAAATACCAATATCCCCGTTAAACACAAAATCATCTGGTTGGTTTTTCAATTGAAGAATTTTGTCACCTTCTCTAAAAATGCGACTTCCAAATTGCACAAAGCGTTTAGAGTCAGATTCAGGATTAAAAGCTTTTTGAAGAAAGTAATTCAAATTATCAATACCCAAAGAACCACGATACACAGGCGCCAATACTTGAATATCAAAAATTGAATACCCCTTTTGAAGGGCTTCTTCAACAATTTTCAAAACCAAAGGAACCCCTGGGTACTTATTAACATCAAAGAACTTCACATCTTTATGATATTGATCTACTTCAAATATACCCTCATTCACATTCAGCGCCAAATCAATAACTTCTGAACCCTTTACTTGACGATAGTTATATTTAAGTTCCACAATTGGAATCACTTTAGAATCCAATAAGTCTTTTAGCACAAAACCAGGCCCGACAGAGGGCAATTGGTCTTTATCTCCAACAAACAATACTTTTAAGACTGATGTGGATGCTAAAAATAACTTAGACAAAACCCAAATATCGACCATTGAAAACTCATCTACAACTAAGATGTCAGTCTCCAAGGGATTCATTTCATTAAAAGCAAACTCATTGGTATCTGGATTCCACTTTAAAATAGAATGCAGCGTGGAGGCTGAAACATTG
>CANRNG010000081.1 GCA_947631935.1 uncultured Erysipelothrix sp.
AATATACTCATAGTGATGCATAAAAATAAAATAAGAATATGCATTATAGCATTTTACACAAAATTAAGGACTTGACTGAATAGTTTTAAGGTCTAAAAAAGACTATCATAAATTGTGAAACAATTCTTTGTAGTCTTTCATAATTTAAATAGTAATTTCTATTTGATTCCCTTCAATACCAACGATGCAACTTTCATAATAACCATCTCCTGTCGTTCTGGGGCCGCTGAGGACTTCATAACCATCTTGTTGTAGTCTCTTGGTTAATGCATCAACCGCATCTTGGCTCCCAACACTGAAGGCAACATGGATATATCCAGTTCTTGTGAGTGTTTTTTTATTGTCTTCCATGTGGGGTTTTTTCATGATTTCTAAGCGGGGGCCTTTATCAAAGCTTAAAAAATAAGATTTAAACCCTGTATTTGAATTATGATATAATGCATTGGACGTTGCTTGGAAATAGGTTTCAAAGAATTCACGTGTTTTTTCTAAATCATTGACATACATAGCGATGTGTTCTATATACATGGCTCTTGCTCCTTTTTTACTTCTCATTGAATTCATTATATCATGAAATTAACAATAAAAATTCAGGTTCAAACCTTGTGGCTTCTTTTATCTTAAGATAAACATTACGCAAGAGTATTAAGGTGATAATTAAAAAGCTGACAAATAAAGTCTGCAACTGATGTAATTTATTTATTGGCATGGTGTGTTTAAATAATTCAAATCTGTAGAAAAGCTGTGTCATGGTAATAATTTCATCTTTAGGTCAGAACAACTTCAATGTCTCGCTTTTTAACGATAAGATGCGTATAATAGAAGTATGCTATGAGGTGATGATAATGACAATTAATGATGTAGCGCGTATTGCGGGTGTTTCCAAAAGTACGGTTTCTCGCTACCTTAATGATGGGTATGTTAGTGATGAGAATCGGGAAAAAATTCGCAGTGCAATTGAAGAGACCGGTTATCAAACCAATGTGTTTGCTCGTGGATTAAAAACAAATCGCAGTAAATTGATTGCAATTATTTTACCTCGCTTAGACTCCTTTACATCGATTCAATCACTAAATGGAATGAATACCATTCTCTCGCAGTATGGCTATCAAATGGTAGTTGTACCGAAAAATACAATTGAGGAAGATGAGATTACTTACTTGCGTCGAATTACAACACAAGGTATCGATGGTATTATCGTTTTGGCTCACGCTATTACGGATGATCACGTTGCGATTGCTGATTCCTCTAAGATTCCTATCATTTTTGTTGGCCAATATCACCCCCAAGCCCATACAATTACTTTGGAAGATTTTGAAGTTGGGAAACAAGTGGCAGAATATGTCAACACACTCGATATCAACCACGTTCTATATTTATCAGTGTCGGAAAGTGATCAATCTGTGGGTGTCATGCGTAAGCAAGGTTTTCTTCAACATTTAGATAATCCAGTGCGTACATTGATTACTGGATTTCAACAAAAGGATGCTTATGAAATTATGAAGCGCGAATCTGAGACCATAAAATATGATATCGTTGTTGGAGCAACGGACAATATTGCTATTGGTGCGTTGCGATACTTGCATGATCATGGCGTAGAAGTTCCTAAATCTGTAAAAGTGGTTGGAATTGGTAATTACGATTTAAGTCACTATATGCAACCAACATTAACAACACTTCATATTGACTACCAAACACTGGGGAGAAATGCTGCAAACGCCATGTTATCATTGTTGGAAAAAGACTTTACATACACACTTGAGTCAGTAGATTTAGAGCTTATAAAACGTGATTCGAGCCAATGAGTTATTTTTAGTTCTTGAATTAAATATATAGAAAAACACCTCTTATCATACAGATGTCTTATGACAAGTGTACAAAGAAGAGGTGTTTTTTATTATTGATTTACTTTAACAAACATTCTAGTTAGGATAAAGGCTGCTGCAAATGAACTTGCAATAACCAATAAGTATCCAATCATAGCACTTACCGATTGTGTATACAGAAGTAAACCTGGTATAAAAGTAATTCCCATCCCAGCGGGTGCAACGCGTAGAACGTAAGTCACAAATCCTCCAACTGCTCCCCCAAGCATGCCCATCACAAATGCCTTAGGATTTGGAAGTGTGACCCCAAAGAGTAATGGCTCGGTGATTCCAAATAGGGTTGATGCTGAAGCTGATATGGCATTGGATTTTTGCTTCTTATTCTTCATCAAGGTTGCCACCGCAATGGCCGCCCCAAATTGCCCTGCCATGGAAGCGGTCCCTAAGGGTTGTAGGATGTTGACGCCCGTCTCATTAATCAGTTGAATTTCAATGACACTTAAGGCATGGTGCATTCCAGTGATTACAATAAGCTGTTGCGTGGCTGCATAAAATATTTGTCCGATTCCAAATGGAATTTGTGTTAAGAGTAAGACACCTTGTGTTGCATATTGTTCAACACCATGAAGAATGGGTCCTACAATAAAGAGTACTACAGTAATTGAAACAAGAATGGAAACGAAGGGAGTTACTATTAAATCCATGACATCGGGTACAAATTTACGCACGTTGCGTTCAACCCAGGACACTAACCAACCTGCAAAAATTCCTGGTAGGACAGAACCTTGGTAACCTACAATATTTATAGACAAACCAAACATTGAAACAACCATCGGTTGGGCATCGCCTGTCGCAACAGCCCAAGCATTTGGAAGTTGTGGTGCTACCATCATTAATCCTACAACAATACCAAGTATTGGATTTCCACCAAAGCGCTTTGTTGCGGAATAAGTAATCAACACAGGCAAGAATGCAAAGGCAATGTCAGTGAGCATACCGAATAATGTATCCATTTCAGGTGACATTTCCACACCCATGTTTGTAATCATTCCTCGTATTCCCATGAGTAAACCAGTTGTAACCAACGCAGGAATTAACGGGATTAGAACATCAGCAAAGATTCTCATAAGTTTTTGCATCGGTTTCATGTTTGCATAAGCATCTTCTTTGAAGTTTGTTTCACATGGTGTCTCTCCCATGAGTGTTTGAAATGCTGCATAAACCTGATTGACTTTTCCAGTTCCAATTATGAATTGGTGTTGACCAGATTGATAAAAGTAACCACCAATATCTTCTTTAAGTTCATCAATTTTTGTTGAATCAATGACTTGATCATCTTTAACGATGATCCGAAGACGTGTAGCACAATGCTCGTAATTTCGAATATTGTCTTGACCACCCACGGCATCAAGGATCCGTGATGCAATAGTTTGATAGTTCATATTGTTCCTCCTATAATGTGGTATCGATACCACGTTGATAAACATACATTAACACCGTTAACATAATAAAGCAACCCCTTTCAGTAAATTAATTTCAGGTATTGCACCAGAATATGTTATGTGATAGTCTAAATACATGGGCACGTTCCCATAAAATTAATGGAAATAGATGTGAGGTACATACACTTGAAAAAGAAAAACAACATGATGCATCAAACCACTGATGATAAGTGGCGCAACCAATTTCATATTCAACCGCCAAAAGGGCTTCTCAATGATCCAAATGGCTTAATTTATCATGATGGCTTGTATCATGTATTTTATCAATGGCATCCGGATGCACCAACGCATGGCTTAAAGTATTGGAACCATGTTACATCAAAGGATTTGGTTCATTGGAAACAAGATTCTCGAATTCTTAAACCAGACACTATTTATGATAGTCATGGCGCATACTCTGGATCAGCACTGGTTGTGGATGATAATATCGAACTGTTTTACACTGGTAATACACGTACTTCAGATAACTTAAGGATTCCCTACCAACTTAAGGCAAGCTTATCTGAAGAGGCCATTGTGAACAAGACCGTTATCATTGACCATATCCCACAGGGTTATACCGATCATTTTCGTGATCCGAAAGTTTTTACAACACCCAAGGGTTACGCCATGATATTGGGTGCACAACGTAGTAATCAGACTGGGACGGCCTTATTGTATACGTCAACAGACTTAAAATCATGGTCAATTGCGAAGGAGTTGACTACGTCATTAGACACTTTTGGTTTCATGTGGGAATGTCCAGATTATTTTGAATTGGATCATCGTGGCATTTTACTGTTTTGTCCACAAGGGGCAATGAATACACCGCAGACAAACACAAATATCTATCCAAACGCATACATTGTAGGGGACTATGATGATATCAACTTTGACATGTCTCATCATACAGCACCCCGTCTTCTTGATTATGGTTTTGATTTTTATGCAGCACAAACATTTCTTGATAGCGAAGGCAATCGTACCCTTATAGCATGGATTGGGGCCGCTGAGGGAGGCTATCCAAGTGATGCATATGGATGGGCTCATGTCTTAACGATTGCAAGAGTACTAACACTTGTGAATGACCACCTATATCAAAAACCACATCCAAATTTAATGGCACTTAGAAAAGATTCCGTTTCTATCGATGCGAACTTAAAGACCTACGAACTTGTAATTGATGACATTCATGGCTCTTTAGATATTGACCTTTATCGTTATGAAGACGAATGTATCAATATTCAATATGACGCTACAAGACAAATTATGGTCCTTGATCGAAGGACGATTGAAAACAGTTATGCCCATGATCGGGGCCAAACACGTATGTTGGAGATGGATGAACCACTTAAAGATATACAAGTATTTCGTGACACATCAACGTTAGAAATATTCATTAATCAGGGTCGTTACACCATGACGCTTCGTTTTTTTCCGAAAGTAATTC
>CANRNG010000082.1 GCA_947631935.1 uncultured Erysipelothrix sp.
ATCAAGTGTCGGTATGGGTTGACCCTGGTATGTATAATGTCTCAAAGCTGCATAAGTTAAATCTTTAATCATAATCGGTTCACCAAACATACGTTCCAAGTTATCATCATGAAAAACAACCAAAATATGATCTTTTGTTAACCTCACATCGAGTTCAATACCATATCCCAGCGCAACAGATTTACTGAATGCAGCCAGAGAATTTTCAAATAATTGCTTATTATCAAAAATGCCACGGTGTGAATAAGCGTGTTCAATCACTTAGAAAACATCCTCCAGGTTCATCTCATCGTAATCCGTAAGTTTTGAATCACCATGATGTACAAATAAAACCATGATAAAGGATAAGGCAACAAAGAATCCCGCATATGGGAATAAGATCTGATAACCAATCACATCAAATAAGAAACCAGAAAGAATGGGTGTAATGACTTGTGCCGACATCGAGAAAGTGTAATAAAGACCTGTAAATCGACCCGTATCAGTTCCCTTGGCCATTTCAAGCACCATCGGTAATGAATTCACATTGATGGCAGCCCAACCAAATCCAGCTAACAAGAAATTTCCATACATCAAAGGTGAAAATGATTGATAGAAAAATGCGGTAGAGAATGCAAAGGTTAGTACCACGACCCCAATTTGAATCATTTTTTTACGACCAATCTTGGAAGAGACTGCGCCAATTGGAATAAACGAAATGATCGCCCCAATATTTGCGATTTGAAGACTCATTGCCGCTTGGGATGTATCTAAATTAATTTGATGCGTAGCATAGCGTGAGAATGCTGAAATAACAGCATTATATCCCATAAACCAAAAAGCAATGGCCAATAAGAAGAAAACCAAACTACGCTTAACTTCTGGCTTCATGGCTTCTTTTTCATCAACCATTTCAGCTTCTTCTTCAGTAATTTTATATTCAACGCTTAAAGCCTTTGTTTCATCAGCCCATGGATTTTCTTTAACGAATATCACCATTGCCAACACAGGAATCAACATAAATAAAGAGGTTGCAATAAAACTTGGGAAGTAACTCATTGTCTTAGCAGGTCCCAATAAAATAACAATCCCCAAAACCGTAACACCCCCAACAGCACCCATCAAGTTAATGATTGCATTCCCTTTTGAGCGCAAAGGTTTTAAAGTTACATCAGGCATCAATGCTACTGCAGGAGATCGATACATTGCTAAAGCCAACAATACAATTCCCAAACCAACGATAAACATAACCAACGATTTTTGCGTTGCAGCCGTTGGAATTAACAACAGTGTTAAAGTCGTAACAATGGTACCCACCACGATAAAGGGCATCCGTTTGCCAAATTTAGTAGATACCTTGTCAGATAAACTCCCAAAAAGCGGCATCAAAATCAAAGCCAATATATTGTCTAAAGCCATTACGAATCCTGAAATAGTGTCTGAGACATAAAATACATCTTTTAATATTAGAGGAATCATAAAGTCATACAATTGCCAAAATCCGGAAATTGTCATAAAGGCCAAACCAACCAACACAGTTCTTTTCACATTTAATTTCATGTTATCTCCCTTATACTAGAATTTCTAATCTTTCCTTAAGTACTTCAATTTCAACTTCATTGGATTTTCCACCAAACTCACCATCCAGATTCCATGAACGATGCTTTTTAGATATCAGTTTAATCTTATCTGCCTTTGTTTTTACAAACATTTCATCCGAATAATCTTCCATCAACATGCCATACAGAATCTGTAAAAATTTTTTAGCGGTTTTGGGTCTTTTTACCAACAATACTTCAAAATAACCATCATCAAGTTCAACATAAGATTTATCATAAGCAAAGACCCTTCCAAAACGATAAGCATTACTGATTGCCCCAAATAGATAGTTGCCCTGAAACTCAAATCCATCTACAGAAACAATATACTCATAATTTCTAAGTGCACGCAACTTAAATGCACCATAGAGCCAATATGCAAAATGACCCAATGAGTTTTTAAGCTTTTGCGGTGTTTTATAAGTCACAGACGTAAAGTTACCAAAACAAGCAATGTAAGAAAAATGTTTGTTATTAATTTTACCAACATCAACTTTTCTAATTGTGCCACCATCAATCAAACTGAAATGATCCGCATACTGAGTAAAGTGGATACCCAAGGATTGTGCAAACTCATTGGTAGATCCCATAGGGATAACAACAAGCTTGGCATGGGTTTGAGATTTAATCATACCATCAATCGTTTTACTAATGGTACCATCCCCACCGATCGAAACAATCACATCATATTGTTCCTTTGATTCAACCAAATACTCGATTGGACCAAAGGCTTGTTTTGTTTCAAATACATGCGTAGTATGTTGCGTACTTTTAATGTAAGTCTCAATTGCTTCTGTAGCATCATTGCCATTAGGTCCTGAATGAGGATTATAAATAAATAATACTTTCAAATAAATCACCTCACACTATGTAGTCACGATATGGATTAAGTTTAGCTTTTTCAACAAAAACAGATAAAACCATACCCGTATCTTCAGAATATTCATCCACCACCAACATATGGTTTCGAACTTCTTGAACCAAATTCATTTTAGCATAAGGAATTTTTAATGTATAGTAGCCAAAATCTTTCCAAAGAATTTCAATAATTCGGTTTTTTAGCGCCTCTATCCCATATAAATCGACGGTTGAAATAAAGAGAGAATCATTCCCGTTTTCGGGCATGGTATCCAATAAATCCACCTTATTGTAGACATTTATAATTGGAATGTCACTAATATTTAATGTGTTTAATGTCGCTTCAACGGCTTCTTTTTGTTTTTCATAGTTTATATTTGCACGATCAATCACATGAATAATTAAATCAGCATCTTCAATTTCTTCAAGTGTTGAATGAAATGCATTGATCAGATTATGCGGTAAATCTTGAATGAATCCCACAGTATCATGAAGAATAAAATTATAATGGGGTTCGATTTTTACACTTCTAGCGTAGGTTTCCAATGAAGCAAACAACATATCCTTAACAAAGACTTTCTTATCTTGGAAAACATTCATCAAAGACGATTTTCCTGCGTTGGTATATCCAACTAAAGCCACCAAAGGAACCGCTTGACTCAATTTTTGTTTGCGCTGTGTATCCCTAACTCTTTTATATTTATCCAACTCTTTCTCAAGTTTTTGAATTTGCTTTTCTACACTACGACGATCCAGTTCAAGCTTGGTCTCACCCAAACCACGGTTACGATTCCCAAAACCACTGACTTGTCGTCCTAACTCCTCATATGAACCGCGCATTCTTGGGAACATATACTTTAGATTCGCAATTTCAACTTGGGCTTTGGATTCAGGAGTTTGTGCCCTGCGTTTGAATATCTCCAAAATGAGCATGTTTTTATCAATGACATCCACTTCAAGAATTTCTTCGATATTACGAATTTGTGAAGGCGACAAACCAACATTAAAAACGACGATATTGGCTTCTTGAGCATCAACGATTTCTTTTAGTTCAGCTACTTTCCCTTTCCCAATATAAAAAGCATTGGACGTTGTTTTTATATTTTGAATTAAAACATCCAACGTTTCAATTTCACAGGCCGCTGAAAGATTTTTAATCTCTTCTATCTGTTGATTCATATCAAATTCAGACAGTGTTTGATTGCTCGCAATCATTAAAATAGATTTATCCATTTAATTTACCTCCACAAAATAAATAAAATCTCCGAAATACGGAGATTAGTCTTCAGATGGCTTAATAGGACAATCATAAATAAAGGCATCGCCATCATGAATTACTGTCCTTAAAATACCATCTGCTTCAAAATCATTATCATGCATCCATTCCGCAAGACCGATATGCACATCTTCAAACACATTCGCAGTAACACGAATGATTTGTTGGTCTTCAGGCAGTTCAATAAACTTAATGAGTTCAGTGTCCTGACCTATCTTGTCAACAGCCACGACGATTTCAACATCAATCACTTCAATTTTAGAATCATCATGGTAAGCAACCACAAAATTGTAGTTGGGTTTAGTTAGATGAATTCCTTTGCGATTCAATTCAATCTCAAGGGTTCTCACCGCACGTTTTGTGACTGCAGTAGAAAACTCAGGTATCGTTGTTTTCATAGTTGCTACGTAAATGGGTTTATTATTTAAAAGTTCAACTTTATAACTCATATAAAACTCCTTTTATTAAGTATAGCATAAAATAATATATTTCCCGACAATAAGATTGGCGAAATATTAACATTTCCAAACCGAACAAATGAAAAGCTCCCTTATCAATCGAATTAACTTCATCTTTTACATATTTTCGGGCACAGTTCATGCTGTATAACCAGAAATGCATAAATAAAGTAAGCCTCAAGCAAGATTCATAATATCATGTTATTTTCTGCTTTCCACAAATCTTAGAATTATTATGGTAGCGTACATTATTATAAATGAAATAAAAATAAAAGGAATTGTCATGGTGAATATAACTTTGTTACTTATTATTAAGCTGATAATTACGAATGGAAAATGATATTTTAAAGCAAGCCGCTCTGATTATGGGACGAAAATAAGTGTCATTAAAGCAAATGCACACAAATACAGTATCAGAGCAATGTGTAAACTTCTCAACATATCAAGATCAACTCTTAATTACGAATCCATAGATAAAGTTATTGATCACGAACTTGAGAAACTTATTATTAAAATCTTCAAAGAGAGTCGAAAT
>CANRNG010000083.1 GCA_947631935.1 uncultured Erysipelothrix sp.
TGGTAAAGATATGAAACACGTTCGTTCATTCTATCTGCTGCCATTGAGTATTGGATTAAGTCATTGGTTCCAATACTGAAGAAGTCAACTTCCTTAGCGAATTGATCCGCCAAAACAGCTGCTGCAGGGATTTCAACCATCATTCCCAATTCGATATCGTCTGAATATGCAACACCTTCTTTAGATAGGTTTTTCTTCTCTGAATCTACGATTGCTTTTGCATCTCTAAATTCTTGTAAAGTTGCAATCATTGGGAACATGATACTGAGTTTACCATGCACAGATGCACGGAGCAGTGCACGAATTTGAGTTCTAAAGATATCAGTTTGGTCTAAACATAGACGAATCGCACGATACCCTAAGAACGGGTTCATTTCTTCTGGGAGTGGCAAATAAGGTAACTCTTTATCGCCACCAATATCAAGTGTACGTACCACAACGCGTTTTGGCGCAATATTCTCAAGTACCGTTTTATAAGCTACGTATTGTTCTTCTTCGGTTGGTAAAGCATTTGAATCCATATATAGGAATTCTGTTCTATATAATCCAACGCCTTCGCCACCATTATCTAAAACAGCTTGAACGTCATTGGGTGTTCCAATATTACCGGCTAGTTCAACAGTATGACCATCTAGGGTAACACTTTCTGCTTCTTTAAGCACTTTTAAGCTTTCTCTATGGGCTTGGTGTACTTCGCCTTTTTTACCATATTCAACTTTTTGATCTTCTGTAGGTGATAAAATAATCACACCATCCAAAGCATCAAGAATAATTTCATCACCATGGGCCACTTTGTCTAATAAGCTTCCTGCACCGACTACGGCTGGAATCTCTAAACTACGTGCCATAATGGCAGAGTGAGATGTACGGCCTCCAATTTCAGTCGCAAATCCCTTCACAAACTTACGATCCAATTGGGCTGTATCTGAAGGTGTTAAATCCTCTGCAACAATGACTACTTCCTCATTAATCATTGATAAGTCAGGAATCTTAACATCTAAAATATGACATTTAATTCTGAAAGTAACATCTTTAATGTCAGCGGCACGTTCTTTAAAGTATGGATCATCCATGCCTTCAAACATTCCTACAAATAGTGTTGCTACTTGATCAACCGCAAAATCGGCATTGACTTTTTCTTCTTCAATCAACGCTTCAATTTGACCCACAAATTCAGGGTCCTCTGCTACCATTAAGTGTGCGTCGAAAATCGCTAAATCTTCATCACTTAATTTACCTACGGCTTTTGCCTTAATGCCAGAAATATCAACTTTAGATTTTTCAATCGCATCTTGGAGTCGTTTTTTCTCCACTTCGACATCCACATTATCAACACGCTCAATTACGAGTTTTGGGTGTTGTAATTTAAATACTTTTGAAACCGCTACGCCAGCTGATGCTGCTATACCTTTAATCATATGTCTCTCCTTTTTCTTCTCCCCATATTCCAATTTATATTTTATCACTAATACCCTTTATTTTCAAACCCAACATTTGCTATAATAGAACAGATGGATGAGTACCCAAGAGGCTGAAGGGGTCGGTCTCGAAAACCGATAGGAGTCTTAATGGCTCGCGGGGGTTCAAATCCCCCCTCATCCGCCATTAAATATATCAAAAAACACCAGGATTTTTAAATCCCGGTGTTTTTTTTAAAATATTAATCTAATGTATAACGATCATTTCTTTGGTAGTAAGGTACTACGTGAAGTGGCAATCCTTTTTCATCATACATAATTTGAGGTAGACCTGCGAGTAATGGACTCACGTATGCCAATGCCTCATCTGTAATTCCCGCAAAGTCTGGTAGGATCCATTCTTGTGGGAAGTGGCGAACATGGTTCGCAATATTTTTTGATGGTGTTGCATGGTATGTCACTTCATATCCATCCACATCATCACGACGTGTTAAGTACACAGTTTGTCCTGTAAATGACTTATCAACAGAACGCATGTGAGCTGACATTCCAAGTTGGAATGATTCTTCAACATCCACTTTTGATTGCTCAGTTGCATGTGAACGTTGTGCGTTTGCGAGGTCTTGAACTTTAACGCGTGGAGAAATCCCTGCATCAAGAATCATATCACGTAAAATGGTTCCTGCACCACCCAATACCGCATGTCCAAAAGTATCATCTTTTGCTTTTGCAGCTGCAAGGTAGGTACCATCCGCATAACGTGCCCCTTCACTGACAACGATATAGCATTTATTTTTTTCATCCATATGTTTTTTAACTGTATTTAGGAAGTGCTCCTCATCAAAAGGAACTTCTGGTAAAACAAGCACATCTACAACACCTGTTACACATGCACTGGCTGCCAACCAACCAGCATCACGACCCATGGCTTCTAAGATGAAAACATCTGGACGTGTGTAGACTGTTGAGTCTAACCATGTTTGAGAAACTGTGGTTGCGATAAATTTGGCAGCTGAAGCATAACCTGGGCTATGATCCATAACCATTAAATCGTTGTCCACTGTTTTTGGACATCCAATGAATTGAATACCTTCTATGTTATTTGCTTCTGCATATTCAGCTAAAGCTGTGACTGTATCCATTGAGTCATTTCCACCTGTATAGAAAACAGCAGCGATGTCATATTTTCTGAAAACTTCAAATAACTTATTGAAATCCTCTTTGTTTTCACGCTTCAATTTGTATCGGCATGATCCCAATGCACTTGAAGGTGTTTGGCGAAGTACTTTGTTTTCATGATCTGTCATGTTTGTCAAATCAACAAACAATTCATCCATGATTCCTTCAACACCATGTAAACCACCCAAAACGCGATCGTAAATTGGGTTCAATTGGTTACCCTTAACAATACCCGCAACCGTAGCGTTAATTACGGATGTAGGGCCACCTGATTGTGCTACTAAACAATTAGCCATATCTATTACTCTCCTTCTTTAATTTCCATTATTATTATACACTAAAATATAAAATAACCAAACACAACAAAGGATGAAACCGTTCTCAAAAGAAAAAAGAGATGAAATCTTTAAGATTTCACCACTTTCTTTAAAACGGCCACGATTTCAGGGTCCAAAATCGTCCCC
Source organism: uncultured Erysipelothrix sp. (assembly GCA_947631935.1). Taxonomy (GTDB): domain Bacteria; phylum Bacillota_I; class Bacilli_A; order Erysipelotrichales; family Erysipelotrichaceae; genus Erysipelothrix. Next base: position 3,062 of record CANRNG010000083.1, read on the forward strand.
GCTTCACGCTCCAATATTTCAATTGCCCGATCCTTTGAACAAGCTTCATAGTTTCCCCAACCCGGATTCACCAACTTATGATAGGTGGAACTCACCCTCAAGATACGAGAAGACAACGGAATTGCTTCGCCCTTGAGTCCCTTAGGTTGCCCACTACCATCATAATTTTCTTTATAATGTAAAACCGCATTGGCCAAGTAAGAATATTCAGGCATGGCCGATAAAATTCTAAAAGCCGTTTCATTGTGTTTATTAAAAGCATCTCTATGTTCCTTGGAATCACTACCCCCAAAGTGAACATCTTCTTCTAATACGACTTTCCCAATATTATGATAAAGTCCCGCTTCACTGACCATCTCGATAGTTTCTTCACTAAATTCTAATTCTCTGGCGATTGCCCCATTGAGTTTAGAAACCATCTGGGCATGCACACCTTCCCAAGCATGACGTGCCACCAAAGCATCCAAAATAGATTCCATAATAACTTTACGCGCATGAGCAGAAGTCACCGTTTTATTGTGATACATCTCCATCTCAGCATTGGCCATGGCAGTTGAGAAAATGAATTTCCCAGACTCATGAAGTTCCACTCCACATGATATGGAAAGCGGCACTTTACGAACCTTAATTGTATCTATAGTCGCTTTCACCGCTTCAATATACGCATCCAAATCAGCTTTATTTACATCATACTTTACGACCAAGAATTCATCCCCACCCACTCGGATGACACGATCCCCTTTATTCATATGTTCCATTAAAACAGACGCCGTATGTGAAACCGCAATATCACCATATTCATGCCCAAAAGCATCATTGATGACTTTAAGTCCATTCAAATCAACCAAAACTAATCCGACATTGGAAATATTTTCTCTTTCAATATAAGAAATCAAATCATTAAGATAATGACGATTATAAGTTCCTGTTTGTACATCCATATACGCAAACAAGAAATCCGCTTCTTCCTTCACTTGTCGAATAGAAGAATCTCTAAAATTCAATAAATACCCAATTCTAAAACCATCTTCTTCACGAATCTCATTGATGACCATCTCAACCACCAAGCGACTCTCATTATCAACCGGCTCCATCCACATATAGGAATGCACCTTGGGTTCAAGTGGAAACTCCAGGGTAAATTGATTATGATGTTGATCATAAAGATAAATAATATCTTGAATGAAAAGCTGACCCACTGTATCCAAATGAACCATGGACATAAACTTTTCATTGGCATAAATAATCTTCCCAAAATTATCAACAGTCACCAAACCATCTTGAATTTGATTAAACATCATCTCAGTAGTTGAAGACATTGTCATGGATTCAATTCGTGATTCCCCCACCAAGGTCAAATGAATTAAAATTGAATTATGACCCGACACAGCCGCTGTGATATAGAAAAAATCAACACCCAAGGCAGATACCTTTAAAGAGCCGTCCACATATTTATTCATTTGAACTTCTTCAATAAATCGCTTCACCACATCATTTTCAAAACCCAAATCAACAAAATTTTCAATGACTCCCCCAAATAAAAAGGAATAATAACGCACCAAACGTTGGCCCGCACTCAAAATTTCTCCAGAAAAATCAATCTCAAACACAACGGGATTCAAATCAG
>CANRNG010000084.1 GCA_947631935.1 uncultured Erysipelothrix sp.
TCAACAGGGTTTTCGGTCTCTAAGTACTTTTTAAAGGGAACATCATCGACTCAAATCTCTATTTGCAACAGTGCCCGCCAATATCGATTCCATTTGCCAAAAAATCAACAAGTTTTAGATTAGTATCCAAACGCACATCGGTATCAGGATAGGCCATTTGAAATTGATCAATTCTGGGTAATAACCATTTAGCTGCGAATGCAGGACTGACCGTTATGGTCAAGATGCCCGAAGATACCCCCTTTTTTAATTTTTCTAAGCCTAAGGTTAGCTTATCAAATCCTCCTCTAATATCAGGCAATACAGATTCAGCCAATTCAGTTGGGATCAGCCGATTTTTACCGGTTTGCTGCCGATGAAAAAGACGAGTTCCTAAATAGTCTTCTAAACCTCGAACCAATTGCCCTACTGCCGCAGGCGTCACATTTAATTCTTTTGCAGCAGCAGAAAAACTCTGATGTCTTGCACTGGCCTCAAAGGCTTTTAATGCATTGAGAAAAACTGGTGTATTCATATTACAGCAAAGATTTTCTTTTAACTTAAGTTAGATTATCTCATTTGTTTAGTATGAATTCTATCTCTAGAATAATTTATAAGTTATTGACAAAGACTACTTTTAAAGGATGTTTTCAATTTAAATTAATTGATCCATGAATAGACTTTCTTTAAGAGATACAACCATATAGGTTCTGATAAATGATTAAAGAAAATTTATTCGACTTTCAAGATTTTTCTGAGAGCATCATGTTGAAACAGTAGATGTGGCTTTGTAATTTTTGAAACTCACTGAATACTTCATTGATGACCCCACAAGTCTGTCTTTCAATAACGATGCAATTGCTAGATACAGATCTGTCTACCATTGATTTTCACAGACATCTTAAGAGACCCCCTATGCAAGACTGGAATAATTATCGTATTTCAATACTGAAACAAATTGCGGATTATGCCGCCCTCGCACCTGATACAATGAGTGGCTTATCCGCCATGGATGCCGGTACGAGTAAAATTGGGAAATTGGATGCTAAAGTTCATGAACTGATTGCCTTGGCAGTTGCTGTTACGACACGTTGTGACGGATGTATTGCCGTTCATGCCAAAAAAGCAAGTGAGTTAGGTGTAAGTAGAGAAGAAATTGCAGAGGCATTATCTGTTGCAATTACACTAAATGCTGGAGCAGCTTTAACGTATTCCGCACGTGTGCTAGAAGCCGTCGATAATCTCCCTAAACGTTAATATAGCTTAAAATAAACCTATGCATTTTCATTAAAATGCGTAGGTTTATTCATTTTAGGATAGCATTCATGTTGATTCATGCCGACTTTTCACAAACCGCCATCATCAAGCCAGAGGATTATCATTGGGTAAAATCTCCAGGAGGTGAAGTCGATCGGATGATGCTTGACCGTATTGGTACTGAAAAAGCACGTGCAACGAGTTTAGTAAAATATGCACAAAAATCTGCCTTCCCCCAACATGAGCATCATTTGGGTGAAGAAGTACTGATCTTGTCCGGCACTTTTACTGAGAATGCTACAGAGGATTATTCTAAAGGCTGGTATTTACGTAATCCCCATCGTTCAACTCATCGAGTCTCCAGTCAGGCAGGCTGTTTAATCTTTGTCAAATTGATGCAAATGACTGAAAACGAGAGTGAACCTACCCGGATTAATACCAATGATCCAGCGAATTGGATGCTTATCAAAGATAGGATGATATGCCCTTTATTTCAATCTGAACATGAGCAGACCTATTTAGAAAAGCTAAAGCCTGATCAAATTTTCAATGAGCAATCAGAACAAGGGATTGAGATTTTCATCATCCAAGGTCAGTTGTTTTGTGGCACTGAAATATACCCTGCGGGATCATGGATCCGTATGCCTATCCATAGCAGTGTTAAATTTCATGCAGGTCAATCAGGTGCTAGACTTTATGTAAAAACTGGACATCTGCAATATGCTATGAATGTATGGGGAAACAGACAGTAATGCGCATTCAGAATGCTATGCATCGTCAAGTCCTTATCTTGGCGAGCTCGCAAGCCCTATTCCAAACTGTTTCAGTTATAGTGATGACTATTGGTGGTCTGGCAGGTGCAAATATTGCAAATACTCCTATGCTTGCAACATTGCCAATCGCTTCTATGTTCTTAGGGACAGCGATCATGATGTTTCCTGCATCAATATGGATGGCTCGTGTAGGAAGACGTAATGGTTTTCTTTGCGGGGCATTATTTGGTGTATCGGGAGGTATCATCGCCGCGATTGGTGTTTTTTATAACTCACTTTTTCTTTTGGCATCAGGGACTTTCTGCATCGGTATTTATCAATCATTTGCCCAGTTTTATCGCTTTGCTGCTAGTGAAGTTGCTGATGATGCATTCCGGTCAAGAGCTATCTCCTTTGTGATGGCAGGTGGTGTAGTTGCTGCTCTTATTGGCCCCACACTCGCGCACTTCGGTGGTCCTTTATTTATTCATTTAGAATAGTCGGGTCTTTTTTAATGATTGCTATTGTTTCTCTACTGGCAATTGGAATTTTATCCGGTCTGAATATTCCTAATAAATTAGAAGTAAAAACGAGTTTTAGTGCTGGAAGGCCTTGGCATCAGATTGTTTTTCAGCCCGCCTATTTAGTTGCATTGTTTGGTTCAGTAACAGGTTATGGCATTATGATTTTAGGGATGACTGCTACACCTATTGCCATGCGACATGTTCATCATGAGCTAGGCTCTATTGCGACAGTGATTCAGTTGCATGTGTTAGGAATGTTTCTCCCTTCATTTTTTACCGGTAATCTAATTTCACGCTTTGGAACTCTCAAAATTATGTTTGCAGGTCTTTTATTATTTGCCTGCTACATCACATCTGCTTTATCAGGTACACATTTTTTTTCATTCGCAGTTTCACTCATTATATTGGGAGTTGGATGGAATTTTCTGTTTATCGGTAGTACTGCATTGCTTACTGGAACGTATACAGTAGTTGAGAAAGCGAAAGCCCAAGCGATAAATGATATGACTGTCTTTATTATAGGTTTGGCCTGCTCTTTCAGTGCCGGAGCTTTAGTTGATATTTTTGGATGGTACACCATGAATATTGCTCTCGTACCTTGGGTCATGCTCTCAGCTTTATCATTGTTATGGCTGCATAAAAAAACTGCAAAAAAGACCTAACGTCTGGAAGGAATAATATATCCATTCATATTTCATGGTATATCTACAATTGATATAGGTGGTGTTTCAAAAAGTATGCTGAAAAAAACAATATGACTTTTGATAAATTGGTCGAAACCAAGATGTATTGCATCAAATTATTAGAAGATAAATTAACGGCAAGGTACTTTCATCGTCAGGTGAATGAGATTCATGCTTCTTGTCTTGAATAAATTCATTGAACTAGGTCGCCCTCATACCCAAGTTGTATCTTAAATTTGGATCTTTTAGGGTATCTATCTTTTAAACCTTTGTGCAACAAAGCCAGCTAGAGTGAAAAAGAGGCTTAAGCAGCACAGTATAATTGATGCAAGGTTTGCATAAGCGTAAGAACTTTAGGATCAGCAACCTGATAGAAAATCTGTTTACCTTCACGACGGGTACTCACCATATTGCTTTTACGCAGTACAGCCAGTTGTTGCGATAGGGTGGGTTGATGAATATCAGTGCCATCCTCAATTTGTTGCACATTGAGTTCACCATCCACTAAAACACAGAGAATTTTTAGACGGTCAGGATTGGACAAGACTTTTAAACAGCCAGTCACTCGGTCTGCTTCTGAAAAATCAATTTTAGCCTGACTAACTACAGTATTCATTACAATATCCTTCAATCCGATATATTGAAAATTAGTTACAGAATAATATCACAAGGGACTTGATTAATATTTAGTATTATATATTATAAAAAAATATATTGTAAAGAAGTAAACTCGCTATGCATGACTTTCTGATTGCTTTTCTAGGCGGCTTGATGCTCGGCATTTCGGTCGTAGGTTATCTTTATGTGCATGGTCGCATTGCAGGCATCAGTGGTTTGATCGGACAAGTGCTGAATCCTCAGACCATCTTTAAAACCCCTGCGATCTGGTTTTTATTGGGTCTAATGATCACGCCATTTATTTATGGTCTGTTTATACAGCCTGAAATTGAACTGAATGCAAGCCCACTCATGATGATTATTGCAGGTTTGCTGGTTGGTTTTGGTACTCGCTTAGGTTCGGGTTGTACCAGTGGTCATGGGATCTGCGGAATGAGCCGCTTATCAAAACGCTCTATTTTCGCAACTATCACCTTCATGTTTGCAGGTTTTGTTACTGTTTATCTTGTTCGTCACGTAACCGGAGCATTTTAAAATGAAAAATATTCTAGCTTTTATTTTTGGTGCTCTTTTTTCTGTTGGACTGATGGTTTCAGGTATGTCGAATCCTGAAAAAGTGCTGGATTTCCTGGATCTGTTTGGTGACTGGGATGCCAGTCTGGCCTTTGTCATGATGGGTGCAATTGC
>CANRNG010000085.1 GCA_947631935.1 uncultured Erysipelothrix sp.
GTCTAATATTGTGTACTTTTCCCAACAAATCTTTATGACTTGAATCAAGAAGAACAGGGAGTGTAATGACATTGTTTTGAATATACTCTGTCAAAAATTTCAAATGGTTTAAATTTGCACGATTGTCTCCAATAAAGATTTGATCAATCTTATATTTTATGATTAATTCAATTCCCGCAACATATGGGTTCACATCACGATGTTTTTCTAATGTAGGTAAACCCTCATAGAGTGGCAATCGCTTCAACGCATCCCCTACCACAAACGCAAGTGTTTCAAATCCATATTTTTTATGCACATCATTTAATTTCGAAAAATAATTTTCACTCAAACCCGTATCTTGTTTGGGGTAAAAGTTATGCATTAACACAATTTTACGAAGATCCAAATTCACTTCTTGTAAACTATTTATGTAAGGCTCATCCACCAAAGAAGCATTGAGCACAAGTTTAAAATATTTAGAAATCTCTTTGACAGTATCAATATCCTCAAACCCAAAATCAAGTCTGACAGATTCAAATCCCATATCTTTAAGTCCTTGAAAATCATTATTCTCTAGGCCAAATTTTTCAAAAGTATATGGGGATATATCTGGAATAATAGACATATTGAGTTTTTGCGTCTTTTCTAAAAAACAAGGTAATATATCATCAATGTTTGTGAGATTTTCTTCAGGAATATGAAGCGAGGTAAAAATATATTTAATACCCAACGCGGATGCCGCTTCTAAATAATGCGTATCAATGTCTGACAAGTATACTGAAATTCCAATCATATTTCATCCTCTTCATCTTTACTAAATAGGTTTACTAAATGAATTATGAGGTAGACCAGTTCTGCTTTATTCAATTTATGGTCGACTTCATTTTCGATAATTTCAATGATCTTCTCAGATAATTGTTTGTATTCGGTGTAAGTTGTTAAAACTGCATTAGAGATAACTGGGCTTAGGCTTGATTTTCTAAAATGTTCTGATTGAACCAACAATCGTATATGAATTAAGAAACGAGAATAAGCCAGTGAATCTTTATCAAAATTATCATATTTTTCCTGAGAAAACAATTCATCGAGTTGAACCAGGATTGAACTCAATTGTTCTACCTCTATTTTTGTTTTGTTTCCACGCATATTTTCAAGATATAGAGCGATATATGCAATCTCCGCTTCGGGTATTACTACATTATGCTCATTCTCAATAATTTCGGCAATTTCTTCTGCTTTACAAAAACTTTCTGGATATAAAGTTTCTGTTTCTTTTGAAAAAAACGATAATATGGCTTCACCCTTCAGCACACGCACAAACATTGCAGCTAAGTGATCTGCAATGATTACGAGGTCTTCAGTTGTAAAGTCAGTTGAATTTCTATTCATCATTTGTTGGATTGTATCCATGACCATAACTACAATATTTTCATCATAGCCATTTACAATACGAAAAAAATCATTTGTTTTTGCCAATAACTGATATGACTTTTCATATTCACTGCCCATAGGCAGGGAATCGCCTGGTCTACGACCAAAGCCAATTCCCTTTCCCATGAGGATTTTTTCAGTGAACAACCCATCTACAATTATGGAACTGTTATTAAGTATATGTAGAATTTTATACTTTTTCTTAGTATACATTACTTCCTCCTTGTAAATGAATTTATTAAATTAACCGCGAACTAAGTCGTCTTTAATAAATATATAAGTAATAATGAAACCCGCAACATATGAAACTACCAATCCAATAAGGAAATTAAGAATCATGGTTGGTGTTTGCATTAGTGGGAGTGCAACAAGTCCTGATGGACCCCATGCAGAAGCCATAACGCCAGTTAACATAACCCATGCGCCACCAAATCCAGCACCCAATCCAGCAGTAATAAATGGTTTACCAAGTGGTAGTGTTACCCCGTAAATTAGAGGTTCCCCAACACCTAAGAATCCAGCTGGTAAAGCACCAATAATTGTTTTTTGCATTCTCGTATTCTTTTGACGTCTTGCTTTGATGTAAAGTGCAATTGCGGCACCCACTTGTCCAGCTCCAGCCATTGCCAATACTGGGAATAATGAAACGCCACCCAGTTTGTCTAATTGTATCGCATAAATTGGAATTAATCCATGGTGTAAACCAAGTAATACCATTGGCAAGAACATTGCAGCAAGGATAAATCCTGATAAGATACTTACGAGTTTATTGTCTGATCCAATAATAATGTTTAAAGCACTCACCAATAAGTCAGAAGCAAATCCTGCAACAGGCATAATAGCGAATACAAGAACTGCACCTGTGATTAAGATCGTCAATGTCGGTGTTACAACTAAGTCTAACACATCTGGTACGATTTTTCTGATTCTTTTTTCTAAGAATGACATTACCCAAACACCAATAATAACACCAATAATTCCACCTTTACCTGTTGTCAAAATTGATTCAAGCGGTGTAACATCGTTATAAAGTCCCAATGTTTGAGAAATAACGTTAATTTGTGCTCCAATGGTCATACCACCAATCATACCACCAAGCGCTGGTGTTCCACCAAATTCTTTGGCTGCATTGATCCCTGTATATACCGCAAAGTAACCTAAGAAGCTAGATCCAGCAAGAGAAAGTAGGTTTTGGAAAATAAACCAGAATCCTTCTGTTGGAGCCATAACTTGACCAATTAAACTGGCAATACCGTTAAACAAACCAGCAGCAATAATGGCTGGAATTAAGGGGATAAAGATATTTGAGATCGTTTTTAGAGCGCTCTTAAGACCAGAATCCTTTTGTCCTGCTTTGATGGCTTCTTTATTGTCTTCCCAAGACTCAACATCTCCACCTTTTGATACATCAAAGGTTTCGATTAATGCATCATAAACTTTTTTCGCTTTTCCAGGTCCTACGACAATTTGTAATGTGTCTGATTCAACAACACCCATTACACCATCGATATCCTTAAGTCCTTCAATATTAACTTTACTGTCATCTTTCACCTTTAAACGTAAACGTGTCATACAGTGTGCTGCAGATCCAACATTGGCGTCTCCACCAACTTGATCCATAATTAATTTAGCTAATTCTTTATTCGTCATTTGAATTCTCCTTTTTCAATTTCTTTGATATGTCCCTTAGCATTATCTAATAAAGACAATGCCTCATCATAATCTACTTCGAACATTATCATAACGATTGCAACTTTTACGCTATCATTCGATTTCGCTAAAACGCTTGTTGCGACTTCTCGATCAACGCCAGTTGCCTCCATTACAATATTTTGAGCTCTCACAACGAGCTTATCGTTGGATTGTTTAACATCAACCATAAGGTTGCTATAAGCTTTTCCATAACCAACCATTGCCCCCGTTGAAATCATGTTAAGAATCATTTTTTGAGCAGTTCCCGCTTTGAGTCTGGTCGATCCTGTTAATACTTCAGGTCCCACGACTGCTTCAATACTGATATCCGCATAAATTCCAATTTCGGCATTTTTATTACAAGAAACTGTGGCTGTTTTACAACCCATTTCCTTTGCATACTCTAAGCCACCGATAACATAAGGCGTGCGTCCACTTGCTGCAAGTCCGATCACAAGATCATTAGAACTCAAATTTAGATTTACCAAATCATCGCGCCCCAACTGTTTGTTGTCTTCGGCCCCTTCTTGAGCTTTAATAAATGCGCCTTCACCCCCCGCAATCAGGCCCACAACCTTTTCATAATCAACGCTAAAGGTAGGAGGACATTCAACTGCATCCAAGACCCCTAAACGACCACTTGTTCCAGCTCCCATATAGATAATGCGCCCTTCTTTATAGAGACTCTCAGTCGCCCACTCAATCACTTTCGCAATTTTAGTCAGTTCTTGATTTACAGCGTCTATAACATTTCTATCTTCTTCATTCATAATAGTGGCAATTTCCAGCGGTGTCATGGTGTCCAGTGACATCGTTTTTTGGTTTCTGGATTCTGTTGCAAATAATTTTAAATTAATCATCTTTCCTCCTTTTTTAAAATATTAAAAGCCAGACTATGACTAAAACATAACCTGGCTTTTGCTCCATTAAACTGGATAACACGCTCAACTACAGTATACATTTTTTACAGTTTCTGTCAATAATTTTATTCGAATTGTCAATGATCTAATTAAACCATTTACGCTTTTTACTTGCGTATAGCGTGAGTATAATTCTACCAAAATATAGCTTGCTTCAATTACCTCCTGTAAAATTTCAATGGATAAATTTGTACACTGTGTACCATCGATCTAAGCAACTGCTCCAATAAGCGTGTCTAAAGTTTTTGTAATATTTAAGGATTATTTCCTGAACTTTAACATGTGTATAGTTTAAGAAAAAGAGCCACCATAAAAATATGATAGCTCTTGCATCTACTAGATTAGCACGCTAAATACATAATAACATTATATTTCATAATGTCAACCATTTCTCGGTTTTTTTTGAAACATTATTCCATATATCAACG
>CANRNG010000086.1 GCA_947631935.1 uncultured Erysipelothrix sp.
AAAGCCGTGAGCTTTAATGAAGTGCTGCAACCTGAATTTAAGGATTACCAAACCCAGGTCATTAAAAACATTAAAGCCATGGGTGAAGAGATGAAAAAAATGGGATATCGTTTGGTCAGTGGGGGTACTGATAATCATTTAATCTTAGTTGACCTTAAGAGTAGTATTGGAGTGACTGGGAAGCATGCGGAGTTAATCTTGGAAAAAGTGGGCATTACGGTGAATAAAAATGCCATTCCTTTTGACCAAGAAAGACCCTTTGTGACCAGTGGTATTCGTTTGGGTTCTCCTGCCATGACCAGTCGTGGATTTATGGAAGATGACTTTAGAAAAGTGGCCCGATGGATTGATAAAGCCCTTCGTAATTATGAAGATGAGAATCTATTGAAAGAACTTGAAATAGAAGTGAAGACATATACAAGACAATTTGCGATAAGAGGAGAAAAGATATGATTACAGTATTAAACCACCCATTGATTACCCACAAATTAACTCAAATGAGACGCACAGAAACTGGAACAAAAAGTTTCAGACAGTATCTTGATGAAGTCGCAGGTTTGATGGCTTATGAAATTACGCGTGATATTAAGTTGGATCCAGTGACCATTCAAACCCCAGTTCAACAATGTGACACTTTTGAATTGAATAAGGAAATTGTGTTGGTTCCCATTCTTAGAGCTGGATTGGGTATGGTCGATGGCATCTTGAGTTTGATTCCAACTGCGAAAGTCGGTCATATTGGAGTATATCGTGATGAAGAAACGTTACAACCCCATGAATATTTCGCTAAGTTCCCAGATAATTTGGATATATCTGAGGTATTGGTATTGGACCCCATGCTCGCAACCGGCGGGAGTGCGGATGCAGCCATTGAAATGGTTAAAAAGCGTGGCGCAAAATCGATTAAACTTGTTTGCTTGGTTGCGGCTCCTGAAGGGGTTGCACTGATTCGTGAAAAACATCCGGATGTAGATATTTTCTTAGCTGCTATGGATGAAAAATTAAATGATAAGGGATATATTGTGCCTGGTCTGGGTGATGCGGGTGACCGTATCTTCGGGACTAAATAATACTTTAAAAACGTCTTCGGGCGTTTTTTTAAAAGTTCAGACAATTGTCATATAGAAAATGAATCTCTATGCTATACTTAAAAGCGAAAAGAAGGCTGATTATGGGATTAAATTTTAAAACAGGAATTGATGTATTCGGATTGATATTAATATATATTATTTTTTTCAGGGACAAGTGGAAAAAATTACCCCGATCAAAACGTATCTTAAACATTACTGCGTATGTTTATATGTCTTTGGTTGCTTTTGTGACGTTAATGCCCATCATTACCTCCTTGCCTCATGTCTTTAGGTTTAATTTTATGCCCATCAATCTAACGCCTTTTAATGATTATATTTTGGGATATGGTAATCCCGAAATGGAGATGTTGTTGAATGTGTTAATGTTGGTTCCTTTTGGGTTTTTATTACCCCATTTCAAGAAGATGAGTTTAGTTAAAATAATAATGGTAACGTTTGTTTTAAGTTTTGGGATTGAGATCGTTCAACCGCTATTAAATGATTACCGTGCTTCTGATATTACAGACGTTATTACCAATACGACGGGTGGGGTTTTGGGTTATTGGATTTATTGTGTGTATAGGCCTTTTGAAGCGAAGTGGATGTCGATTCTTGATAGAAAAGAATACAAGTAGAATTTAGGGTATATTTTTGGTATAGTAATAGGTGGTGAATTATATATGTTAGACATTACGAGAATTATGATTCATGTTATTTCGTTTATATTTTGTTCATACGTGTTACTTCACGTAGATTTCACAAAATTTATGAGAAAAGGACATGAATCTAAAGGACAAATACTGTATATTATAGTTGCACTTGCGCTTAGTTACTTGGTCGCTCAGTTTTTAATGAGTTTGTCCATGAACTACGTCTATTAATTTGTGAGAAAGGAAATGTGTGTTTATGTTTAATAAATCAGTGGGTATTGATTTGGGAACAGCCAACGTATTAATTTATGTTAAAGGTGAAGGTATCGTCTTGGATGAGCCGGCCGTTGTTTCGATTGATGCTCAAACTAAAAAACCATTGGCTGTGGGTCGTGAAGCCAAAACAATGTTGGGTAGAACTCCGGGTAGAATTCAAGCCATTCGTCCATTGAAGGATGGTGTAATTGCTGACTTTGAGGTTACTGAAATTATGCTTCAGTATTTTATGAAGAATTTGAAATTAAAGGGCTTGTTTTCTCGTCCTGATGTTTTAATTTGCTGCCCTTCAAATATTACTTCTGTTGAAAGAAAAGCAATCTCTGATGCGGCTTATCGTATTGGAGCGAAACGTGTGTTTATTGAAGAGGAGCCTAAGGTTGCGGCCATTGGTGCGAAACTTGATATTTCTAAACCTTCTGGAAACATGGTTCTTGACATAGGTGGTGGTACTACCGATGTTGCGATTTTGTCATTGGGTGGTATTGTGACCAGTACTTCATTGAAAATTGCTGGGGATACTTTGGATTCAGATATTATTAAATATGTTAAAGACACCTATAAACTTTTAATTGGGGATGCGACTGCAGAGAAAATTAAAACAACCATTGGGACAGCCTATATGGATACAACTGAAGAAGACCCTACCATTGATGTGAGTGGTCGTGACTTGGTAACGGGCTTACCAAGTACCATTACTTTAAAGGCATCTGAAACGCAGATCGCAATGCATGAAAGTCTTCAAGTCATTGTGCGTGCTTGTCGCAGTGTGCTTGAACAAACGCCGCCTGAATTGAGTGCGGATATCATTGTTCGTGGTATTGTATTGACCGGTGGTGGTGCACTATTACGTGGTCTTGATCGTTTGATTTCTGAGGCTTTAAATACGCCTGTGTATGTTGCTGAAAATGCCTTAACCTGTGTGGTTGAGGGTACTGGCATCATGCTAGAAAACTTAGATTATTTAGGATAATACAGAAACCTTCCTTACATTATTAGAGTAAGGGAGGTTTTATTTTGCTCTTTTTAGATGAAACTTGGATCCATAATGAAGAAGAAATACTCCAAGAAACGTATTTTGATTTGTATAAGGATTATATTGATAACTTACCTAGATTCCAAAGAAGAAAAGAGTTGGTCAGTGGTATGAATCGCTTGAATCGATGTCAGCTTTGGTCTTCAGATGATCTACAAATTGATGTAGCTCGGGGTGATATTTGTTTTATGGACTTTGGACAAGTGTACATTAACGAAGCGGGTTATCAGCATTTTGGTTTGGTGATTTCTAAATTTAATCATAAGTTATTTGTAGTGCCGATGACTTCCAATACTTCTGTGATTAAGAAGGCGCAAAGTGATGTGGGGGAACATTTGTTTTATATTGGGAAGCTGTCGGGTTTGAATAAACCCTCTGTGCTTTTTCTTAATGATTGTAAATTTGTGAATTCATCGAGAATTATTTCGGTGAATTCTCATCTTTGTCCTGAGTCTAAAATGTTTAAAGCCATTGAGAGTGAGCTGAAATGCACGATATTCAACAAAGTGTGATAAAATAAGTTGGGTGATAATTTGAAAGAAACATGGATTGTGGCTGTTTCTGGGGGACCGGATTCAATGCAGTTGCTGCACCATCTCCATCAGTTGAATCATCGCTTAATTGTGGCGCATGTTAACTATAAGATGCGTGATGAAAGTGATGACGAGATGTGGATGGTCATCAATGAAGCAAAGAAACTACAATGTGATGTGGTGGTTAAGGACTTTAATGAAGTTGTTAAAGGGAATTTCCAAGACCAAGCACGTCGATTTCGTTATGCTTTTTTCAAAGATTTAAAAAATAAATATCTGGCTAAAGGGGTTTGTGTGGGGCATCATTTGGATGATGATTTGGAGACGTATTTGATGCAAGAAGAATCAAATCGTAAGGCAACCTACCCTGGTTTAAACGTCCATTCAGAAGTCATGGGCATCCATGTATATCGTCCTTTATTGCATTTGAGTAAAGATGAAATCGTTCAATTATGTCATGAGCAAAAGATTCCCTATGCCATTGATAAATCAAATCTAGAAACCATTTATACTAGAAATAAAATAAGGCACGCTCTTGT
>CANRNG010000087.1 GCA_947631935.1 uncultured Erysipelothrix sp.
GATGATGTGACCTTTGACCAAAGACCTTGGATGAAGAGTGCAGAGATTACAGATGCAGTCATTGATGCTTTGGATTCTAAACAATATGACTTTATTCGTGTAAACTATCCGAATGGTGATATGGTTGGCCATACAGGAGACTTCTTATCTGTTGTGTTATCGGTTGAAGCCGTTGACTTGGCAATTAAAAGATTGTTGCCTGCAGTGAAGCGTAATGATGCTACTTTATTGGTACTTGCAGACCACGGTAATGCAGATGAAATGTTGGACAAAAAGGGCAAAGTTAAAACTGCGCACTCATTGATGCCTGTACCTTTCATCGTTTATAATCGTGATGTTGCGTTGAAGTCAGGTAAATATGGCTTGGCAAATGTGGCAGCCACTGTTGCGGATCTCTTGGACTTTGAACCCCACCCAGATTGGGAAGAAAGTTTAATCAAGTAAGTTTTATTAAAAGCACACCTTAAGGTGTGTTTTTTATGATATTATAGAATAGGTGATAAAAATGTCAGTATTAAAAGTAGTAATCCACTCAGTAGATAACCAATTGGATACGGTTATTTTGAGTGAGAAAATGATAAATCTAAGTCAAAATGTAGCTTTGGATGATTATATATTAAAAATGTTTGTGGCTTTTAAAAAGTCAAGCGCAACTTCCAAAGGAAAGCTCTTGGAAGGTTCCATTTTAAAAGACAATATTGGAAGTTCTGAATTTGATTTTATGGCTTTATCAAAAGAAATTGCACAAGATTGGTTCGATCATTACCAAGGATCCAACACGTACACATCTTTGAATTTAATTTTTACCATGGTTGAGACTGAAGAAAGTGTCGAGTATGCCATGTTTGAGGTGATGGGGCGTGCTGGATATTTAAAAGTGGACGATGATATCGAACAGAACATGGGTATTTTGAGTGATTCTTTTGCGTCTTGTAAGGCGGCCTTTAGTTTTGATTTGGAATCGGGTAATTTATGGGTAAAGGTTACCCAAAATACGCAGGATTATTTAGAGGATATTTTGGGATTTGAAACCATTCCCAACGCGAAAAAGACCCTTGAAATTGTGGATGCGATGATTGATTATGTATCCACCAGTCGCAATGAAAATGTCTTAGACAATAAAATCAAATCAAAACAATTCGTCTTGGATGCTGCCGAGCTTTTTGATGAAGTGGAACCCAAACGAATTATCAATCATGTGTTTGAATCTTTGGATTCTGAAGAACTTGGTTTTATTGAAGATACAGTCAACGAAACCCATTTGCCTTCTTTGATTGATTCGACGCATGTCAATCGTTTGAGTTCACGTAAGAAGCATCATATTCTTACGGACTTTGGAATCGAGGTTATATTGCCCATTGCTTCAATGAAAGTAGATGAAGTACTTGAAGTGATTGAACAAGAAAATGGTCAAGTTGATATCATCTTGAAGAATGTTGGTAAAGTACTATAGGCCTATGGTAAAATGTTTAAGAGGTATCTATGAAAAAGCGCTATAAAAACATCATCTTGAATCTGTTTTTGTTGTTGGTAATAGGCATTCTATTACTGCTTTTTCATGCTGGATTTATTGCTGGACCCAGAAGGGTTGTTGAACATGAAAATAAAGTTCATATGGATGCTTTTGCGAGTGCCCATAAGCTTGAAAATCCTACTTTCATGAACCGCTTTGTTTTGAAAGAAGTTTACTACATTATAGAAGATGAAGGCACGCTTTATTGGTTTACCCAAGATATGCATGCTTATGGTGAACATGACTATGTTTCTTTAAATGTAATTGAGGATAAAATTTTGGAACTTGGTTTTGACATGGATGATGCGGGCTATGGTGTTTTAGATGGTGAACTTGTCTTTACCTTGGAATCAAATGTTAATTTTGTATATTTGAATATGGATACTTATGAAATTGTGTTAGAGATGGGAGGATCCTAAGATGTGGTGGAAGAAACCGTATGTGAATCGAAGAGACTGGATGCTAGAAAATTTGGGTGTTCTAAATCTTTCATCAATGGAAGTGGTCATATTACTTTTGATCGATTACTTAAATGGGTTGCATGAAAATATTGATCCTGTTGTTTTATCCAAACGTTCTGGCATTGAGGTTGAGGAGGTGGATGAATTGATTCACCAATTGGTTAGAAAAAATTTACTTGAAGTTAAGCCTTTGAAAGATAAAATTGAGTTTAACATTGATAACTTATTTCAAGAGGGTTTACGATATGAATTTGTGGATGAGAATATTTTTGAAGTTTTTGAATCGGAGTTATCACGTCCACTCAGTCAACCTGAACTGCAACGATTGAATGGTTGGTTGAGTCAGTATACTCAAAACGAAATTATTGCGGCACTTCGAACTGCCATTGTGTACCAAAAGGTTACTTTTCCATACATTAACAGTATTTTAGTCAACAATCGTAAAGAAAAGGGACTGAATCTATGAGTCCCCAAGAAATTTTGAATATACTTGAGTTGGAATATCCCAATCCAGATAGTGAATTGGATCATAAAAGTGTCTTTGAACTATTAATTGCAGTGACTTTATCCGCCCAGGCAACGGATGTTTCGGTAAATAAGGTTACACCTGCACTTTTTGAGGCTTATCCGGATGTTTTTGCGCTTGCAAAAGCAGACATTAAGGAAGTTGCTTCTTTAATCAGGACCTTGGGTCTTTATCGAAACAAGGCGAAATACATTGTGGAAGCTTCAAAAATGTTGGTTGAAGAATATGAGGGCGTTGTGCCAAACAATAGAGACGATTTAATGCGTTTACCAGGGGTAGGGCGCAAGACAGCCAATGTAGTTTTAGCAGTTGGTTTTAATCAACCAGCCATTGCGGTTGATACCCATGTTGAACGGGTTACTAAAAGATTGGGGTGGGCATCTGAATCTGCTTCCGTTTTAGAAGTAGAAAATGTACTGATGTCTAAGTTTGATCGTAGGGACTGGGCCAAAGCC
This sequence comes from uncultured Erysipelothrix sp., assembly GCA_947631935.1. GTDB lineage: Bacteria > Bacillota_I > Bacilli_A > Erysipelotrichales > Erysipelotrichaceae > Erysipelothrix. The sequence continues at coordinate 2,956 of CANRNG010000087.1, forward strand.
CATTATCTGCTTTTGCTTTTTGGAAGATACCACGCCACAGCACGCAATAAACAAGATGTTTATTTGCTTTTAAATCAGTTAAAGGAGAAACATACGCGATGAAAAAAATGTCAATGAGAGAAATTGGTCAATTACTGGGAGAAACTGTCATCGGCCAAGGCACTGTTACAGGTGTCAGTGTTGATACGCGTTTTGTGAAGCCCGGTGATTTGTTTGTTTGTTTGGTGGGAGAACGTGTCGATGGTCATGATTTTGCGAAGGAAGCGATTGGTAAGGGTGCTATGGGGTTGATGGTAAGCCGTGAATTGGATCTGGATATACCCCAAATTTTAGTGCCAGATACGTTACAAGGTTTATTTGACTTTGCAAAAGTGTACCGTAAATCGTTAAACTTGCATGCCATTGGGATTACTGGAAGTAACGGTAAAACTTCTACCAAAGATATTTTTAATGCCATTCTTTCTTTAGTGGGACCCACCATTGCGACCCATGAAAACCAAAATACTGAAATTGGGTCCTGTTTGACCCTGTTTAGAGCAGATGAAACCACAAGATATGGCATCTTTGAGATGGGACTGGATGCGCCTGGTGAAATTGGACGCATGGTGAAACTCATCAAACCCACCTCGGCAATTGTGACAGGTCTTGATGAAGCCCATATTGATAATTTCGATCATGATTTGGATGTTTTAGCGAAAGAAAAGTTTTCTATCTTCAATCTTATTGATGATAAATCGCATTGTTTCTATCAAGGTGATGTTGAAAATTATCGCAAACTTGCACAAGGACACCAAAGCTTTGGATTCAATATGGACAATGACTTTGTGATTGAAGACGTCAGTGTGGATTCAGAATTTACTTATTTTAAAATAAAGGGTAGATCATACCAAACCAATCTTCTGGGAGAACACCAAGCTTCTAATGCTGGGGGTGTGGTTTCATTGTTGAGATTTTTGGGTATTAGCGACGATAAGATTAATGTAGGACTCAATGAAGTCAAGCTTTCATCGATGAGAACAGAAATTTATGACTATAAGAATGCGAAAATACTTTTTGACGCTTATAAAGCTAGCCCAAAAAGTATGGCCTCTGCTTTGAGTCTGTTTGAATCTTATCCCTATGAGGGAGATAGAATTCTGGTCTTGG
>CANRNG010000088.1 GCA_947631935.1 uncultured Erysipelothrix sp.
CTGTTGGCAACGCTTGGGTTGACAATGCTGATACTTGGAACTTTACTCAAAGGCAAGAAAAGCAAAAAGAATGGCTCTGCTTGTTAAAACCGCATGATTTTAGCGGCTGAACTGATCATTTAAAAAGACCGGTGAATTTTCATCTCGGAAGGATAACCCGAGGAAAATCACCGGTCTATTTTTATGGATTGAGTTGTAGAACTAATATGTGAAAAGATAGGAAACGTAAGCTACTTTCTAAAGAACCTACAACTTGACGTTTATTTGATGTTTATTGGGATAAGAAGTGGCACTGCCGGATGCATTTTGTATTAAACTCGTGTCCTTTGCCACATTTGAATGCCACCAAGTCAGTTGGACTTGACTGTACACCTTCTATTAAAACTGGCGTATTTGCATTTGTACCTGCATTTGCAAAACTAACATTGTGTGTGCCATAATTAACACCCAAGTTAATAAGACAAAGCCCCCATAAGACAAACGCATCAATCATAAATTAATGATAAAAAGAAATCCATATATCATCAGCTTTAGAAGCTGTTTGCGATATATGGAGTTTTTATAATATTTGTACGGATAATCTAAAATAAAGCTGATTTTAGGGATACTTAATTAAACTGCTTGTTTTATCTGTTTTCTAAGCTCTTTATCTGTTTTCCAAAGCACTTTTTATCTGATCTTCATTGAAATTGTTTAATAGAATGGAAAGGTTGTCTTCCATGTTCCATCCAAAAGTTTTTCTAATCCGCTGAATACTGCGGTTTCCCATGTGCGGTCTCACGAGCTTACAGAGTGAAAGCGCCATTTTGTTTATCAGACTATAGTTATTAAAAGCTGCTTATCCATGGTAGTATTGTCGTATTCCCTGAAAGAAGCATCCAGATACCAGTGAAATCCAGTTTCAACTTCCCAATGACCTCGAATCGCATCGGCACAGAGTTCGATGTCCTTTAAGCTTGTGATATAGTAACGTGTCTCGGTTTTCTCTTTATTGGTAATTGTATTACAGGTATATTTTTCGTAGCATACAAAGTTACGCTGATTCTGCCATTCAACAACACCATTAAATTTATGTACTGCCTTTTTCAGGTAATAACGTCTTATTTCTACCTGTCCATGTGCTTTTCGGAGGTTTCATAATAGCTATGGGCTGTGAATAGAGGCAGATATCATTGGATGCATCATATACATGCAGTGTCTGCAGATTCCGTATCTTTTCATCCGTATCATATTTGCGTCCAGTGCCTTTTTGTTCTTTTCCGTCAACACATATATGACGATATCGAGTTTCTTTTATTCCAAGGGATTTCTTCAAAGAATTTATGTTCTCTATCAGAAAAGAAACAGTAGCAGCCTGAAGCTGTTCTGAGTCAATTAGAGCAAAAACCCTGCGAAATGTATCATGGGAAGGGATTCCATTTTTTAAGTTCAGAAACTTTTTAAGCCAACGCAAATGGGCTTTCCCAAAATCTTCAATTTCTGCCCATTTGGATGATCTTAAGGATTTCTTTCATATTGAAACTAAGCAAATTGATAAAAAGGCTAAAGTAAAAAAGACTATAGCTGATAAACATAGTAGGAGACATGGTAATATGTTTTATTTACCCCCAAAAAGAACAGCAATCATTGAAACGTTTGTAAAGTCTAGAGGAAAAACAAAGGGCAGTGAAAATAGGCATAATATAGTCCACTTACTATATAACAATCTAGTTCAAATTGTAGATAGAGAAAAAGCGAAAAACAAAGTGATTTTATTTAATATCGAATTTATCGTAAACCCGTTATCACGTAGAGAGCTAGAGGTTACATTTAGATGCATTGATAATATTAAACCTTATGGATTCTATAAATATACAAACGAAGATTTTGCAGATAAATTAGGAATATCAGTAGAAGATCTGTTCAATTATAACAAGTCCATGAAGATAAAAAATAATTATAGTAAAACAAATAATAAAGATAAAAAAGCGAAAAGAGATAAAAAAATACTTGAAGCCTATGCTGAATCTGGGTCTTTTAGTTCTGCAGCAAAATCCGCAAGAGTTAGTTTAAATACAGCGAAAAAATTTATTAAGATTATTAAAATCAGATCTTCCGGATATATATGAATTTATGAATGATTGCATGGTGAATCATCATTTTGTTTTATATAAAAAGGAGTTTAATGTAATCGCAAAAGCTGTTTATGATAAATTCGGATTAGAATATGAGCATGTGAATATTGCGTTATTCCCATATTTGCAAATTATCTAGTGAGAATAATAGAATTTAACCTGAATTATTCACAATGATTTTTTTATAGAATAATTCGTTCTACAAACTGTACATTTCATAAAGTTACCTATAATCAGTTTATTGCTTCTTAAAAAAGAGCGCACTAACCCCGTTGTTTCCAATTGTATATGATTTCAGGTTTTCAATGTACACGTAAAGTTGCTATTCCAAATTTGGATACAGTCGCCTTATATTATCAAGAGTTTCATAAAATTCCTCTTGATATGGGCAGCTACTACAAAGCTTGAATGTTATATATCTTGCTGAATGGATTACTTTTGCAGCAATCTTTATCAGTTTTAAACGTATTGTGTCTATCTGCATCTTTCGCATTTTAGCAGGTAATACGAGACGTTTGAACCAATTGAATAAGTTGTATGCCAACATACTTAACTGTAGACGGTTTTCGTTAACTATTTTTGTATGGCTGCTCATAGATTCAAAGTTGAATCCTGACTTTGATTCCTTGATGAAATTTTCCATGCGTCCACGATTACAGTAAAACTGAATTAATTGGCATGGTTCAAGGTCCATATTTGTCACAATGAACGTGTACATGTAAGTGAACTGATTATAAGGTTTTTCAACCTTGCGGACAACTCGCCTTGGATAGTTCCAGCTTTTGGCCTGATACATGAATTCACCGAAGCATACTGCATAGTCAAGTTTATTTGTTTTGGTTGCATAATCCAATTCGGCCTCAACATGTTTCACAGCTCTGTAAAGATTCTGGTTTGCTTTTAATCTAATTGCATAAGAACAGCTATTGTGTTCAGCTTGTTCAAACAGTGCTGGTACGGCAAATCCACTATCACCACGGAGGTATAACCTGGTGTTTTCGTAGATTGATTGGTATTCATCTAGCAACGGCTGGAGGAAATCGACTACACCTGTCGAAGAATAAGCAGCGCCCTCTCTTAACTGAATTTTCAGCAAGTCACCATTTAGTCCATCATAGCAAACAAGAGGATGGTAACCATTTGATGAATAATGAAAGTTAAAACCTTCACCTTCTTGTTTACCATAAGTTGCAAGCAAAGTTGAATCGAGATCAAGAAGCACCATTTCAGGATTGTTGATTGAATAAATCCTTTGACGTAAATCTTGGTTAATCACTTCAAACTGAGCCAAAGTATCTTCGTCCATACGGCTAAAGAATCGAGACATTGTAGGTTGTGAAGCAAGGCCTTCTTTGTTAAGAATGGCATTTAATACAGGCTCATTCGTTAATTCGTCAGAATCATCATCTGAAAAATATCCAGCGATGATTTGATAAAGTTTTTGGCAGAGATTTTCATCATCTGTATGAAATCGATTAGATTTATCATTGGTTTTGAACTTTTGTTTGATAAGTTTTTCAAAATCTATTTTGTGGGAAAATTCTTTTATTAAGAATAATCCTGCATCGGAGGATAAATCACCTCCGTTGAAATTTATTTTAATCTTTTTATTGCAATTTAAGTGCTGTTCTACTAAACTATACATATAGGTTTCTCCTTTGTTGGTTTTTGTTCGCACTTAAATTTTAACAAAGTTGAAGCCTTTTTTCTATATAATTTTGTGATAAATATTTCACTTAAAAAGTGAAATGCAATATAAGATGAAAATACAGTAACTACCTGGTTCTACGCACCATTTATTGAATTATTATGAATAATTCAGGTTTAATAAATAAAATGTAAGTTAGACTTGGTCTGGCTTATTTGTGATGCTTAATAAAAAGGAATGAAAGGAAAATC
>CANRNG010000089.1 GCA_947631935.1 uncultured Erysipelothrix sp.
CTCCATCTTTTACAATGTATTCTTTACCTTCAAGCCGCATTTTTCCAGCCTCTTTAATGTTGGCTTCTGTCTCATATACCATTAAATCTACAAAGTTATAGGTTTCTGCACGAATAAAGCCCACTTGGAAATCTGTATGAATAACCCCCGCACATTCAGGTGCTTTCATCCCTTTTTTATAAGTCCAAGCACGAATTTCCATTGGACCGACTGTAAAGAATGTTTCAAGGTTCAATAAACGATAGCTACGTTTAACCAAGAGATCAAGACCACTTTCCTCAATTCCCATATCCAATAAAAATTCTTTTTTCTCATCATCATCCAGTGAAGATAGATCTTCTTCAACTTTTGCGCTCAACCAAACAACTTCTTTACTGTTTTCTTCAGCATATGCTTTAACACGTTGGTAATGTTCATTACTATCAATATCTAGCAAAGAAGCTTCATCCACGTTGGCCACATAAATCATGGGCTTGAGTGTTAAGAAATGAAATGTTTTTGCCATGAGTAATTCTTCATCTGTAAAATCGACGCTGATCAATGGTTTATTGTTCTCAAGCGCTGCTTTACATTTACTCAACATTTCAAATTCAGCTTTCGCATTCTTATCGACACTTGCTTTTTTACCCACGCGGTTAATTCTCGCATCCACGGATTGTAAATCAGCCAACATTAATTCAATTTCAATGATTTCAATATCATCAATGGGATCAACACGACCACTCACATGTGAAATATCATCATCATTAAAACAACGCACTACATGAATGATTGCGTCCACTTCACGAATATTGGATAAAAACTGATTACCCAAACCCTCACCTTTGGATGCACCTTTCACAAGTCCTGCAATATCGGTAAACTCAAAAGTAGTGGGAATCACTTTTTCAGACTCCACCTTTTCTCTAATTTGTTTCAAACGAATATCATTTACCTTAACCACCCCTACGTTTGGTTTGATGGTCGCAAACGGATAGTTTGCAGCCTCTACTTGCGACTTGGTGATCGCATTAAATAAGGTTGACTTACCCACATTGGGTAACCCAACGATTCCAGCTGTTAAAGCCATATCTTCAATCTCTCCTATTCCTCAATAACTTTTTTAAGTTTCTTTTCAAATTCAGAACGTGTCATCATAATAATGGCGCCACAGCCCTGACATTCAATTTTAATATCTGCACCCATACGAATCACTTTAAAGTAAGGAGATTTTTTACACGGATGTTCTTTTTTCATTTGCACAATCGAATCTAAATTATAGACATGTTTCACATAAATCCCTCTCTTTTCATATAGGCAATATAAGTATTCTCCAACAAAGAAGCAATCGTTAATGGACCCACACCGCCCGGTACGGGTGTGATGTATTGAACCTTATCATAGGCCGCCTTCTCTACATCTCCAGTCAGTCCGTTTTCATCGCGATGTATCCCCACATCAATCACCACTTGGTCTTCTCTTAATTGAGATGCTTTAATCATCTCTTTAACACCTATTGCAACGACTATTATATCACTATTCGCGATTAATTGGTCAATATTTCTTGTTTTAGAATGCGCAACGGTCACCGTTGCATTTTCTTTCATCAATAAACTAGAAATCGGCTTACCCACCAATTGACTTCTCCCAATCACCAAAGCATTTTTACCCGATATTTCAATCTCATAGTATTTTAATAAAGTCATAATCCCCTTGGGTGTACACGGAATTAAATTGGGTATATCATTTCTTAAATATCCAACATTTAATGGATGCAATCCGTCCACATCTTTATTAACATCAATGCGCTCAATGATGATTGATGCATCAATATGTTTTGGAAGGGGTAATTGTACCAATATCCCATCTACGGTATCATCATTATTGAGCTTATCAACAATATCCAACAAGTCATTTTGAGATAGACTTTCATCCATGTGAATCACAGTTGAAATCATACCTAACGCTTCTGTCTGTTTTTTCTTAGAGTTTACGTAAGTCTCTGATGCCGGGTCATTTCCAACCAAAACAACAGCCAAATGGGGTTTTCTTTTTAACTTGGATACTTTCTCTTTTAAATCCAACTTAAGTTCTTTTGCAACAATTTTTCCATCCAACAACATTACAACACCTTCCCATCTTTGACTTCCATTACGATTGAAACAGGACCATCATTATCCAAACGCACATTCATCATCGCTTGAAAAACACCCGTTTCAACAGGTATCCCATACGCTCTTAAATATTCATTAAATTTTTCATAATAAACATGGGCTTGTTGGGGCTCCATTGCGCCGATAAAACTGGGACGGTTTCCCTTACGAATATCTGTAGCCAATGTGAACTGTGAGATGGATAAAATCGATCCCTTTACATCTTCAATGCTCAAATTAATTTTACCCGCTTCATCATCAAACAAACGCAACTTCACAATTTTATCTGCTGCTTTTTTCAAGTCTGTTTCCGTATCGGTGGATTCAATACCTACAAGTAGCACATAACCCACGCCAATACTGCCAATTGTTTTATCTTCAACAATCACATGACCTTCTTTTACCTTTTGAATTACGATTTTCATACAGCACCTCTGTTCTCGTATAGTTTACCTCATTTTAATCCTTTTATAAAGTAAATAAGACCGGATGTTTTTGTGATATTTCAAGATATTTAGCGTATACTGTACATAGGTGATAATATGAACAAACCACTTGCATTCAAAGTCCGTCCCCAAACCATAGATGATGTGATTGGACAAGAACATTTATTGGGCGAAAACCAAATATTAAGAAACATGGTTGAGAATGGCACGCTTTCTTCTATGATTTTTTTCGGACCACCAGGTACTGGAAAAACAACCGTGGCCATGGCCATTGCCAACTCACTCAATCGACCCTACCGCATCTTTAATGCTGTCAGCGATAATAAAAAGAAACTGGACCAACTCTTTGTTGAAGCAGAGATGTCCAGTGGTTTGGTAGTGATTATTGACGAGGTGCATCGCATGAACAAAAACATTCAAGACGCCCTCTTACCCCATGTTGAGAATGGTTTGATTACCATGATCGGCGCCACCACGGCCAACCCCTTATTCTCAATCAACCCTGCCATCCGTTCAAGGGTACACTTATTTGAATTCTTACCCCTAACCCATGACAACATGATAACCATTCTAACCAATGCCACAAATGCAGTGGGTACCTATGATGTAGACCCCGATGTTTATGAGACACTTTCTAACCAAAGTAATGGAGATGCCCGTTATGCACTCAATGCTTTAGAACTCTTATTGTCTTCTTCAAAAGATTCACATATTACTTTAGACAAACTCCAACGCATCGCAAACTCTTTAAATATCTCCATGGATAAAGATTCTGATAATTATTATGATACTTTATCTGCTTTTCAAAAATCAATTCGGGGTTCTGATGTTGATGCAGCCCTTTTCTACTTAGCCAAATTAATTAAAGTCGGTGATTTAGAATCCATCGAACGAAGACTCTTAGTGATTGCTTATGAAGACATTGGTCTTGCGAATCCAGCCCTATGTGGCAGGGTAATCAATGCCCTTGAAGCTTCAAAACGCGTAGGCCTTCCTGAAGCCAGAATCATTTTATCTCACGCAGTTATTGAATGTGCCCTCAGCCCAAAATCAAAATCCGCCAATATCGCGATTGATAATGCACTCTCAATCATAGATGATAAACCCTACCAAACACCGAAGTACTTACGACTCAATGCGGTAGGTATGAAACCTGAAGATATGTATGATTATGCAGCGCCTGAGACATGGTATAAAATACAATATCTCCCCGATGAACTTAAGAATCAACAATTCTATTTCCCGGGAAATATTAATTCAGCTGAAAAATCATATGCAGAAAACTATGAAAAACTAAAGCGTATCAAAAGAACCAACAACCTAAAAAGTCTTAAGAAATAAGTTAAAAAA
>CANRNG010000090.1 GCA_947631935.1 uncultured Erysipelothrix sp.
CCAAAAAGTCTTGCTGCCAAGACTTTTGTATCATTTAAAACAAGCACATCCCCTTCATTGAGATAATCAATCACATTATAGAAATGTTGATCCTTAAGTTCAAAACCATTTACGACCAAAAGTTTGGACGCTTGGCGGTTTTCTAAGGGTGTTTGTGCAATCAGTGACTCAGGTAAATCATAATTAAAATCAGATACTTTCATAAATTAAAATCCTTTGTCTGTTTCTTTCTCAATGCCAAATTTTTCATAAACCTCGGCTTTAAGTTCTAAGAAACGGTCTTCTTCAATCGCAAGACGAATGTCTTCCATCAGTTTTAATAAATATCGCAAGTTATGAATGGAGAGGAGTCTGAGACCCAATCCCTCATTGGTTCTATAGAGGTGGCGAAGGTATGCGCGTGAATAGTTTGTGCAAGCTTCGCAATCACATTCAGGGTCCAATGGACCAAAGTCAAATTCATATTGTTTGTTTTTGATGTTGATGCGTCCTTCAGAAGTCATCATGGCACCATGTCTTGCGTTACGGGTAGGTAAGACACAGTCAAACATATCGACCCCGCGTTCTACGCCTTCAAAGATTGAGTTGACGCTACCCACTCCCATTAAATAACGGGGTTTGTCTTCTGGTAAATGTTTGATGGTATAATCAATCATTTTATTCATGACATCTTTGGGTTCGCCAACAGAGGTACCACCAATGGAATATCCTGGGAAATCCATTGCAACCAAGGCTTTGGCGTGGGCTTCTCTTAAATCCTCAAATGCGCCCCCTTGAACAATCCCAAAGAGGGCTTGGTCGTGTGGTCTTTGGTGGGCTTCTTTACCCCGTTTTGCCCAACGCAAAGTTCTTTCAATGCTGTCCTTCATATATTCATGAGTGGCAGGATAGGGCGGACATTCATCAAAACTCATGATGATGTCGGCACCCAAATCATTTTGAATTTGGATGGCTTTTTCAGGTGATAAAAATAATTTATCGCCGTTGAGGTGATTTCTAAAGTGAACCCCCTCTTCCTCAATTTTTCGAATTTGAGAAAGAGAGAAAACTTGAAAACCACCACTATCTGTCAAGATGGGGCCATCGTAATTCATGAATCGATGGAGTCCGCCTGCTTGCTTGACCACTTGTTCACCCGGTCTTAACCAAAGGTGATAGGTATTGCTCAAAACGACTTGAGACTTGATTTTCTTAAGATCTTCAGGTGCTACGTGTTTTACCGTTGCTAAAGTTCCTACTGGCATAAACATGGGTGTTTTTACCGTTCCATGAGGGGTTTCTAGCGTTGCGGTTCTGGCTTTTGTGTTTGAAGATTTTTTTTCAACATTAAATTTAAGGGGAGCCATTTTAATCACTCCTTCTGGCACTGTTCTTTCTTTCGTGACTCTTCAAGAATTGTTTTCTCAAACGAATCGCTTTGGGAGTAACCTCAACCAATTCATCATCACGAATAAATTCAATCGCAGATTCAAGGGTAACAGGAAGGGCTGGCACAAGGCGCATCGCTTCATCTTTACCTGCTGAACGAATTGCGGTTCCTTTTTTATTTTTAGTTGGATTGACTTCCATGTCAAATTTACGAGCAGAAATTCCGACAATCATGCCTTCATAAACTTCAGTTTGGGGTCCAATGAAGAATTGTCCCCGTTCTTGAAGATGGAAGATAGAGTAGGTCATGGCTGTACCATTATCAATGGAGACCATGGAACCATTTTGTCTTTGCGGAACCTCTCCTTTAAGGGGTTCATAACCATATAATTTTCGAACCATGGTTCCTTCACCATGGGTCATGTTGATGAAATCACTTCTAAATCCAATTAACCCACGGGTCGGTACATGCCAATATTGACGTAGCATTGATCCGAATTCCTTCATATCAACCATTTCACCTTGGCGTATGTTGAGTTGTGAAATAATGGTACCACTGTATTCTTCGGTCAATTCAACCATAACTTCTTCAATCGGTTCGTATTGTTTGCCATCTACCAATTTGGTGATAACACGGGGCTTGCTGATGGCAAGCTCATAACCCTCACGTCTCATATTTTCAATTAAAATGGTGAGGTGTAATTCTCCACGGCCTGATACTTTAAAGATATCAGGGGATTCTGTTTCTTCAACTTTTAATCCCACGTTGACTTCAAGTTCACGGTGTAAACGTTCATTTAAGTTTCGTGAGGTAATGTATTTCCCATCTTTACCTGCAAAAGGTGAGGTATTAACCATGAAATTCATGGATAAGGTGGGCTCTTCAATTTCAATCACGGGTAGGGGGTCAATATGGTCAGGGTTATTCAAAGTATCGCCAATTGAAATATGGGCAATTCCTGAAATCTGAACAATATCACCACTACGTGCAACATCTGTTTCAACTCTAGTGAGGCCTTGGTACGTATAAATATTACGGACCTGGTGTTTGTAAAGGTTGCCATGGTTATCATGAACACTGACCCATTCCCCTTTTGAAAGGGTTCCTTGGAACAGTCTTCCAATACCCAATCTTCCGACATAGGCGTCATAAGCAAGGGATGAAATTTGGAGTTGTAGGTGTTGGTCATCCTTATTTGGATACGCATCGGTATGTTTTACGATGGTTTCAAATAGGGGTTGAATATCTGTGTTGGTATCTTCTGGGTTGTAGCGAATGATGCCTTCTTTGGCGATTCCATATAGGATAGGGAATTCAAGTTGTCTATCATTGGCATCAAGGTCCACAAAAAGTTCAAAAACTTCTTCAATGACTTCGTCAATGCGTTGGTCCTTTTTGTCAATCTTATTAATAACTAGAATTGGATTTAAGTTATGTTCCAATGCCTTTCTCAACACAAAACGTGTCTGAGGCATGGGACCTTCAGAGCTGTCCACAAGCAAAATAACTGTATCAACCGTTTGGATAATACGTTCAACTTCACTGGAAAAATCCGCGTGCCCGGGTGTGTCCACTACATTCAATTTATAGTCTTTGTAGGTGACAGAACAGTTCTTGGAGTAAATCGTGATTCCTCTTTCCTTCTCTAGGTCATCAGAGTCCATGACTCTGTTGACGTCTTGTTCACGATCGCCAAATACTTGGGCTTCTTTTAAAATCGCATCAACCAGTGTACTTTTTCCCGCGTCTACGTGCGCGATAACTGCTAAATTTATGATTTTTTTCATTGCTGTTGTATTATACATTAAATGAAGCAAAAACTAAAGTTTTGACTCATATAAAATATCTTTTAGAAGATCAGCGGAGTCTTGAAGGGCTTTCACCTCATTGGAACTGTACGGAACTTCTACCACATTGATGATTCCATTCTTACCAACAAGGGTAGGTACAGAAATATAAACATCATCCAAATCATAAGCTCCTTTTTGTAGACTGGAGACGGTTAAAATGGATTTTTCATCTCTTAGAATGGCTTTCACAATCCGCGTAATAGAAAGCGCAACAGCGTAGTTTGTGTAGCCTTTTCTATCAATAATTTCATAAGCAGCATTTTTTACTTGATTCGTAATTTCTTTTTTACGTGTTTCATCGAATTCAATGCCCATTAGGGTACAATATTGGTCAATTGTTAAACCGCCAATGGTTGTCAATGACCATGTCGCAATCTCAGAATCCCCATGTTCACCAATAATATTGGCATGAATATCACGTGCATCAACTTTAAATTCAGAGGATAAAACAGATTGGAATCTTGCGGTATCCAAAACAGTTCCAGACCCAAATACACGATTGGATGGGAAACCAGAGAGTTTATAGGTAATATAAGATAGAATATCTACGGGGTTTGAAACAACCAGTAAAATAGCGTCTGGGTTGTATTTCACAATTTTTGGGATCATTTCCTTATAGACTGCAATATTTTTATT
>CANRNG010000091.1 GCA_947631935.1 uncultured Erysipelothrix sp.
CCAAAGATACCCAATACCATTCCTGGTTCTAAACTCAATTGGTTGACTTCTAATGTAAAGCGCTTGTTTTGATATTTCACGTGATTAATATTCAACATAATATGCATCCTTTTCTCTTTTGTAAATAAGTAGGAAGTTTATCGCAAAATACACATACGAAACCAAAATTGCATAAACCATTCTCTCCATTGGATACAAGTTTAAAACCATAATAACAAAAACAAGTAGTACCACATAGAGCACCAGAATTAGCATTTGATTTCCCGAGAATTTAAAAATTTTAATTGTTGTTGCCCATTCAAACACACAATATGCAAATAAAACACTTATGTAATTAAACAATCTGTAAGTTGAAATGGGTTTAAATAACGAGAACATCAAAACCAAAATACTGCCGCTCAATACCACCAAAATCCCCATAGAGATTAAGCTACACAAATGCATTTTCAATGAAATTGGATATGACTTGTGTATGTTAGTTTTTATAGTAATAAATGAGTAAACAATCAAACCAAAAGTACCACCGCTGCTCAATCCCAACACAAGCTCAAGGGTAAAAATAATCAACATAAACATGTACATAACTTTTCTGTCAGCTATATTTTTTATGATTAATGCTTTCATATTTCATCCTTAACCTTTCTATAAATCAATGCCAACGTCTCTTCATCAATATTCGAATGCTTCGCAAGTGACACAATCTTCCTCATCGCTGTTTCAATTTCATCTGTATATTGAACCAATAAATTATCGACATTTTGATCCGTCACATAACTCCCCTTACCACTCAAAGAATAAATATATCCATCTCGCTCCAAATCTTCATAAGCTCTTTTAGTCGTGATAACACTGACTTTTAAATCCTTTGCCAATAAACGAATCGAAGGTAGTTTCTCATTGGGTTTCAAACGACCAGAAACAACATGATTACGAACTTGGTTATAGATTTGTTCATATATGGGTTCCTTTAAATGATGATTTAATTTTATTTCCAAATCTTCACCTCCGTATATATACAGTATACACACTATATATTTCTAATTCAATACCAAATATAAATAATGCGTTATTAATATATAATTCACTTCTATAACTTTTCAAAATGTCACAAAACCTCTGCAATAATCTCTATCAAAAATACATCATAAAATTATATGTCAGTTAAAGCATGCTGGCAAATGTTTTATTATCCTACGAAATTCATTTATGTTTTATTTAACCTTGATTATGTTCTATACAATGTACAAGGAGTAGTATAATATCAAAATAGATCTTTATTCTTTAATGAGTCCACAACAATTATCGTTAAATCCAAAACTTGGGGGTTGAAAAGACCAAAACTTGGGGGTTGAAAAGACCAAAACTTGGGGGTTGTTAATTTGAAAACTTGGGGGTTTAAAGGTATAATAATCTCAAGAGGTGTTAATATGAAAAAATACATTCCTAGATTGACGGATAAAATATTAAAAGAGGAACTAGAAGCTTTTGGTGCTGTTTTAATAACTGGCCCAAAGTGGTGCGGAAAAACGACAACTGCTTTTAATCAAGCAAAAAGTGCATTATTTCTTCAAGATCCAGATGAACGAGAACAATATTTGAGAGTCGCTGATATCAAACCTTCTTCATTGCTTGAAGGGGAAAATCCTAGATTGATAGATGAGTGGCAAGATGCCCCTCAACTTTGGGATGCTGTAAGGTTTAGCGTCGATCAACGCGGAAATTCTGGATTATATATTTTAACTGGTTCCACTAGTGTAGATGAAACAAAAATTGCACACTCCGGTACTGGAAGGATTTCAAGACTACGTATGAGAACGATGAGTTTGTTTGAAAGTGGTGACTCAAATGGAGAAGTAAGTATAAGACAGTTATTAGAGAAACAAGATATTTCCGGTAAGTCTACCCATAGTATAAAAGATATAGCTAATCTTATAGTCGGCGGTGGTTGGCCATCATCAATCGGAAAGTCATTAAATATCAAACGAAGACAAGTTGAAGGTTATTGTAAATCAATTGTAAATATTGAAATATCAACGTTTGATGGAGTAGATAGAAATAGTGACAAGGTGGAACATGTTTTAAGATCATATTCCCGTCATATATCTAGTCAAGCTACAATCAAAACAATTACAAATGATGTTACAAAAAATTTCGATTCGATATATAGAAAAACAGTATCTGAGTATATAGATGCATTAAAAAAAATTTATGTAATCGAGGATTTGAAAGCATGGAGTCCAACGTTAAGATCAAAAACTACAATTTCCACGAGTTCTACAAGACACTTTGTTGATCCTGCTATAGCAGCATACTTTCTAGATGCAAATTCAGAAGATTTATTGAATGATTTAAAAACGATGGGATTACTCTTTGAATCACTTGTAATCAGAGATTTACGGGTATATGTGGAAAATTTAAACGGTAAGTTGTTTCATTATCGAGACCATAGCGGACTGGAAGCAGATGCAGTACTACATTTTAGAAATGGTGAGTGGGGGGCAATTGAAGTTAAACTTGGTGATAAGGCCATCGATGCGGGTGCAGAAAGTTTGCTGAAATTAAAAGATAAAATTGACACTGACGCTATGAATGCACCATCGTTTTTAGCAGTAGTAACTGCCAATGGCTATGCGTACCAAAGACCAGATCGAGTATACGTTATTCCAATTGGATGTTTAAGAAACTGATAAAAATGCATCATGTACCTATAGCATTAATTCTATATCCCATAAGAAGTCCAAAGAGGAAAGTAATGATCTCCACCATCAAAACTAAAAATTCTGCTCTATTAAAGCGAAAGCTCTGATATGCCTAGGTTTGTATTCAAAAAAAAGAATTTCGGTTAAAAACTGGATTTGGAAACGATATAAATCTCATAAAGAAATCGTAATTTGGATAACCACGCAATTTATTTAATGCCTTTGAGTTTTATAACAGAGAATAAAAACAGCTACCTTTTAAAAAAGTAGCTGTTTTTAAATTAATTAATCGACGTACTCAATCAAAGTACTTTTGCCAAGAACGCTTGAAGTCTGTTGTCCTTGGGTGATTCAAAGATTTCTGTGGGAGTCCCAATTTCTTTAATCTCTCCCTCATCCATAAACCAAACTTCGCTGGCTACTTCTTTCGCAAAATTCATTTCATGGGTCACTATGACCATGGTAATGTTTTCTTTAGATAAGTCTCGAATTAAATCCAATACTTCTCCTACCATCTCTGGATCTAAGGCAGAGGTTGGTTCATCAAAGAGGAGTACCTTTGGGTTCATACAAAGGGCGCGTACAATTGCGACACGTTGTTTTTGTCCACCGGACAGGGTTGATGGGTAATCATCTTTTTTATCCTCTAAACCAATTCTTTTTAAAAGATCCATGGCTTTATCCGTGGCTTCTTTTTTACTCATGACACCCAATTCAATTGGAGCCAGTGTAATGTTTTCAAGAATGGTTTTATGATTGAATAAGTTAAAGTGTTGGAACACCATACCGACCTTTGCGCGATGTGCGTTGATGTCTTTCACGGGGGCTTTACCAAATAGACCTTGTATCTTTTGAATGAATTTCCCAGGAGGATTTTTCATTTCAACCACATTTTCCTCATCAAATAAAATTTCTCCTGAAGTTGGAAACTCCAGTAAATTTAAGGT
>CANRNG010000092.1 GCA_947631935.1 uncultured Erysipelothrix sp.
TTGTGTTGTTTGTTTGTTTTGCTCTATGTGTTCTAGAAGAACCATTTCCTTATATCGGGTTGTAGTGTTAAAGAATTGCATGATCTTTTCCCTTTCATTCGTCGAACGAATAAAGCTTATCATAAATAAAGGTTAATTAAAACCCTTATTTATACTTCCTTATACGTTGGTACAAATTGTTTGAGAAGGGATCGATGATCGAAGTCTTCAATATGGGTTGATGCTTCAAATCTTTGGACACATAATTCGATTTCATCTCGAGTATGTTCACCCGGTTTTGCGATATAGATGAGATGGTTTGGTGTGGTTTGCATACCTTCTTCATCCATGAGTAACTCTTCATACAGTTTTTCTCCAGGTCTCAGACCCACATATTCGATTTTTACATCTCGATAAGGCACAAGTCCTGAGAGTTCAATGAGCTTCTCAGCCATGGTTACAATCTTGACAGGTTCTCCCATGTCCAATACAAAGATTTCTCCACCCTTAGCATAGGCACAGGATTGAAGGACCAGTGATACGGCTTCTGGTATGGTCATGAAGTAACGGGTAATTTCTGGATGGGTCACTGTAATAGGACCGCCTTTAGCGATTTGTTGTTTAAAGAGGGGTACAACCGATCCATTGGACCCAAGTACATTCCCAAACCTAACTGCAACAAAGTTTGTCTCAGATTCTACATCAAAGGCTTGAATCATCATTTCGTTAAAGCGTTTCGTCGCACCCATGACATTGGTTGGATTCACTGCTTTATCAGTCGAAATATTTACGAATGTTTTAACTTTGTGTTTATCGGCTATTTTAATCATATTATAAGTACCCAAGATATTATTCTTAATAGCTTCTTCGGGAACGTATTCCATCAGGGGTACATGTTTATGGGCTGCTGCATGGAAGACAATATCGGGTTTATATTTCTCAAAGACTTTATCCATGGGATCATGATCTCGAATTGACTTAATCAAGACCCTCACATCTTCAGGTGCAATCAAATGACTGCTGTTCATGAGTATTTCTTGTTGGATGCCATAAAGACCGGTCTCATTCATATCAATTAAGATGATTCTTTTAGGTCTGTTGACCACAATCTGTCTTACAATCTCTGATCCAATCGAACCACCTGCTCCTGTAACAAGGATGGTTTTTCCTTTAATAATATTGGCCATTTCCTCATCATCAATCACAATTTCAGGTCTACCCAAAAGATCCAAAACGTTTACATCTCTTAAAGCCTTTCTAAAGTCTCCTACGCGCAATAAGTCAACGGTTGAAGATAAGACTCTGGTTATCACTTGTTTACTGGTAAGAAGCTTTAGAATCTCTTTTCTAATTGGCTTAGCGACCGATGGCATTGCCACAATAACTTCGTCAATCTCATACGTATCTAACACAAAGTCCAAGATCTCTTTTCCCCCAAAGACTGGGACTCCAAAGATTTGAGAACGATGTAATGCTGGCTTATCATCAATAAATCCTACCACATGATAATCATGACTTGGATTTTCGAGAATCTCTGTATAAATCATTCTACCCGAACTACCAGCACCATAAATAAGGATGTGTTTCGCTGTCTTCTTTTTGCTCATTCTCACTGAGAACATCCTCAAGTAGCGATACAGTGCTCTTGCAGTAAACATTAATAGCGTATTCAGTAAAACCATGATAAAAGTGATAGAAAAGGAATGGTGTCTTAAAACACTCAACAACATGAGCATAATAACAACCATTCCCGAAAAAAGATTCATCGTCACAACACGCATGAACTCATTGAGTGATGTCTTAGACCACACAGTCTTATTAATATGTAAGGCATAGTAAAATAAAAGATGTACAAAAAAGACAATTAAAAAATCGAATTCCTTTGAAACATAATAACTCCTGAACATTCCAATATTAAAATCAAATCTGATTAATATTGCGAATACATAAGAAACGCCCACCAAACAAATATCAAATAGTGGTACAAAATATTTCTTAATAAAATCCTTGTTCATAATTGATCCCCGCTCTCTACAACACGCCACACAAACATTTTTAATTTAGAATAAACCAAATACCTTTCTAATTGGGCTTGCCATGAGTACCTCAACATCCTCATCCTCAAAAACCCGATTGGCATTTTCTATTAATTGGTGAGAAAAGTCTTTAGAATAATCATGTTCAATGATTCTAAGGGCTTCTCCCGTATTCATGGGTCTCGTATCCAGATTATGTGCATCTGAAGATACAAGATGAATCAGATTGTGCTTAATACAATCTTTAATAAATTTCTTATGATTCTTTGATGCAAATGAATTCCCATTTATTTGCATCAAAACACCATTCTTAATTAAATTAACCATTAAGTGAGAGTTGTCTCTAAAATAACCATAACGTTCAACGTGAGCCAAAATGGGTTGATAGCCCATCATCGCAATTGAACTGATTTGCGACACCAAAGAACTGGGCATTGTGGTCGTAGGTAATTCAATTAATATATAACTCGAGTCTTCATATCTGAGATCTTCCAGATCCATATTGAGTAAATCAGAAGAGAAATAAACCTCCGCTCCTGTTTTAATGGATACATCCCAACCCTGTTGTTTTACAGCTTCCCTTAACACCTTTACATTTTGATTACGCTTCTCAACGAAGACTTCTAAATCATCCGTAATGGGGTTAAAGTGCGGTGTAACAACAAATTTTGTGATGCCTTGGTTCATTCCTTGATGAATCATACGCATTGATTCTTCTAGGTTTTGAGCACCATCATCCATTTCAAATAAGATATGATTGTGTAGATCTACCATGATATCTTACTCACCATAATGATAAGCATAGGCATATGAATCGTCGGTAGAAGAAGCCGAATAATTATTCATAACAATACCCAAAACATTGGTTTCCGAATCGTTCAAATCTCTTAACGTTTTTGCGACTACGTCTTTCTTAGCAAAACGATGTCTTATCACAAATAAGGTACCATCTGTAGCATGTGCTACAATCTTTGCATCCGTAATCATGCCCGCCGGTGGTGTATCTACAATAATGTAATCGTACTTTTCCTTTAATTCATCAAATATCTCTTTTGTTTTTGAACGCATTAAGAGTTCGGATGGATTGGGAGGAATCGGTCCTGACAAAATCACATCTATTCCTAAAACCTCATGCGTATACATCACTTCTTTTAAGATTGATTGTCCAGATAATACAGAAGACAACCCAGTCCCAACATTTCTCACATTTAAATAGCGATGAATTGAAGGGTTACGTAAATCGGCATCAATGAGAAGTACTTTATTACCCGACATCGCAAGGGTTCTTGCGAGATTGATTGAAACAGAAGTCTTCCCCTCATCTGGAAGTGTCGAGGTTACAGAAATAACTTTAATTTCCCCTGAAAAAGTCATGAAATCAAGATTGGTTCTGAGTGATTTATAGGCTTCAACAAATTGAAAAGGCGCTTTTGCATCAATAATATCTGTAGTTTTTCTCGCCATAGCTGGTTTGTTTTTTCTAAACACGTTACTTACCGCCCTTTCTCACACTATCC
>CANRNG010000093.1 GCA_947631935.1 uncultured Erysipelothrix sp.
TTGCTGATAACTGGTGGAACAGGATCGTTTGGAAACGCACTTGTGCGTAGAATGTTGAACAGTGATCGTTTTAGTGAAATACGTATTTTATCTAGAGATGAAAAAAAACAGGACGATATGCGTAAGTTTTTTAACGATGAGCGTTTGAAGTTTTATATTGGTGATGTTAGAGAGAAATCTAGTCTTGTTCATGCAATGCGTGGTGTTGACTACTTATTTCATGCTGCTGCACTGAAGCAAGTTCCTTCTTGTGAGTTCTTCCCAATGGAAGCAGTTAAGACGAACATTATAGGGACAGATAATGTTTTGGAAGTTGCGATTGACGCGGGTGTTAAGAGGGTTGTTTGCTTGTCTACAGATAAAGCGGCCTATCCAATTAACGCAATGGGTATTTCTAAAGCAATGATGGAAAAGACTTTTATTGCGAAAGCTAGAATGGCTCAAGATACAGGAACAGTTATTATGGGTACCAGATATGGTAACGTTATGGCATCCAGAGGATCGGTAATTCCTTTATTCTTGGATCAAATTAAGAGTGGTAAACCTTTGACTATTACCAACCCTAATATGACACGTTTCTTAATGTCTCTCGATGATGCGGTTGATTTGGTTCTATATGCATTTGATAATGGAGAACCTGGTGATTTGTTTGTTCAAAAGTCTCCTGCAAGTACGATTGGTGACTTGGCTCAAGCGATACTTGAAATTACAAAATCTGATTTAGGCACAAAAATCATTGGGACACGTCATGGTGAAAAAGTATACGAAACACTTCTAACTAAAGAAGAGTATGTTAAGTCAGAAGATATGGGAGATTATTTTAGAGTACCCATGGATCAAAGAGATTTGAACTATGATAAGTATTTTTTTGATGGTGAAGAACAGTACAACGAGGATGAATATAATTCTCATAATACGAGAAGATTAAATGTAAATGATATTATTGGGCTTTTAAATAACCTTTATGAAATTAAAGATGAACTTTAACTAAATTTGCTTAGTATTGGATGTCGGATATATTTATAAAAAAGGGGAATATTATGAAGAGACTTATGACAGTTTTTGGTACACGTCCGGAAGCAATTAAGATGTGTCCATTGGTTAATGAGTTGAAAAGTAGAGATGAAGTTGAGACTGTAGTTGTTGTTACGGGACAACATCGTGAGATGTTGGATCAGGTTTTAGATGTGTTTGGGGTTGTTCCAGATTATGATCTATCAATTATGAAGCCCAAACAAACGCTTTTTGATGTTACGATAAATATCTTGGATAGAATGAAGGAAGTTCTAGAAGATGTTAAACCTGATGTTGTATTGGTTCATGGGGATACATCTACAACGTTTGTGACGGCACTGGCGTGCTTTTATTTACAGATACCAATAGGTCATGTTGAAGCTGGATTGCGTACTTATGACATCTATTCACCTTATCCTGAAGAGTTTAACAGGCAAGCAGTGGGTTTGGTTGCTAAGTATCATTTCTCTCCTACTGAGATGTCAAAAGACAATTTGGTTAGGGAAGGTAAAAACTTAGATGATATCTATATCACAGGTAATACTGCTATTGATGCTTTGAGTACTACTGTTAAGGCTGATTACCATCATGATCTTTTTGATTGGGTTGATAAAAGTAAACTTATCATGATTACTGCACATAGAAGAGAAAACTTAGGTGAACCTATGCGTAATATGTTTAAGGCAATTAGACGAATTATTGATGAGCATCCTGATGTTAAGGCAATCTACCCAATTCATATGAATCCAGTTGTTAGAGAGACTGCTCATGAGATCTTGGGTGATAGTGAGCAAATTAAAATTATTGAACCTCTTGAGGTTATTGATTTCCATAATTTCTTAGCGAAGTCATATATGATCATTACTGATAGTGGTGGTATTCAAGAAGAAGCTCCAAGTCTGGGTAAACCAGTTCTTGTTATGCGAGATACTACTGAAAGACCAGAAGGTGTTGCTGCGGGTACATTAAAACTTGTAGGTACTGAAGAAGAGGTTATCTATAAGCACTTTAAAGAGTTATTGGAAAATGAAGATGAATATAGTGCAATGAGTAATGCTAGCAATCCTTATGGGGATGGAACTGCAAGTAAACAAATCGTTGATATTTTAATTGATAATCTTTAGTTGATAGTCGTTTTTATAGCGACTTTTTTTGTACATTATGGAGGGAAGAATGAAACTAGAATTTAAAAATGTAAGAAATATAAAAGATGGCAGCGTAGACATAATTGAAAACGAATTAAATATAAAATATGGAATGAATGGTGTTGGGAAATCTTCAATTGTTAAAGCGATAGAATATAAAATATCAGGAAATGCGAGACTGAGAAAGGAACTTATTCCTTTTTCTGATCAAAACTTGAATCCTGTAGTGAGCGGACTAAATAATATAGACAGTGTTGAAATATTTAATGAGGAATTTGTGAGTAATTTTTTGTTTAAAGAGGATGCATTAATAGAAAACAGTTATGAAGTATTCGTGAAAAATGAAGAATACGATAGAAATGTAATAGCGGTAGAAGAAGCTTTTCGCAGTTTAAGTGAGAGGTTTAGGAATGATGAAAGCTTAGGGGAAATTTTAAAAGGTTTAAAAGAGTTGGTATCAACCACTATGCACAAAAATGATGGATTATTAGATGGAAGAAGTGTTTTGCAAAGAGGAATGAAATATGGGAATATTATAGATAATTTCCCGACAGAATTAAATGCATTCGATAAATTACTGGGCCTGCCAGATTGGGTAGATTGGCATCTTAAGGGAAAAAAATACCAAGAAGCTATTAACTGTTGTGCTTACTGTTCTAACAAAATTGAAGCAGAGAATCAAGAAAAAATAGATATAATAAATTCGCGCTATGAAAAGAATTCTATTAGTGCTTTAAACAAGATTATAAATGTATTTAGTGGTCTAGAAGGTAAAGTGAATAATAAGGTCATAGAACAAGTGAATTCTATCCGTCTAAAAGAATCAAAGTTACAAGAAGAAGAACAACGATTTGTTGTTACTTTGCATAAAGAAGCATCACATTTAATTGAAAAGTTGGATACATTGAAGAACTTAAATTATTTCATATTGAAAGGTTTAGAGATTGATGATTTAGAGAAGACATTAGAATCGTATATGGTTGATAGTTCCGAATATCCTAATTTATTGGGAAGTGAAATAGAAATATTAATTCATGATATTAATAATGACATCTTGACCGTGATTGCAGAAATAAGCCAATTAAAGGGTGTTGTTGCAAGGCTTAAAAAAGACCTTAACGGAATAATTTCCGGAAAGGTGAACGACATTAATGAGTTTCTTGAAATGTCTGGGTTTGAGTACATAGTAGAAATACCTGCCAATGATCCATCATATAGAATTATCTTAAGACCTAAAGAAAATGAAAGTATAGTAA
>CANRNG010000094.1 GCA_947631935.1 uncultured Erysipelothrix sp.
TATTATGGTTATACAATTGTGCTTTGTCCCAGTACTGAGGTCTCTCGGGGATATCGTCCCAACTTAAAGCTGGTGGAAGATTTGGGTATGAATATTGTACCCGATGTTTTTGAAAAATTGATGCCATATAAACAATCTGAAATGTCACTTGAGATGCGTAAGGATGTGGGCTTATACATTGGACTTAAAAATGTGGATGCGATTCGTGGGAAAAAGGTCCTACTTTTTGATGATGTATGCACATCAGGACATACTTTAAGGGCGTGTTATGAATTAATTGTGGGTGAAGTGTCGCAAATCAAGGTTTTTGCTTTGTTTCAAGCGTAATTATGTTATAATTATTCGTGGAATGGTGTGTGATATTGATGAGAGGTATCATTAAGATATTCAATCAAACCAAGGGTTTTGGATTTATTACGACAGAAAACGGTCGTGATGTATTTTTTCATTACTCTCATATCATCATCGAAGGCTTTAAAAGTATTGAAGTTGGCGTCGAAGTTGAATTTGATTTGGTGAAAACAGACCGGGGACTTCAGGCACACAATATTCTTCGTATATCTTAAAATTATGATACAATTAAATAGAAATGGAGGCTAATTTATGGCTGGTTTACTAAAGAAGCTTTTCAGTGGGGATGGTCGTTATATTTCGGAAATTGAAACCATCGCAGATGAAATCATTGCACTGGAAGCACAAACGGCTTCGCTATCTGATGAAGCATTAAAAAATAAAACAGATGAATTTAAAACACGATTATCAAATGGGGAGACTTTGGATGACATTTTAGTTGAAGCTTTTGCGGTTGCCCGTGAAGCATCAAAACGTGTTATTGGTGAGTTCCCATATCGCGTGCAATTAATGGGTGGTGTTGTCTTACACCGCGGGGATATTGCAGAAATGAAAACAGGGGAAGGGAAAACCCTAACCGCTGTAATGCCTGCGTATTTAAATGCACTCTCAGGTAAAGGGGTTCATATTGTTACCGTGAACGAATACCTTGCACAACGTGATGCTGAGTGGATGGGTGAAATCCATCGATTCTTAGGATTGACTGTGGGTTGTAACGTACGCGCATTGCCAAACTTTGAAAAACGTAAAGTCTATGAATGTGATATTACCTATACCACAAACTCAGAAGTGGGATTTGACTATTTAAGAGATAACATGGTTACCAATTCAAAGGACCGTGTTTTACGTCCGCTTAATTTTGCGCTTGTTGATGAGGTTGACTCTATTTTAATTGATGAGTCACGTACCCCTTTAATTATTTCAGGTGGATCTCGCGAAGGGGCACAATACTATGAACAAGCCGATCGTTTCGCAAAAAAATTAAACGAAGGATCGGATTATGTGGTCGATGAGAAATCACGTTCAGTTCAATTAACTGAAGACGGTGTATCTAAAGCAGAAAAAAACTTTAAGGTTGCGAACCTATATGACTTAGACAATTCAGCTTTGGTTCACTATATTAACAATGCCTTAAAAGCAAACTATACCATGTTTAAAGATGTGGAATATGTGGTTCAAGACAATGAAGTGGTTATTGTTGACCAATTTACTGGTCGTTTAATGCATGGACGTGAGTATTCAGATGGATTACACCAAGCGCTTTCTGCAAAGGAGCGGGTCACCATCAAACAAGAATCAGTGACATTGGCAACCATTACTTACCAAAACTTCTTTAGATTGTATGCGAAGTTAAGTGGTATGACAGGGACTGCTAAAACTGAGGAAGAAGAATTCAGAGAAATCTATAACATGCGTGTTCTTGAGATTCCTACCAACCGCCCCATTGCGCGTGTTGATTATCCAGATTTGGTATTTGGAACCAAGAAAGCGAAGTTTGAGTCTTTAATTGATACTGTTAAAGAGATTCATGAAAAAGGACAACCCATTTTGGTGGGAACGGTCGCGGTTGAGACATCAGAGTATATTTCAATGATGATGCGTCAACGCGGTATTCGTCATGAGATATTAAATGCTAAAAACCATGCACGTGAAGCGCAAATTATTGAAAAAGCAGGTCGTAAAGGTTCTGTAACCATCGCGACAAATATGGCCGGTCGTGGAACTGACATCAAATTAGATGATGAAAGTAAAGCCTTGGGTGGCTTGGCTGTCTTGGGGAGTGAAAGACATGAGTCACGTCGTATTGATAATCAGTTACGAGGTCGTTCTGGTCGTCAAGGAGACCCAGGATTCTCTAGATTCTTTGTGTCTTTTGAAGATGACTTGATGATTCGCCACGGAAGTGAACGCTTTGAAGGTGTTTATAAACAACTGGGCGATATTGCGATTGAAAACAAAACCATTACCAAACAAATTGGGAATGCTCAAAAACGGGTTGAGGGTGTCAACTATGATATCCGTAAACAACTCTTGGATTATGATGATGTATTGCGTCAACAACGTGAAATTATGTATGACCAAAGAAACTACATTTTAGATAATGAAGATGTTCACGCGGTTATTAAAGACATGATGGAACGGGCAGTCAACAATATTGTGCGCCAACACGAAGATCATGAACAAGTTCTAAATGTGAATGATATTGCGAAGAGCTTGGAACTTCTGGGTGTAGAAGGTTTATCTGTTACTGATTTAGAAAATAAAGATGCGGAATCTATGAAGGTATATCTCAGCGACCGCGTTTGGAATACCTATCAAGAAAAAATTAAGGAAGTAGACCACGATCAATTTGTGAAAGTTGAAAAAGAAGTGGCACTTCGTACAATTGACCGTGCATGGATTGATCATATTGATATGATGAGTAAATTACGTGAAGGAATTCATTTGCGTTCTTATGCACAAGACAAACCACTTCAAGCCTATATTGAAGAGGGTTATATTATGTTTGAGGAAATGATGGCGGTTATCTCCAGTCAGATCCTTAACTTCATGATGCGCGTAAAAATCAAACACAACAACTAAGGTGGTGATGTTACATGGAACTGTTTGAAATGGGAAATCTCATTGATTACCATATTACAGAGCTAAAGAAACTCGGTGATTCACTTTGACTTAGATCATAAGCGAAGTGAAATAATAGAAAATGAAGCGACAATGTTGGAACCTGGATTTTGGGATGATCATAAAACATCCCAAAGCTTGATCCAAAAAACCAACCAACTAAAAAAAGTGGTGGAAACTTTTGAGGACTTAAAAATGCGTTTTGAGTCTTGTGAAGAAAGTTTGATGTTACTGAAGGAAGAATTTGATCAAGAGTTTAACGACTCCTTGGAGCTTGAACTCAA
>CANRNG010000095.1 GCA_947631935.1 uncultured Erysipelothrix sp.
TAACAACACCACTCACAGGTGATTTAACTGTTCCTTCTTCAGGATAAATCGCACACCCTTTTCCCATTACGCCAGATTTGAATGTATCATCGTTAACTTCCGACAATGACATTGTTTTCCCTTTTAAAGGAGATGAGATAATATTTTTATTGGTTGTGTTTTTTGTGATGTTGCTCTCATCATTTGTCTTGATTTCGTCTTTATGAGTGATAAAAGAAACAACAAATCCCACGACCATCGCAATTGCAACCGCAATAATAATATGCATAAATGAATTGTCTTCACCTAAATAAACAGGGAGTGCAAAAATTGTTGAACTTCCATAAGACCATTGCTTTACTTTCATAATTCCCGCATATAAACCACCCAGTGCACCACCGATCATTGTACTATACAGAGGTAGTTTCAGTTTTAAACTGATACCATATAATGCTGGCTCAGTAATACCAGCTAAAGCTGTTGTTCCAACAGTTGTTGCAAGTGATTTTAATTCTTTATTTTTTGTTTTTAGAGCGACTCCAAAGGTTGCGGCACTTTGAGCCATATTACTACATACCATTCCAGGCGCTAAAATCGTAGCATAACCCACTGTAGCCCTTTGTACAGATTGTGCGCCACCAACTGCATAGTGCATCCCAGTCATTACTAATAAAGGTGTGAATGCCCCAACTAAAGTAGGAACTAACCAAGCTACCTTGTGGTCTAGATAAGTAAAGAAACCAGCAACATAGTTACCTAAAATAGAACCAATTGGACCCAAAACAACTAATCCAACAGGGATCGTAATAAGCATCACTGACATTGGAACAAAGAAGGCCTTAATCGCACGCGGTGTATGACTTTCAATAAATCTTTCAACTACAGATTGAAACCACACGATGAGAATGATTGGAATAACACTTGATGTATAAGTTGCTAATGTTACTGGTAAACCGAGGAACTTTACAGCATCGCCAACTGTTCTCATTTCCACAAATGTTGGATGTACTAACATCGCAGCAAACGCCAATGATAAGTATGGATTGGCATTGAACTTTTTCCCAGCTGAGAAAGCTAAGAAGAAAGGCAAATAATAGAAAACGCCATCCGAGACCATGAATAGAATTTGATAAGTTTGTGAAGTATTTGTAATCAAATTAAATTGTACAGCAATAGAAAGAATCGCTTTAATCATACCTGCACCGGCCAATGGACCAATTATAGGCATAACAATACTACTTAATGTTTCAAAAATTCGACCAATAGAGTTCCCTTTTTTGCTTTGTTTTTCAACTGGTTTAATATTGATAATGCTACTCAATTCTTTGTAAACATCATTAACATGTGGACCCACTACAATTTGTAATTGTCCCGCTTTTAAAACACATGAGATTACCCCATCAATTTCTTTTATCGTTTCAATGTTTGCTAAATCATTGTTTTTTAAATCAAATCGAAGACGAGTCATACAATGGGTAACACCATTTATATTGCCTTCATTTCCCACTTCTTTTAATATTTCGTGAATCATTTTTTCATATTTCATCTAAATTTCTCCTCTTATAACAAATTTGAATAGTGTCTGCTTATACTAATTAATATAAAAAGGCTTCAACTATTAAAGTAATCCCTTTAATAAATGTCAAAGCCTTGCCCTACTGGTTACAATCTTATTTCATTTTTATACTTTAGGCTCTATTAACCTTATGATATGGATCATAAAATAAAGCATTTCTTCATTATTTAAACCGCGATTAATTTTTGTATCTAGGTAATTACTGATCTTAATGCAGCAACTGTAAGTGTTCGTATATTTCCTTTGAAATTGCTCAAATAGAAATTGATCTGAGTCAATAATTTGATCTGTTCGTCTTTGTAGGAAAAACCTAATATGAGTTACAAATCTTGTATAGTTGATAGAATCTTCGTCAAGATTTATCTTAAAGTGAAATTTAACTATATTTAATATATCATGAATGATTTTTGTTGTTTCAACTGTTTTCTCCATCAACTGTCCACTTTGCTGGCCATTTACAAAGTGCATCGCAATGAAACTGACTTCATCTTCAGACAACTTTATTTTCTCATGATACTCAATTAATGACACAGCCTCTTTAGCTGCATCAAACTCTTTCTTGTAGAACCTCTGTATCTCCCAGTGCAATGCATTTTGAACGAACTCGTTATCTCTTACTCTTTTAACTGCAAAGTTAATGTGATCCGCTAAAGCTACATAAATTAAATCATCAAATTTAGTATTTAACTCTTTTTCAGCAGAATCAACAATCATCTTGGTTAACTCGAGATGTCGGGGAGGGATATCATCCATTAAACTAATGAATTTTTTGGTCATCTCTTCAGAATCAATTAAAAATCTTTTCTCTATTTTTGATGTATCAACCGTATCGCCAGGCTTTAATGCAAAACCAATTCCCTTACCCATTAAAATAACTTCCGACTGCTTCTTATCTTCAGCTAAAAGTATATTGTTATTGAATATTTTTCTAGCAATCAAATTATCCTCTCCTCCAAATATAAAAGGCCTAAACGAACATAAAAATGACGTTTAGGCCTTGCCTTGCAATGAAGTTACAACCCTAAATACACTTTAACTCTACCAACTAATCACAAAGTTGTCAATAAGTGTTTTTCAAAATTATAATTTTCTAACCCAAACATGAAGATGTTTTTAAATAGACTTAAGGTAATGAATCAATATGTGTCATTCAATATTTATTCGATTTCGGAATGTTGAACCTACTTTTCATTTAACGCTATGTACTGTCAAAAAAACATTATAATCTGCGAGATAATTACTGTAGTCATTTACATGAGTAGACAACTTAATGAAAACACCCATTTAAATTACCTTCTTATACTTAAGAAAAACAAAGATTAGAAAACTGCTTCCAAACATTATACTTAGTAGAATAAGAAAACTATAAGGATGTAAGGCCCAGGGTAAGTTATGAATATTCATACCATACATACCAGCCAAAACAGTAAAGGGTGTCGTAAATACAGTAACCAAAGTTAAACGGCTCAACGTTGCATTATTTTTTTCTTGGGCCAATGTGTTATATGTATCTATAATGCTTTGCGTTAAATCCAATAAATGTTGAGCATATTGGTTAATACTTTCTGTTAATAAGTAAAGTTGTTTCGTGTCTAGGTCATCGGCTGTTTCAGTATAAAATGCATTACGCCTGGCAAACTTAGAGAAATTTAGACATATGGACTTAAGGTCGTGTATGTCCTGAAGCCTTACATCA
>CANRNG010000096.1 GCA_947631935.1 uncultured Erysipelothrix sp.
ACTTTTCGGTTAAAGAAACAGGTGCCTTATTGGCATTGGGTGATTGCCATGGGATTATGGGGGATGGGGAACTTTGTGTTTCGGGTTTGGAAGTTGAAGCGGTTGTAACTTTAAAAGTATCCGTTATTAAAGAGAAACAGTTACCTTGGCCGCTATTAGAAAATGAAACGGAAGTGATGGTCATCGGATCGGCGGAAACTTTGGATGATGCCGTCTATGTTACCGGACTAGCGATGACTGAAATCATTCAAAAGGTGCACCAAATATCATGGGAAGAAGCCTATATTTTCAACTCATTATATGTGGATTACCGTATTTCACAGGTTGTGAACCCCATGAAAACTGTAAGAGCAGTGGTGAAAAAGGAAATAGTACCCCTTGATAAAATATTGAAGTCTTAAAAAAAAACACTCCTTCGAGTGTTTTTAAATGTCTAGTACGATAATTTCAGGTTTCGCAAAAAAGCGTAGGGGTAAGAAAAATACAAAACCACCCAGACCTGATGATACATAAAGGGTATTGTTGTTAATTTTAATGAAGCCATAACGGTATTTTTGTTTGTAGTTTGTGGGTAGAATGGGTGCATATTTACCAAAAAATGTGACCTGACCGCCATGTAGATGTCCTGCTAGGGAGATGTTAAATTGGTGATCGTAGGCATAGGATTCAAAATCATCGGGTTCATGGATTAATAAAATATTGTAGTCTTCTTTATTGTATTCTGGTAACTTCGGTGCGCCATGTCTTAGATCATCCAATCCAATGAAGGTGATACCCTTAAATTGATAGGTTTCATTGATTAATACTTTAATGTTTAAATCATGATAGCTTTCGAGTACTTTATCAATATCTTTATAATCATGGTTACCTAAGATTGCGATGATGGGTGAATTGAGTTTTTTTAAATAATCGAAAACGTCTGAATGGCGATGGTGAATGATATCTCCGCCAATGATGATGAGATCGGGGTTGAGGTTATTGATGGTTTCAACAATCTTTTGCATCAATCTTTTTTGAGTAAAATGTCCATAGAGATCGTATTGAATATCTGATAAATAGACCAGTTTGAGATTCTTGGTTTCTTTGAGACCAAAATCTTCGGATGATATTTTTTTAATTTGAATATTTCGATATTCAAACAAACTGTATATGAATAGGATGAGTAAAATTATAATTATTATCATAGTATGCTTCCTTTTTATAGTAATAAAAAACACTCATGGTAGTGAGTGCTTTGAATTCTTTATGGCAGGGGTAGCAGGACTCGAACCCACACTGACGGTTTTGGAGACCGTAGCTCTACCATTAAACTATACCCCTATTTGACTGCTCATTAATAATATCATAACCCCCAAATCATTTCAACTTGTATTTATAAAATCAATAAAATTATCAAAGCAGCCTTTTATCATGTCTTTTTAAAAATTTGTTAAGTCTTCTTTAATTCCATGGATTTTAAGAACCAACCCACAGCGTCATGTGTTATAATAAATTGGAGGTGTGTATATGAAAATAATAATGGATGAAACGGCAATCAATCGAACACTGGTTCGTATGACACATGAGATTATTGAACGCAATAAGGGTGTTGATAAAGTAGTCTTACTTGGGATTGAAACAAGGGGCGCAACCATGGCCTTTAGAATTGCCAATTTGATTGAAAAATTTGAACAAGTAAAAGTTCCAGTAGCATCACTTGATATTAGTTATTGGAGAGATGATGTAGATATTAAGGAACAGGCCTTACGACTTCCAATTTCAGTTCAAGATCGTATCGTGGTCTTAATTGATGATGTTTTACATAAGGGTCGTACAGTTCGGGCTGCCATGGACGGAATCGTATTCAATGGTCGTCCCCAAGAAATTCAATTGGCTGTCCTTGTGGATCGTGGCCATCGAGAACTGCCAATCCGTGCTGATATTGTGGGTAAAAATATCCCAACTTCTAAGGATGAACAAGTTAAAGTTCATTTAGAGGAAAAAGATGGAGAAAACGCAGTTGTTTTATTAAAACCATAGGAGTTGTGAATTATGAGAATAGGTTTGTTTACTGATACATATCTACCTGATATTAATGGTGTTGTAACATCGATTGTTAACCTACGCAAAGCATTGATGGAACAAGGTCACCAAGTTTATGTGATCACCAACCATCCCAGTTTAACTCAAACCAAATTTGAAGATGAGGTTTTATATCTACCAGGTGTAGAATTAAAGTTTTTATATGGCTATACGTTTAGTACGCCAATCCATCGCCAAGCAGCTGGAATACTGAAGGAATTGGATTTGGATGTCATTCACATTCACTCAGAATTCGGGATTGGTATTTTTGGACGTATTTTCTCAAGACAGGCCAATGTGCCAATGGTGACTACGTATCATACGCAATATGAAGATTATACCCACTATGTGAACTTTTTTAATTCGAAAAATTTTGAAAAAGTATCACGTAAAATGGTTGCCTACTTAAGTCGGGTTTATAGTAAAAACGTTCAAGTCATTATTGCGCCTTCTATAAAAACAAAGGAAATGTTGGAAGGTTATGATATTCGTAAATCCATTGTAGTTATTCCCAGTGGCTTGGATTTGGATAAATTCAAAGTACGTGATGAAGCACAAATTTTGGCATTAAAGCAGCAATATAATTTTAATGACAATTTTGTGATTAACTATACAGGACGTTTGGCAGAAGAGAAAAGTATTGATTTGGTAATTGAGGGTTTCTCTAAGTTGGTTAAAGAACGTCCCCAGTGTCATTTGATGATTGTAGGGGATGGACCTGCTAAAAGTGATTTAGAAAACCTTGCACAAAGTTATGGTATTGATAAGCATGTCACATTTGTGGGCGCAGTTAAGCAAAATGAGATTGTCTCATACTATCAAATCAGTGATGCCTTTGTGAGTGCGTCTTTAACGGAAACACAAGGGCTAACTTTTATTGAAGCTTTGGCCAATGGTTTATGTGTGTTTGCACGATATGATGAGCCTTTAAAAGATATTATTTTAGAAGATGAAACTGGATTTTTCTTTACCGATGCAGAAGACTTTAAAAAGA
>CANRNG010000097.1 GCA_947631935.1 uncultured Erysipelothrix sp.
CAAGTAGGATATGCATCTGCTGATTTCTTGGTTAAGGTTGAAACACCTACGCCAACACCAGATCCAACGCCAACTGTAAGTTTGGGTGATTTAAATGGTGATAAGAAAATATCAGTTGTGGATATGGCGATGTTACAAGCGCATTTAACAAAAAAATACACACTGAAAGATGCTGAATTTACTGCAGGTGATATCAATAAAGATGGTAAAATTACAGTTGTTGATATGGCGATGTTGCAGGCGCATTTAACCAAAAAATATACAATTGAAGGATGGTAAAGATGACTAAAAAGATATTAACAACAATATGTGCAGTTGTACTGATGGTATTGTTCACAACAATCAATGTTGTCGCAGCTCCGAGTGTTTCACTTTCAGGACCGCGTTCTGTAACAGTAGGCGATAGTGTGACAATAACAATTTCAAACGATAGTTCAGGTAAGTATTCACTTACGGGTACTGTTACAGTTTCGGGTGCTTCATCTGGAAGTTTGGTCGTTGCTTTAAATGCAGCTGGATCTAATACCGTTAACGTAAATGCCTCTAAAACAGGAACTATTAATGTTTCGTTTAAAGGTGAATATGCCTTAAATGAGGCGCCATTTACGCCTGGTTCCGTAACAAAATCACTTACAATTACAGTTAAAGAAAAGCCTTCTACTGGTGGCGGTAATACCGGTGGTAGTGATAATACCGGCGGTGGAAATACTGGAACCTATAATCCGGAGATGCCTAAAGGTGAAACTGAGGCTGAGAAGAAGGCACGTGAATTGGCAGAGCGTCAAAAGAAGCCTTTGATTGAAAATATTTCAATTATTTCTGAATCGACCAGACTTAAGGGTGAAACATTATTGGAAGATAATCCATCTGTGAGTAAGTTTGATTATGCGTTTGAATTGCCACGGGGTGTAGACGCGTTTAAGTTGGATTTGGTTCCAATTGCGGATGATGTGGTTTTAGAGTATACACAAATGTATAAACTGGATGCAGGTCATGATAAGGTTGAGATTGTGGTACGTGCTTCGCAAGATGAAGTGGAACAGGAGTTTAAGATTACGGTTAAAAAAGCGCCTGAAAGTAAAGCAGTTTATACTGTTGGGCAGGGGTCTTACCGTTTCCTTAATGATGAACTTTTGGATAAAGTAATTTCTAAGTATGGTTTTGAGGTTGTTTACTTTGATGAAGATGTAGATAAGACTGATTATTACTATCAATATGGTGAGAATAAGTTGGTGCTTGTTTATGGTGATAATGGTGAAGGTAAGTGGCTTTTAATTGACGGGAATCGAAATGTTTTGAACGAAGTCTTGATTGTGGTTGATGGTGAAGATAAAGTTACCTTACTCATTGATAAAGTATTGGAAGAAGATGATAAACGGACTTATGGGGGTCGTAGATACGGTCCAATTGTTGTTTTGGTTGATAATGACTTTTATAATCTTGATTATGGTTTAAATTTTGCGACTGATATTAAAGGTTGGGAGCATGATTTGGATTCATACTTTACCCATGCGATTGATTTAAATGGGGATGAGAAGTTGGTTTATTTAGATAAACAAGGTCATACAGAAGTGGCTTATGTTGCTTTTGATAATCAGGGTGTTTCTTTGGATGGTATGGTGATGCCTGTGATCGCGGGTGTTTCTGGTATCAGTAGCATTGGATTGTTGATTTATTCTCGTAAACAAAGTAGAAAGATATCTAAATTATTGAGACGGAGATCTCAAGATTAAACTAAAGGCAGGAAGTGTGAAGGCTTCCTGCTTTTTCTTTTTTGTTTGTATGTGCTTTCATTCTTATTTATTGTTTTAAACTTTCAAAATAGCGTGTATAATAGAGGGGTGTTAAGGAGGAAATTATGAAAAAAAATCCTGTAGTTTTAATCGTAATGGATGGTGTGGGTATTAATGAGGCTGTTGAAGGTAATGCAGTCAAACAAGCTTATACACCGACATTGGATACATTAATGAGTACTTGCCCTAATATTCAATTGAAGGCCCATGGTAAAGCCGTTGGATTGCCCTCAGATGAAGATATGGGTAATTCTGAAGTTGGACATAATGCTTTGGGTTCTGGACAAGTGTACTCACAAGGTGCCAAACTTGTGAATGAATCTATCGCAAGCGGACAAATATTTGAAAGCAGTACATGGAAGTGGTTAAGTAGTGATCTTGAGGGTCATACTTTACACCTCATCGGTTTATTGTCAGATGGTAATGTTCACTCCCATGTGAATCATGTTTTAGCGATGATTCGTCGTGCTAAAGAAGATGGCATCAAGCGTGTTGCTTTACATGCGTTGAGTGATGGCCGTGATGTTGAACAACAATCTGGCTTGGTCTACATTGATATGGTTGAGAATTTAATGGCTGAGTTAAATGATGACTCCTTTGAAGCAGTGATTGCTTCTGGGGGTGGTAGAATGCTTGTGACCATGGACCGTTATGATGCAGATTGGGGTATGGTTGAAAGAGGATGGCAAACCCATGTTCAAGGGGTTGCGCGTCAATTTTCAAGTGCTACTGAAGCTTTTGAAACGTATCGTGCTGAAACACCAGACCTTTCTGATCAATATGTGCCTGCTTGGGTTGTTGCAAAAGAAGGAAAAGCCATTGCGCCAATTGTGGATGGGGATTCCGTTATCTTCTTTAACTTTAGAGGAGACCGGGCTTTAGAAATATCTAAGACATTTGAAATGGGTGTTGAATTTGATAAGTTTGATCGTGGTGTCGTTCCTGATGTTAAATTTGCAGGGATGCTTCAATATGATGGAGACCTTAAGATTCCTGAACATTTCTTGGTTGAACCACCTCATATTCAAAACACATTGACAGATGAAATGGTAAAACATGATCTAAAAGTATTTGCGATATCTGAAACTCAAAAATATGGTCATATGACTTACTTCTGGAATGGAAACCGTTCAGAGAAAGTCTCTGATGAACTTGAAACATGGGTTGAAATTCAAGGGGATGATGTGACCTTTGACCAAAGACCTTGGATGAAGAGTGCAGAGATTACAGATGCAGTCATTGATGCTTTGGATTC
>CANRNG010000098.1 GCA_947631935.1 uncultured Erysipelothrix sp.
CAAGTAGCACTTTTTGAATGCATCAAAAAGATTAACCAAAGCCTACGCACCAAAGATTATGATTTTGAAGCAATTGATTTGTATGTGAATACAATTGAAAAAATGTTAGATATTCTGGGGCTCACTTTTGAAGCCGTTAACTTAAGTGATGCTGATAAAACTTTATTTAATAATTGGGAAAACGCAAAAGCAATCAAAGATTTTGAACAAGCCGATATCTATCGTCAACGTTTATTGGAAAAAGGATATCTATGATGCAGCACAGTGGGAATGTGTTGGCGTTTGTGGGGGATGCGGTTTTATCACTACAAGTACGTGAGTACTTGGTCAATCGGGGTATCACCAGCACAAAAAAACTTCAAGAAACTTCGATCAAGTTTGTTTCTGCCAACGCCCAAGCGGAATTTATTTCATATTTACTTAAAAATGAACTGTTAACAGAAGCTGAAGTACTGATTTTTAAAAAAGGTCGAAACGCAAAATCAGCGACCATGGCTAAAAATGCGGATATGATTAGTTATCGTTTATCCACTGGATTTGAGGCGCTTTGGGGTTATCTTTATTTAGAGAATGATTTGAAGCGACTTGAAGTGCTGTGGGAATTATATAAAGAAAGTGTGATTATTTAATGTCAGAATATATCTATGGTAAAAATGCTGCCATTGCCTATTTAAAAGAAAATAACCAACCCCATCATGTGTACCTTCAAAAAGGTGGACATTTTCAGGATGTAGAAAAGCTATTGAATAAAAATGTTCCTCGTAGTTTTGTAACAAAACAGGATTTGGATAAAAAAATTAGGGGAAACCATCAAGGAATCATACTTGAAATAGAAGGCTTCAAATACTATGACCTTGAAGCAATTTTAAGTGCTTCAAAAAATAATCTCTTGGTGATGTGTGACCAAATCGAGGACCCACATAATTTAGGTGCAATTTTAAGAACCTGTGATGCGACGGGTGTCGATGGTGTTATTATTGGGAAACATCGTTCTGTGGGTTTGAATGCCACCGTCTCAAAAGTTTCAACAGGGGCTATTAATACAGTAAAAGTGGCACAAGTCACAAATTTAGTACAAACATTAAACATTTTAAAAGAACGGGGCTATTGGGTTGTGGCAGCTGAGAATGGTGTGGATGCCATTGATTATACACAACTCAAAGTCGATATGCCCATTGTCCTTGTGGTTGGATCTGAAGGCAAGGGTATTTCAAGATTGGTTAAAGATGCAGCAGATATATTGGTTACGATTCCGATGCGTGGATCTGTCAATTCTTTAAATGTCTCTGTAGCTACCGGTGTTTTACTCTACGATATAATCAGTCGAAGGAACTAAAGTAGAAAGGGGGGGAAATTGTGAACGATTTCGAGTATATCTATATGATCCGCCAAGACTGTGAATGCGCTTACCAAATGGTGCTTTCTAATTATGAATCTTTGTTGTGGAAACTATCATTTAAAAACTATCATATTCAAAAACCTGAAGGCATCCAAGTCTTTGATTTGGTCCAAGAGGCACATTTGGGTTTTATGGAAGCACTGTATACGTATTCAGAAGCGAAATTTGTTGGTTTGGCATTTTATATAAAACTATGCTGTGAATCGCATGTCTTAACACTTTTAAGAAAATGTCGGTCTTTATCTTATAAACTGTTAGACACATCCTTTTCATTGGATGTTGAAATTGCTGAGGGTGAAAATATCACGTTGATGGATGTGATCCCAAATGCCAGTAATGAACACAATCCAAGTTATCAGGCAGTTTTGTCTGAAGCCAGGAATATCTTTGAAGATATTTTGAATGGCTTTCTACCACATGAACGGGATTGTGTTCGGTTGTGGCTGGATGGGCATTCTTATAAAGAAATAGCGGACATCGTTTTTAAAGATGTGAAAGATGTGGACAATACTTTACAAAAAATAAAACGAATGGTCGCATATAATAAACCTTTCTCATAAGAGGGGTTTATTTTTTTAGGCGTCATATTATTAATTGAAAAAAGATTTTGTTAAAATATTTATAGATGAGTCACCTCATTTTCTTGCGGATATTGGCTAGGGGTCTGTTGTTTTGCGAATATCGAAGGATTGTTCTGACTGGTTATCTAAAGAGATAAGAACCGATATCTCTTGGGCGACTGAAATATGTTTATCTTCGAATTTTTATCCACTATGCATGGTAGCATTTCTAGGTAAAAGTTAGGGGATGAGATCTCATCAAAAACATAGGAGGTCAATTATGAAACAAAAATATACATGGTTTTTCCCCATGGTTTCTTTTGCGATGTTTGTAAGCTTTATGGCAGCATACACGATTCCAAGAGAAACCGTGAGATTTAGAACATTGTTATCATTCGGTTCAGGATTTTTAGCTTACTCAATGATGTTGGTACTTATTTTAATTGCAGTGAGGCCCAAATCAATTGAAAAGAAATTAGGGTTACCAGATATGTACCACATTCATGGTTACATGGGCATGGTTTTATCCGTGGCAGCATTTTTACATATTATGCTACAGTTCAATGGACTCCAAAGCATTGGTGAAATGTCTTTTCTCTCTAAGACGGGATTTATTGGAGTCATTACTTTAGCAGCATCCGTACTTTCAGGTACCTTTGTTTTATCCAATACATTTATCAAGCGCAGTCGCAAACTGATGCAACGCAAAGAAAAATACTATAAACGAGAAACACATCTTTGGGTCCATCGTTTGTCTTTGGTTTCTGTAATCGCAATATTTTTCCATATAAGAAGAATCGCAAGCGGTAGTCTTGAAGTCTTACTTTGGGTCTATACTGTCTTTACTTTGGGTGCATATGTTGTCTATGAAATATCTAAAAGAATGTTACCGAAATATACGGTCGTATCAATATCAATGCCATCACCCACAGTCTATGAAATAGAGCTTAAACCAGTCAATGGAGATAGGTTAGATTATGAACCAGGCCAATATGTGTTCTTAAAATTCACCCAATCCAAGATGCCTAAAGAAAGCCATCCTTTCTCTAT
>CANRNG010000099.1 GCA_947631935.1 uncultured Erysipelothrix sp.
TTATAGCCATGTATGTGTTTCGTCATAAAAATCGCAAGCCCAAATTTATTTTTATGATTGTGTTTGGGGCTTTACTATTTGGGATTGCATCTTATCAAGTTTTGAAATAAAAAGGTATGCTTTGCATACCTTATCGTTTGTGATAGAGTTTCTTAGTTCTAAATTCAGGTGAACATGTTAAATTCATCTTTAACTTGGTGAAGATATCTAGGTCATCTTGTTTTAATATAATGGTTGAATGGGCTTCGCATTCTCTAAGTTTGGGAAGTTGCTTAAGCGCCAGTTCAGCAACTGGATTGGTGGTTGCGGCGACTGACAACATAACCAACATCTCATCTGCGTTGATGCGTGGGTTGTTGTTGCCCAAAGTTTGAACTTTTAAATCCTGAACAGGTTTGATGACATGTCTGGAAATAATATCCAACTTATCATCTAAATTAGCTAAATACTTGATTGCATTTAATAAAACACTGGCAGAAGCTCTGAATAAGGTAGACGCTTTACCTGTAATGATATGTCCATCTTCAAGTTCAATCGCAATGGCAGGTTCTTGTGCTTCCGTTGCTTTTTCATGTGCATATTTTACAACAGGACGATCATCTATAGAAATATTCGCAAGACTCATGAGACGCTCTATTTTATGAACCGCGTCATCTTCAACACCAGAGAGTCTTTCCTTGGTCAGTGCATTAAAATAACGACGGAGTATTTCTTGGCGACTGGCATCAATGGCAGCGTCCATATTGACAATACAATCACCCACCGTATTTACGCCCATATCTGTTGGCGATAAATAGGGAGAGGTACCCATAATCGATTTAAAAATATTTTTAAGAACAGGGAAGACCTCGGCATCACGATTGTAAGAAACGACCGTTTCTCCATAACTTTCAAGATGATAAGGGTCAATAATATTGGCATCATTTAAATCTGCCGTGGCTGCTTCATAAGCAAGGTTAATGGGATTTTTAAGGGGGACATTATAGATAGGAAAGGTTTCAAACTTAGCATAGCCTGATTTAATATCACGACTGTAGTCTTGGTACATTTGTGAAAGACAGACTGCCATTTTACCACTACCTGGACCCGGTGCGGTTACCACAACCAAGGGTTTGGTGGTTTCGACATATTCATTCTTACCAAAGCCATCTTCGCTGAGAATTAAAGGGATGTTGTTGGGGTATCCTTTAATGACATAATGTTTAAAGACAGATAAACCCAAGTTTTCCAAACGATGGATAAAGTGTTCAACATCATCTTGGGCATTATAATGGGTTACCACAACCGACCCTACCAAAAGACCAATCTTTCTAAAAGCATCAATGAGGCGTAAAACCTCTTGGTCATAGGGGATGTTTAAGTCACCACGAACTTTATTGGATTCAATGTCTTGGGCATTGATGACCACCACAATTTCCACATTCTCTTTCATCTCAATTAACATTTGAATTTTGGAGTCGGGTAAAAAGCCAGGCAGCACTCTGGATGCATGATAATCATCAAAGAGCTTTCCTCCAAACTCAAGATAGAGTTTATTCTCAAATTGAGAGATGCGTTCTAAAATCTTATCACGTTGTATTTTTTTGTATTTTTCATTGTCAAATGCTGTCGTTTTCATAATGCCTCCTGTTTTCTCTATTTCTATTATAGCGTTATTTCATATAAAAACGAGTCATTAAACTCGTTTTTATTACCTTAATTCTTACTTGAGATTAAGTCAAAGATCATTTCATTCATAATAATATGTTTTAAGTAAGGTTTTCCATAAACCGATTCAACCGAACTGTAGTCCTCACTCCCGGTTTGTTCAAGGAAGTATGCATTCAACATGGCGTCAGTTAGATTGAATGCTTCTTTTTCCGCAACGGCAATCATGATCATGCTAAACTTTGCGTTTTCATAGTTATAGTCTTTTTGAGATTCAATTAAAGCTTCAACGCTGTCATGGTTTAAATAGGTTTTAATGAATTCTTCCAAAGTTACCTCATATTCCAATGCATATGCTTCATAGAATTTAATCATACTGTCTTCTTGGTATTTGATTAATGCTTCTGGAATGGATTCTACTTTAATGTTTTTAGTGATAAATCCATAGAGATAATCTTGCTTCAATGTTTCAACAATTTCTGCTTTGATTCCAGCATTCATTTCTTGAACGGTGGTCCATCCGTAGATACTTTTGAGGTTCTTTGTCACATAAGCGTCATCAACCACGCGATCTTGAATGAAGTTAAGGGTTGTCACAAAGACAGCATCCTTACCTTGCAAACTTTGTTCTTGATAGTTTTGAGGAAATGTAACATGAATGTCAATGGTGGAACCCGGTGTATGGCCAATTAATTGTTGTAGGAAATCATCAATATAACTGGTAACACCAATGGTTACTGCAGTGCCTTTACCCCCAGTTGATCCCCCTTCAAATTCTACACCATCCACGGATCCGACATAATCAATATTAACGGTATCACCATCTACAATTTTTCGGTTGGTAATTTCTTTGGTTTCGGGTGGGAAATAGGTAAAGAGTGTTTCCAGTGATTTTCTAACATTTTCTTCGGAGACTTGAAGCGCAGTATCTGGAATATCAATATTTTCATAATCATAATCTTCTACATAATCTGATGCAGTGATATTTTTGAAGAATCCATTTTCATCAAAAACGCTACTGTAATCAAAGGTTGCTTCTTTTGAGCCACAGGCTGTCAATAAGAAAAGGGTGGTCAATAAACTTATTATTTTTTTCATGGATAAATCCTCTTTCTAAGTACATAGATTAGTATAACGAATATTCACGCTATTTGAAACCTAAAATTGTGTGATGTTTTAGATGGTGTGCTTTAATATTGACAGAATGGGGTGTCGGTGATAATATTGTTAGTGCGCTAACATTTAATGGAGGTGAATCTATGGAACGCAAAGTCGGATATGAATTGAGGGAAGTTCAGCAACTTCTTCATCGCAAGAAGGAGATGCATCGCTCTCA
>CANRNG010000100.1 GCA_947631935.1 uncultured Erysipelothrix sp.
TGATGAATTTGACCGGGTAGTCCTTGAAAGTATTATCGACAGAATTTTAGTCGGAGGATACGATGAAGAAGGCAATCAGGATCCTTATAAATTGACTTTTGTATTAAAAGGGAATCAGTCAAAAACGATTCCGAATGCAAAGGACAATTATAAAGAGCAGAAGAATTCAGATAAAGGAAAGAAGGTGTCATAGATGGAGAAACAGCTGGCAGAAGTTGTTGATGGGACTGAAATCAAAGAAATAACTGAGACACAAATTTTGTGTTCATGTGAGAATGACGGGGCAAGCAATATGGTCTCATCAGAGAATGACGACACATGTGGAGAGTGTGGTATTGATGTCAAGAACTAA
The DNA here is from genome assembly GCA_947631935.1 of uncultured Erysipelothrix sp. Taxonomy (GTDB): domain Bacteria; phylum Bacillota_I; class Bacilli_A; order Erysipelotrichales; family Erysipelotrichaceae; genus Erysipelothrix. The sequence goes on from CANRNG010000100.1 coordinate 353, forward strand.
GTAAAATAAAGAAATCTTAGCCACTGAACTTGATCGTGAATTTGTAGAATAGGTTATTTATATTGGTTTACAAAAAAAACAGCATTGCAACTGTTGGTTGACATATTTCCAATGCGGCTTGGTAGCCATGAAACCGATTGGTTTGATATAACTAAACCATAAAAGAAAGGAGAGTGCGTTATGAATATGGCAGACAGAATACAGTATTTGAGAAAAACAAAAGGAATTTCACAGGAGGAACTTGCAGGCAAGGTAGGAGTATCTCGGCAGGCAGTTTCAAAATGGGAAAGCGAACAAAGCTTGCCGGATTTGGAAAAAATAATTACCATGAGCGATTACTTCGGAGTTACAACCGATTATATTCTAAAAGGAATTGAACCGGTTGCAGATAAAGAGCAGAAAAGCTCTGAACTAAAAAGCAAGATACTATATATCGCATCAACAGCATTTGTTGCGATTGGGTTATTTAGTGCTTTTGCAGGCTGGCATGAAACGCAAACCATGTATACCTTATGGGGTTCAATGATTATTCAGGCCATTGGAATTGCCGGATACTTTATAGGGCGGTTACTCTCTGTAGCAAGGCCGCCTTTTGCTGTCACCTGGCTTAATCTCAGCGGGTTCTTGTTCATGCCACTTTCTATGGTTACGGGTGCAATTTCTATCGCATTTTTCAAACAAGGGTGGATTGCTCCATACCCTATCAGCATAGCTCATGTTGTATTGTTTGTTATAGCGTATATTAGTATTTGTGTCATAAGCTTTATTGTGTTGAAAAGACAAACAACAGGAGCTCCAGTTTGATGACAACCCCGGTTTATCGAGGTAATGCCTTTTAACGATAACCTTATTCTATCGTTAAAAATCATGTGGATATGTTTCCACATACAGACAAGACTTCATGACATACTTAGTGTTCACTCGTTTCATGTTGAAGCAGTTGTGAAGCTGGAAAAATTATGCCATAATGTTTATAGAAGAAGGATATCTAGAAACATTATGATGGAAATGGGCTAGTATCTAATTATACAGTTGCTGAATATAAGGTTGATATTGCTAATTACAATGAGTCGCCCACGCCACTGTATTTTAAAAAAGTAAAAAATAATCAAAATCTAATTAAAATTATAAATAGATGTGTTCGAATGAGATTAATATATGTTTAGATTGATGAAAACATCAGAAAACTATTTAGCAATAGTTACAACTTGGCTGTTGAAGACTTAGTTTAATAGTGATAAAATCATTATTATATCTATGAAAAAAATACTTTTGAAATAGTATCGAGGAGACTTAAAGTCTAGAGTAAATTCATATTTGTTTAGAAAGGGAGATCATTATGAGGGTAGCTAAATATTTTCAAATTGCATTTTTAGTTGTGGGAACTCTAACAGCTTTAGAGTTTATCTTTCTTAGAGGAATGTTCACATGGTTAATTGTTGTTACTGCTGTTATAGTTGTTGGAAGCCTGAATGTGATTATAAATATAAAAGATAAAGAATGGTTACAGGCTTCTCTTTATGTCCTGTCAACTATAGCTCTTTGTATGGGATATTTTACACTTGCATAAGCAGTGTGATGTATTAAAAAAGTATTCCGAAAATAAAATGCCTTGTTGGACAGATTTTTCATACTTTGTTTTTCGTGCTAATACCAATATTTATGCTTTCAAGTGGAGATTTATGGGAAATAAGCTGACACCAAGGAGCCACTGGGTCTTCATGGCATATTTATTGTCACCTCAAGGCACGTTGAGTGCGTCGTCAGCCTGATCCGAAAATAACATTCAACTGGAGACAGGTGGTATTAATGTCACAGGAGATGGATTAGAAATCTGAAAGAAGGGTGTATTAAGAAAATGAAGGATATATATATAGCATTTTGCGAATTGAATCTGGACACTTCTGGGGTAGGATTATCCAGGGAAGAAGGTGAGCGATATTTTTGTACACCTATTGGTGCCGAGGTTTTTGGTTGGGATAACGGTATCCATTACTGCTTTATTGATGGTTTCGAAGAGACAGTCTTTTGTGTTAATCCTGAAACATGCTGTGATTACTATACTTAGTTACTGGTATTGAACGAATCGGATAGAACCCCACTTAATAGTTGAACAGGAGGGTTTTTACAGCACAGTACATACCAGTTACCAATTCATAACATCTGTGTTAGATGCACACACGACAAGGCATGACACCCTACTCCCTCGACCAAAACAATGGGTTATGCCTAATTGATACCAAGATATTACGGATTCTATCGAATTGTTTAGTTAATTTATAACATTGTGAAATGTCTCCGATAATCAAATTTTATCTACTAACAAATAAAGTACTAAAATTATTTTTACAAAATATTACATGCTTATAGATGGTGTATGCTGGAAAACAAAGAGGTGCACCACATCGTACTTTTGATGTATTAAATTTTACAATAAACTCACATGAAGATTATTTAAATAGTGGATATGTTCCCACATACGCAAGCCCGCAGTGGATATCTTCCCTCAAAGAGAATTCAGTAAAAAAGTAAAATGGAAAATCCCCTTTGACAGCTATCTACTCCTCTCAAAACACATAGAGACTGTCGCTCTGCTCCAGTCTCATTAGAAGAACCTGCAAAT
>CANRNG010000101.1 GCA_947631935.1 uncultured Erysipelothrix sp.
GTGGCTCAAACCAGACATTGTATTGTTCTAAGTAGTTCATTCATTTTATTCCCCTTCCATATTACCGAAGGTACGTAACCATACCTTTTTTTATTTATCTTTTATAGTTTAAAAAGTTGCATTTTACGAATTTTAATCGTATAATGTACTCGTAGGCAGCACTATTAAAAATGTGCATGCTTAAAGCAACTTTGAAGAATTGCATTAATTTTTCAAAGAACGTTATCTTACTTTAGGATTGCCGTCCTTTGTAAGAATATAGACTTGTTGGAAGTCCATGACCCATTCCAGGGTCTTTTTTTTATTCATCCAGATACTCACCATACTTTTCAGCTAGTGTTGCCAGATCTATTTCCAGGTTAGTTAAGATTCGATCAACGATGGTCGAGTACAACTTAATTTCAGTTTGTTTAAGAAATTTGTCTAATGTTGTAATGGATAAGTTGTAGGTATTACAGAACTTTATCATAGACATTCCACTGGACTCGAATTTTTCAACCACAAACTCCTGAACTAGATTCGCCAAAGGCTTTCTTCTCATAGTGTCTCCTTTCTAAATAACAAAAAAAACGAACATTCTTAGAAGATGTTCGCTTTATTGTTTATGATGGTGGCCCCTCTCAGAATCGAACTGAGGACACATGGAGCTTCAATCCATTGCTCTACCTACTGAGCTAAAGGGCCATTGGTTGCGGGGGCAGGATTTGAACCTACGGCCTCCGGGTTATGAGCCCGACGAGCTACCAGACTGCTCCACCCCGCGATGTATATCACGCATTGCGCTTATATAGTATAACATATTTATTTAATAAATCAAATGGCGGAGGAGGTGGGATTTGAACCCACGCGAGCTACTAACTCCTGCTGGTTTTCAAGACCAGTCCCTTCAGCCTCTTGGGTACTCCTCCATATTAAATTATTGGTGGACCCTGTAGGACTCGAACCTACGACCAACCGGTTATGAGCCGGTGGCTCTAACCAACTGAGCTAAGGGTCCAGCTACAAGATTCATTTAAATATCATGGTAGCGGGAGTGAGGCTCGAACTCACGACCTCCCGGGTATGAACCGGACGCTCTAGCCAACTGAGCTATCCCGCCAAGTTAGATACAAGATTAATAAATACTGTTATAAATAATAAATGGTCGGGATGACAGGATTCGAACCTGCGACCCCCTGGTCCCAAACCAGGTGCACTACCAAGCTGTGCTACATCCCGAGCAAAAAAAATAATGGCGCGCCCGACAGGAGTCGAACCCATAACCTTCTGATCCGTAGTCAGACGCTCTGTCCAATTGAGCTACGGGCGCGTATATAATTAGAACCAATAAATTTAATGGTGGGGATGGAGGGACTTGAACCCTCACGAAGTTACCTTCAACGGATTTTAAGTCCGTTGCGTCTACCATTCCGCCACATCCCCAAGTTCTGGAGGTTCCTACCGGATTCGAACCGGTGATCACAGAGTTGCAGTCTATTGCCTTACCACTTGGCTAAGGAACCGTTTTACACTGTGCTAAATCATTATACAACACCACAAGAAAAATGCAAGGGTAAAATGTAAAAATATCAAAAGAAATAAAATGATTTATTACAGCACGAGATTTACACGAATAAATGTAATAAAAAACACTTCAATGTGAAGTGTATTCATAGATAATTGGCTGGGCTACCTGGATTCGAACCAGGGAGTGCCAGAGTCAAAGTCTGGTGCCTTACCGCTTGGCTATAGCCCAATATTTTCATGCGCTTATAAATTATAGCATAGCTTTATATATTTTCAAGTGTTTTATATAAAAAATCGATTTTTTAAAGGATATTGGATCGTGGGCCTGTTTAATTTAATAATTATGCTTAAATCTCAAAGTTGAACCTTATTTTCATTAAAAATCGTAGTTCTAGACTTGTGTAAACCGGTTCCAAACGATATAGTATAACTGTAATATAAGGAGGAACTTATGGATTTATTTGATGGATTGAAATCTAAAATCGTAGAAAAAGGAATCACTGTTGTTTTCCCCGAAGGAAACGATATTAGAATTATTGGTGCTGCTGTTCGTTTGGCCGCCGATAAGCTTGTAAAGCCTATTTTATTAGGAAACCCTGATGAAATTCGTGAACTTGGATCAAGCAATGGATTTAGAACAGAATTGGTAGAAATTGTGGATCCGATGAATTTTGAAGATCGCCAAAAACTTGTGGATGGATTTGTGGAAAGACGCGCGGGTAAAGCAACTGCTGAACAAGCCGATGGTCTCATGAACAACTACAATTACTTTGGAACGATGATGACTTATCTTGGATATGCGGATGCGATGGTAAGTGGTGCTGTTCACTCAACTGGTGATACAGTTAGACCTGCTCTTCAAATCATTAAAACAAAACCAGGTGTGAGTCGTACCAGTGGTGCCTTCATTATGACACGTCGTAATGAAACTTACTTGTTCTCAGACTGTGCTATTAATATTAACCCCAATGCACAAGAACTTGCTGAAATTGCGGTTGAAAGTGCTAAAACTGCTGAACTCTTTGATATTGAACCCACTGTTGCGATGTTAAGCTTCTCAACAAAAGGATCAGCATTAAGTCCAGATGTGGACAAAGTAATTGAAGCAACAAAGATTGCTCAAGAACTTGCGCCTCATTATGAAATTGATGGAGAACTACAATTTGACGCAGCCTTTGTGCCTACAGTTGCAAAACTTAAATCACCCGATTCTAAGGTTGCAGGTAGAGCCAGAGTATTTGTATTCCCTGAAATTCAATCGGGTAATATCGGTTACAAAATTGCACAACGCTTTGGTGAATTTGAAGCAATTGGACCCATTCTACAAGGTCTCAATAAACCTGTTTCAGATTTATCTCGTGGATGTAATGAAGAAGA
>CANRNG010000102.1 GCA_947631935.1 uncultured Erysipelothrix sp.
ACTTTAAAATCACTAAGATTGTCGTCTTTAATCTCAACCACAATCCCCAATCCCTTTGAATCAACCAATCTCATAGTATCCCCTGTATGCATACGCAAAACATTTTTGATCTGGTGTAGTTGTGTTTTAGAGAATTTTATATCGTCGATAGAATCAATAAAAAACTGTTGCATTTTTATTTACCTGCGGCTTGTTCGATCAATCGTTTTACCTCAAAAGGTTTTAACCTACGATATTCACCAATCTTTAAATCATCTAAATTCAAATCACCAATCGCATAGCGGTGTAAACGAATCACAGGTACATTAAAATGATCCATCAAAGTACGAATCTGACGGTTCTTCCCTTCTTGTAAAACAATATCAAAGGCAGTTCTATCTTTTTGTTTGATATATTTAATACGTTTAACTTTCATGGGTTTATAATCAACATTTTTAACTGTCAATCCTGCTTTAAGGGCGTTGGTTATATCATAGTCCAAGTTGCCTTCCACTGAAACGCGGTAGGTTTTTTCCATTTCGTATGACGGATGGGTCAACATATGGGTAAAGTTACCATCATTGGTTAAAATAAGGGCTCCTGTTGTATCCATATCAAGACGTCCTACAGGGTACAGTCTATTTTTATCTTTAACAATATCTAAGACTGTCGGGCGATCAAATTGATCGTCTGTAGTGGTTACAAACCCTCTGGGCTTGTTTAAAAGGTAATACACAAAGTTTTCTTCCTTTTGAATGGCTTGATTGTTCACGGTAATTTGGTCCTGTGGTGAAACCTTAGTTCCAAGTTCACGCACCACCTCACCATTCACACGCACCACGCCTTTCAGAATAAGTTCTTCTGCTTTTCTTCTAGAAGCAATACCGCTCATGGCGATGGCTTTTTGAAGTCTAATCTCGTTTGAAGAGGCCATTTTCTTCCTCCATTTCTTCAAATTTAATTTCGGGTAACTCTTTTAATGATGTGAGTTTAAAAACATCTAAAAACGAAGGTGTTACTTCATAAAGGATGGGTTTACCGACGGTATCTGCACGACCCACTTCTACAATTAAGTCCATGGCTTCGAGCCTACGACACATCATATCAGAATTTACACCACGAATTTCTTCAATTTCAACCCGTGTAATGGGTTGTTTATAAGCAATAATCGCCAGGGTTTCTAATGCAGCTTGAGAAAGTTGACGTTCGGTATTGATATCCAAAAAAGAAGTAATCAAGCCATGATGTTCTTTTTTTGTGATAAATTTAATGCGATTTCCATACTTAACACATTCCACCCCATGATCATCTTGACGATAGCGATCCATAAATGCTTCAATCAAGCTTTCAATCTCTGTAGCATCCATTTCAAACATATCTTTAACTTCATCAATTGAAACACCCTCATCTCCAAAAGCAAAGAGTAATGATTCCAAAGCACTTTGGTAGTTCATCTTAAACAGCCCCTTTCAAATATACAGTTTCTTCCTGTATATTAATTTTTAAATCGCCCATTCTCAGCATGTCTAAGACGGCTAGAAAGGTCACAATTAAATGATGCAGACTGGGTGAATCATTTAAAAGTGCATCTAAGGTATATACTTTTTCATTTAAAAAATGTCTTCTTAAAGTAATCATACGATCATCCACCGAAAGTTCCACTTTTTCAAAAGAAACATCATGTGGATTTGAAATGCGATAACGCATTAAAACCTTATTCATGGCTTTCATTAAATCATAAGGGTTTTGATCAAAGGTGATTCCTTGATCAATGGAATTTTTTAATGATTTAAACAAGTCGGTCGACATCGGTTTAATAAATTGGTGCATCCGTTCATTGAAACGATCGGCCAGTTCAACACTGACTTCTTTATAGCGTTGATACTCAATTAAGCGCCGTATTAAGTCACGTTCTTCCTGTTCAAGATTTTCGACTTCAAGTTCGGTCTTATCGCGAGGCAAGAGTTTTTTACTCTTGTACTCAATCAATCCAGCCAGCTCCGAAATATAATCACTGGCAGCTTCAAGTTTACTTTCATCCTGAGCATTAATAAAGGCAATATATTGATCCGCAAGGTCCACAATATTCAACTCAAAAAGATCAAGTTTATGATCCTTGATCAAATAGAGCATCAAATCAAGAGGCCCATTAAAATTTTCAATCGTTACTTCAAATTTCATGATTTCACCAGTCACAATTATAGCACACGTTCAATTAATTTAGGAACCATTACATTTTCATTCACAATCTCATAAGTGTTTAAAAATTCTTGGATATGTGAATCCGTTATTTCACTCGAACTGAGGAGTGTTCCTAAAACATCCCCCACTTCGACTTTATCGCCAACCTTCTTATTCAAAATAATACCGGCTTTCATATCAATAACATCTTCAACTGTTGAGCGTCCTGCCCCAAGATGGAGTGAGGTCAAACCCATTTCTAAGGCTTTTAGATCCTTCACATAACCACTGACAGTCGATTTCACATCCACTTTATTATTCACTGAAATAAATCCATCTAAATCATCAAGAAATGAAATATCGCCCCCTTGTGCAACAATCCACTTTTTAAAAGTTTCATAAGCACGGCCATCACGAAGTGCTTTTAATGCCATCTCATATCCAGCTTCATAACTATCAGCAATACCACCATGTAGTAACATATAACCCGATGCGACAAGGCAAAGTTCTTCTAAGTCCTTTGGACCTTCATTCTTTAAGGTTTTAACTGCCTCATAAACTTCAAGCGCATTACCGATGGTTGTTCCCAA
>CANRNG010000103.1 GCA_947631935.1 uncultured Erysipelothrix sp.
CGAAAATACTTTTTGACGCTTATAAAGCAAGCCCAAAAAGTATGGCCTCTGCTTTGAGTCTGTTTGAATCTTATCCCTATGAGGGAGATAGAATTCTGGTCTTGGCAGATATGTATATGCTGGGAGAAAATGCGTATCAACTTCATAAAGAAGTCCTACAGATAGCATTGAAACAATCTGTGAAGCATGTATTCCTTTTGGGAGATGAATTCGGTGGTGTCATGCATGAATTTGAAGATAATAGAATGAGACATTACGAAGATTTAAACAGCCTTAAACAAGCTTTAAAACCTTTCTATGAGACAGCGAACTTTATATTATTTAAAGGGTCTCGATACTATACATTAGAAAAACTATTGAAAGAGGATTAATATGAAAACAATTGGATTAATTTTCGGCTCAACTGACTCTGAACATGATATTTCTATCAAATCAGCAGGTTCAGTCTTTAGTCGTTTCCCAAAAGATAAATATCATCTCTTACCCATCTATATCACCAAACAAGGTGAATGGGTGAGTGGCAATTATGATCAAAATAACTTCGATACTTTGACCTTTCCCAAAGAAAAATCACTGATTTTTAACTTTAATGCAACTTCGGTGGGTTTATATGAAGCAGGAAATGAGACACCCCTTAATATTGATGGTGCACTTTTAATCCTACATGGTCCTGTAGGAGAAGGTGGTATGATTCAAGGACTTTTAAAGATGGCCAACATTCCATTTACAGGTTCTGAACTGACGAGTTCTGCCCTTTGTATGGACAAAGCGTTTACCCACCAAATTTGTGAACATGAAGGCATCAAAATGGCACGCTATCAATTGGTGAGTTCATTTGCGGATATCGACCATTCCAAGCTGACATATCCATGCGTAATCAAACCCTCAAGAGAAGGATCCTCTTTTGGGATAACTTATGCAGAAGATGAGGACACATTGAAAGCAGGTATTTTAGAAGCACAAAAATATGATAATCGTATTTTAGTAGAAGACTATATTAATGGACAAGAGCTCTCAGTCGCGATTTTCAAAACCAAAAAACACAACATTGTTTCTTGGCCAACTCAAGCAACCCGTTTCAAACCCGTTGCAGACTTTGAGGAAAAATATATTTCAGAAGTACAGGAAACACTTTATAATCCACCTTATTCTGATGGAGTTTTAAGAAGAACCCAAAAAGAAGCGGCATATGTGTTTGATATATTGGATTGTAAACATATGGCACGGGTTGATTTCTTTATTACGGAGGATGAAACCCTCTATTTCAATGAAATCAACACCATACCTGGATTTACTTCTGTATCACTTTATCCAAGTATTATAGAAAAGTCTGGTATGTCTTATGAAGCCTTAATTGAGGCCTTGATTGAGGATATACTATAAAAATAAAAGAATCATGCGTAGAGGTATGATTCTTTTTCTTTAATTTTTGAATATTATTTAAATCGATCAATGATAAAGGGTCTTTCATCAAAATAGTCATTTTGATAAATGGATGCAGAAATAGCCAATTTAGACTTCACCTTATTATTAATGGTTTGAATCTCATCGTTGGAGTAGGTATGAGATGCATCATAAGGGGTGAAAGTTGTACTATAGGTATTAAACATACCCACTTCATCAATCCAGGTGCCATTTTGGAAAATGACGAGATGACTGTCATCACTATAAATGTCCTTACCCATGTAGAGTCTAGGGTCATGGTTTAAATCAAATAGATTGGCAATGGTTGGTAACATATCAATGGTACTGGATGGGGTTGAAACAACTTCTGATTCTTGGTTGGGTTCATAGATAATAAAAGGTGTTTTATTGTAGCCATTAAATTCACTGCGATTAATCTCTGAATAAGATTTCAAGTATTCCAAAGGCATGTTAAGGGGATGGTGATCAGAGAAAAAGGCCAAGACAGTATTGTCCATGTCTTTATAATTTTCTAACAAGTATTGAATGGATAAATCAAGTTCGATGGCTTTGGATAAATAGCGTTTATGTGCATGGGCGCATCGGGGTACTTTTGGTTTACTTTATCTAAATACTTATTGCCCAAATGAGAGTCTTTATCATAAGGGAAGTGGGTTGTGGATGTAATGACATAGGTCATTTGTAGACCCTCTTTTTCATTGAGGTCTTTGACGACTGTTTCCATCATGGTTAAATCAGATTGCCAGCCAGAAACCAATCTTGGGATTGTGTCTTCAACATCTTTGTATATCATGGACCCAAGGAAAGGATGAATTTTAGTGCGTGAATAGAATTGGTCATTCCAGTTATGATAAGACTGCGTTTCATAACCCGCATTTAAAAATAAATTGAAAACTGTTTGCGGCGTGGTACTTTGGTAGTATGCATTCATGGTACAAGTTCCGATAACCGGGTACAGACTGGACATACTCATGAGTTCGCTTTCTGCCGTAGCGCAATTAAACTGAGGTGAGTAGAAGTGATCAAAATAGGATCCTTCTGTTTTTAACTTATAGAGGGTAGGGGTGAGTGTCTCATCAATCGCAACCATGTCAAATGCTTCAACCAAAAACATGATGAAATGTTTATCTTCATAGATACCGGTGTAATCGTTGCGCTCTGTAATTTTTTGTGACAATAAATAATTATCAAT